>NZ_LGRP01000081.1:0-4157 GCF_001636635.1 Paenibacillus sp. O199
CCACTGCTCCATGAATACATAGAATAACGTGTACTCCCTTTGCATGCCGATGATGTACACCCGGGAGGTGACTGTGTTGCAAAAACGCGGCAATACAGCTTTTTATGCAGCCAAATCGAATCTGGCACAAAGAAAAGCGCAATTAAAGAAGCGTCGTTTGAAATCTGCTTACAAAAAGGGTACAAAGGCCTACAAGTACGTAATTCCACCCGTGGAGCAAACGGAATTGCCAGCATTCGGAGCTGAGCATGCGATGAGAGAGACACTTGCACAGGATTCGACGTACTCGCATAAACCACTGCTTTCGGTCATTATACCTGCCATGAATGAAGAGCGAACCATTGGTGCAGTCGTGCGTCAGTCGCTGCGGATATGCCGTGATGCTGAAGTGCTTGTTATTGTGAATGGTTCAACGGATGGGACGGCAGCAGCGGCAAAAAGGGCAGGGGCACAGGTGCTTCGTTATGCCGAAGCTTTGGGACATGATGGAGGAAGAAGAGTCGGTGCAGCGGCAGCTCGTGGCAGGGTGCTGTTGTTCACGGATGCAGACATTCCAATTCCGGCAGAACATCTCGCGCCTTATGTGCGAGCGGTTCTGGACGGGACGGATGTGGCGCTTAATGATTATAACGGACCGGTGGCGCGTATCCCTGTTCACCCTGTGATAGAAGCCAAACATGCGCTGAACAGCATGCTCGCGAGACCTGATCTGCAAGGGGCTTCCATGACAGCCATTCCGCATGCATTAAGTCGCAGGGCACTTGAAGTGATTGGGACGGACACACTGGAGATTCCACCATTGGCACATGCAAAGGCGGTTACCAACGGGTTGAAGGTGCGTGCCGTCCATCATGTGCCTGTAGGCAAAATGAACGCAGTTCGAGTCAAGAAACGAAGCGGACCTGACCCGCTCAGTCAAGTGGTCTGGAATGATCATCTGACAGCGATCAGGTGGATAACCGATACACTTGGCCCACGCGGAGGACATTCCGATCTGCAGCGTGTTCGTAGCCTGACGAGGTGAGCATGTTGCCTAAAACAAGAAAGAAACCTCGTCAAAAGATGCAGCACGCTGGAGGTGAGGAAATGAAGGAGCGTTCAGGGGGTGTCCGTCGTCAACGGACGGCAGGCAGACGAACACCAAGGAACAGAACCAGAACCATGGGCAGGAAGAGCCTGACTAAATCGCCGCTAAAGAGTTCAGCATCGAGCAGGTTGGCAATGAACAAGTCCGTATTGCATGAAGCATTCAGCGCAGGGCAACGGGCAGGACGCATGACGTTGGAAAATGAACAATCGATTGAACAACATGCGCGTTCAACATGGCAGGAGCATGGGGCTGCGATCTCAGCGGAGCTAAGGAGTTATTCTGCTGCAATGCAGGCAGGGAAAGCATTCATGCAGGGTTATGCTCAAGCTGCGGGACGCTCATTGAATATTATTCCACTTGCCCTGAATAAACCTGCCGCTGCAGTCGTCTGTGCCTGCAATGAGGAACTTACGCTGGGGCAAGTACTTGTACAACTGAAACGTTTACCGCTGACAGATATCGTTGTGGTATTGAATGGAACAACGGACAACAGTCTGACACAGGTGCTTGAACAGTCTGGCATCACGCTGGTCTATGAACCTGACCGGGCGGGACATGATGTAGGCCGCGCCTTGGGGGCCAAAATGACGGAGGCGGAGACTCTTCTCTTTGTGGATGGGGATATGGTCGTCCCGGCAGAGCAACTCGCCCCGTTTCTGTATGCGGTCGACCGGGGAGATGACGTGGCACTGAACAATCTTTCATCGCTGTTGCCTCCATTTGCCCGCCAGGATGAAGTGAGCCGGATCAAGGCATATCTCAACCGTGTGCTTAATCGTTCGGATCTGGGTTCCAATTCGTTGACGGCTGTACCTCATGCCCTCTCACGTAAGATGATCCAGATCGTAAAACCGGAGGCGCTGGCCGTTCCTCCCAAGGCGCAAAGTCTAGCCATTCAGCATGGATTAAAAGTGACTGCACCCAGTCAAGTGGATGTCATTCGTTCCAATCGCCTGCGTTCCACCAATACGGGCAGTGGCAACGAAGTCGCCCGATTGATCATTGGCGACCATCTGGAGGCGATTGCAACCTGGCTGGATATGGGCGGCAATAAGTCACAAGCCCGATCCATTTCTCGTGCTGAAGTGGCCTACAGGAGGAACGCCAGATGACACTGACGAGTATTATTATTCCGACGTACAACGGGCTGGAACTGCTGAAGCCGTGTATCGATGCCATTCGAAAATATACCGATTCTCATACATCTTATGAAATCATCGTTGTGGATAATGGCTCGGTTGACGGAACAGCAGCGTATTGTGCACGGGAACGAATTCGTTTTGTTCGGTTGCCGGACAATCGGGGTTTCCCGGCGGCTTGCAATGCCGGGCTCCGTGCAGCCTGTGGTGATGAGCTATTGCTGCTGAATAACGATGTTACAGTTACCACCCGCTGGCTCGAAAATCTGCAGGCAGCCCTCTACAGTGATGCAAACATTGGTATTACAGGTCCGGTGACCAACTATGCAAGTGGTATCCAGCAGGTAGAGCTTGAGTTCCGGGACATGGTACATTTTCAGGAACTGGCTGCTGCCAACAATGTAGTCGATTCTTCCAGATGGAAGGAAGTCAGACGGATTGTCGGCTTATGTATGCTCATGCGGCGAAGTGTGATGGAGGACATTGGTGTGCTTGACGAAGTCTATTCGCCGGGACACTATGAAGATGACGATTATTGCTACAGGTCCTGCCAGAAAGGTTATCGTTTGCTGGTATGCGGGGATGTCCTGGTACATCATCGCGGCAGCGCGAGTTTCCTGAAGACCGATCCTGTAGCTTGGAAACAGTTGCTTGAGCGCAATCGATCCATTTTTATCAACAAATGGCATGTCGATCCCCTTAAATATATTGAGACATCCGATGAAGGAGGGATAGTGGAATGAAAGGTGTAATTCTTGCTGGCGGAACAGGAACACGACTGTATCCTCTGACCCGGCTGATTAACAAGCATCTGATTCCAGTCGGCAAGCATCCGATGATTATGTATGGCATCGACAGACTTCGCCAGGCAGGCATTGAAGAGATATTGATAGTGATCAACAAACATTCCGCTGGGTTATACACGGAGTATTTGGGTGGTGGAGCAGATCATGGCGTCAAGCTGACGTATCGGATTCAGGAAAAGGCAGGCGGGATTGCCGAAGCATTGGATCTGGCGACATCGTTTATCCTTCCTGGAGAGAAATTCGTTGTGCTGCTGGGAGACAATCTGTTTAGCGACGATTTGAAGCCTTATGTGGACCGGTATATGCAGCAGCCTGCGGGTACAGCTCGTGTTTTGCTCAAAGAAGTGGACGATGCACGGCGGTATGGGGTGCCGGTGTTTGATCCACAGCATCCGGAACGAATCTCATACATTGAGGAAAAACCGAGTGATCCGAAGACCTCTTATTGTGTTACTGGCATATATATGTATGATGACCATGTATTCAACCTCATTCAGAACATTGCGCCTTCTGCACGCGGCGAACTCGAAATTACGGACGTGAACAATCATTATGCAGCAGCTGGAGGACTGGAATACGATATTTTGCAAAAATATTGGAGTGATGCAGGGACGTTCCAATCGCTTCAGGAAGCAGCCATCCGCATGAAGGGTCAACTGCCCTAAAATATATGCGCCAGATGCTGCCGCTGTGAGGGGTCCCATGAGAGCAGAACAACCTGCGCCGGAGCCGGAAGAATGCTCCGGCGCTTTGTGCAGCGGCGGCACTCCTCGTGCATGCCAAGGGAGGGAATGCCGTGAGAGTAGCAAAACGCAGCGACTTGGGCAGGAAGAAGACACTGGGCGGTCATGCCGGCTCCTTGTACGTATCTGTGGGAGTGCAGCCCAAAGCAAGTTCGAATCACGAATGGGGAAACCAAGGCGCGAAGCAGGGGAATGTGGAACTCGCAGGAATAGAGCGCAAGCTTCTTGCAGAACCGAAAGGCAAAGCCAGCGGGCGCACCGGCGCAAGACGTGGTGCGAGCGCTGGATCACGAACCAAAACGGGAGCGAAAACAGGCGAAGGGCGTGGCATTGCAGGCACCCGCGTAAAATCAGGCGAGCGTGCAAGCGTGAGCCGTGG
>NZ_LGRP01000084.1:0-3219 GCF_001636635.1 Paenibacillus sp. O199
CGGCGAAAGCCCGGGCACCCATGACCGTCTGTGCGGTCATGGCCGAGGTCATCGGCAACGCACGCGAAGCGTTGCCGTCCACCCCGTCCGCCGCTCCATCCGCGGCGGACCCTGTTGCGTCGCCCACAGGGAGCGACGCCGCGCCATCGCTGCCGATCACACCCGCCGCATCCGCGGCAGAGTCTTCTCCGGCAGCAGCCGAACTTCCCGCAGCGGCAATCGCACTCGTGCCGCTGCTTTCCAGCCACGCCGTGCCTGTGGCACCGGCAATACGCGGCAGGCGAACGTCTTCCGGACGTTCAGCCAACGTTTTCATATAACCCGCCCACTGGTCTTTCTGGAGCGGATCTTCCCACCAGATTTTGCGTGGTTTGTATTTGTGGCCGAGGAAATAATCGAGCTTCATCAGGCCAAGCACAACATCCATGTGCGGTGTGTTGCGCGACTCCAGGAAGCTGTGCAGACGGGTGAACAGATCCTCCAGCTGGTGACCGATCTTCTGCCAGCCCTGACCCTCCCAGTAATCCCCGAACGCCTGGAAGAAATCAAATGGCGAATCGAACTCTTGCTCCATCAGATACTTCAACGTATGGTCCATCCGATGTGCGTTCCAGTATTTCTCCAGCACATCCTCCAGCCGCTTCAGGCGTACGATGTCGCTGAACGGCAGCACGTCACTTCCCAGAATCTCATACGGCGCGTGATCCATATACGTGTAGTTGTACTTTTCCGCATCCAGACGCAGACCGGTACCACGCAGCATTTTGAGGAATCCAAGCTGAAGCTCTTCCGGCCCCAGTGCAAATACATCGTTAAACGTCTTGCGGAACGTATTGTAATCTTCCTCCGGCAATCCGGCGATGAGATCCAGATGCTGGTCGATTTTGCCGCTGGCTTTGACCTTGTTCACGGTACGACTTAGCTTCGAGAAGTTCTGGCGGCGTTTCACCAGTTCATTCGTTGGATCATTCGTGGACTGAACCCCAATTTCGAACCGGAATGTGCCTGGCGGCGCATTCTCTGCCAGATAGTCCAGTACCTCGGGACGCATAATATCAGCCGTAATTTCAAACTGGAACACCGTCCCCTGATGATTCTCGATCAGGAATTTGAACATTTCGAGCGCATAATCCCGCTTGATGTTAAACGTCCGGTCCACAAACTTGATCAGTTTTGCACCCTTCTCAATCAGGTACAGAATGTCCGACTTTGTCCGCTCAATATCGTAATATCGCACGCCGACCTCAATACTGGACAGACAGAACTGACAACTGAACGGACAGCCACGGCTGGTTTCAAAATAAACAACCCGTTTCCCGAGCTCCGGAATATCCTCTTCAAAACGGTGCGGTGACGGCAGATCATTCAGATCCGCTTTTGGCCGTCCCGGCATGAGAATGACTTCTTCCCCTTTGCGATACGCCAGTCCATATACGAAATGGAACTTCTTGCTTCCCTCCAGCTCCGTCAAGAGCTGATGCAGCGTCTCTTCCCCTTCACCCATCACGATGAAATCAACATTGGGAATCCGGTTCATCCAATATTCCGTGTCGTAGGACACTTCCGGCCCGCCGAGCAGAATTTTCACCTCAGGCATAACCTTTTTCAAAATATCAATGACCTTGATTGTCTCTTCAATGTTCCAGATGTAACACGAGAACCCGATCATGTCAGCACCGCGCTGATACAGATCGGACACGATATTCATGACCGGGTCCTTAATCGTATACTCGGCCAGCTCAATATCAAAATCCTTCTCACTGTACGCCTTCAGACACCGCAAGGCCAAAGAGGTATGGATGTACTTTGCATTTAATGTAGAGAGAATAACTTTCATGGTTCACAACCTTTGTCTGGACCACCAGACTATATTTTTCATTTCAAAACGTAAGAATCTTCATTCAACATCTCACTCGTATTCATAAAAAGCATCATCATCCGTATCCACGTCTTCGCCCGTTTGCTTCTGGAAAAACTCGAGGAACGGCAGCCCGTACTTACGGTACTTGACCTCACCGACCCCTTTGATATCCAGCATGTCACGTTCTGTCCTTGGACATACCACGCTCATTTCGCGCAAGGTCGCATCATTGAAAATAATGTAAGACGGCACATGCTCTTTCGCCGCCAAATCACGACGGATCAGACGCAGCTGCTCAAATACCGTCTCGTTAACCGCAGATGGCATTGCATCACGTCCGCGTCGTCCACCATAGTTCGTACCCGAAGCCGTTGCCGCCGTCTTGCGAACCACACGCTGCATCACTTCACGCTGACCTTTGAGCACTTCCACCGCCAGCGGCTGCAAACGAACTACTGGATACTGCCCCTCGGACAGCATCAGATAACCTTCGGACACCATGACGTTGATGATTTCCGCGATCTCACGCTCTGTACGATTACCCATCACGCCGTAGGTTGGCAGGGAGTTGAAGCCGTAATCTAGCACTTTTTTGGCACGGGAGCCTTTGAGCACCGAAGCGACCAACGATACACCATATCGTTCACGCATGCGGTGAATGCAGCTGAAAATTTTCTGCGCATCAATCGTCATATCCACCAGCTCGCGGTCGTCCGTACATGAACTGCAAATGCCGCATGGCTTGTCCTCATGCACCTCACCGAAATAATCCAGCTGCGCACTGCGCAAACAACGCGTCGTGTAGCAGTAATCCACCATCTGTTGCAGCTTCCGGTAGTCGTTCTGTTTACGGTCGCCCTCCATCGGGTTTTGCTCGATCAGGAACTTCTGGGTGATAATGTCCTGTGCTCCGAATAACAAAATGCATTGGCTCGGCTCTCCGTCCCGTCCCGCACGCCCGGCTTCCTGCACATATGCCTCCATGTTCTTCGGCATGCTGTTATGAATAACGTAACGCACATTAGACTTATCAATCCCCATCCCGAACGCATTTGTCGCCACCATCACCCGGATATCATCGTACAAAAAAGCTTCCTGGCTCTGGGACCGTTCATCGTCCGTCATCCCGGCATGGTAGCGTCCTGCTGGCAATCCCGCCTGCAGCAAACGCTGATGCAGATCGTCCACGTCCTTACGGGTCGCGGCGTACACAATACCCGGCTCGCTGGCATGCTCGCGCGCGTAATTCAGGACAAAGTCCTTTTTGCTCTCGCCGCGCAGCACGCTAAACGCCAGATTATCCCGCCCAAGTCCGGTCACATACGTCTGCGGGTCCTGCAAACGCAGCAGCCGCAGAA
>NZ_LGRP01000023.1:0-81836 GCF_001636635.1 Paenibacillus sp. O199
GAATTGAAATCCACAATCACCATGTTATAATAAGGACAGAAACAGCTTATAATGCAAAGAGAGCCGTGCGCTAACACGACTCTCTGATGCAATAGCCGCTTTTAAGGGCGGTGGGCTTAACAAGCAGGGTACCGACCAAATAGACCGCATCCCTTAGCCAGAGGGCGGTCTACTTGTCTTTATTGGACAGCAGCGCTACAATCAGCAAACCGAAGGTAAGCATTAGCATAATTGCTTCAAATACTGTCACAAGGGATAACCTCCCTTCCGGGAGATTAGCCGACCGCCCATATAAGCCTTTCCATTGCTCTGTGAGTATACCATATTTTTCTTGGAGCTAATAGATGAACAATATTCGTTTTCATAAAAGTCTTGGCATGATAATTCCCCAGTACAGTGAATGCGAAAAGAGCATTACGGTGGCTAGTATGAAGCATTATTTATTTGAAAACAAATAAGAGAAAACACGCCATTTATAGGCGTGTTTTTTGTGTTTACTGCTGAATAACAAAAATTAAACAGCATCAAAGTTACGCATTTTATAAGGGCCCGGAGCGTTTACTTTTTAATTACTTCTAACCAATTCTTTGGCTTGCTGCCTGCCCGCCGCGAGAAAGCTGTCGCTTAGTTCAGGATCATTAACAGAGCGTGCAAGAACAAGCGAGCCGACTAATGTACTAAACAGGGCACGACTTTTGGATACATCCATATCTGCCAGATTGGAGATAAAAGTGATCATCCGCTCCAGTTCATGAGTGAATACCTGCCGAACCTCTTCGGAGGAGCGGGATATTTCACCGGAAAGGGCAGGGAAAATGCAGCTCATTTCCGTTTTGTCGCGGTGATAGGGACTGAGATAATAATCGATGACTGTATTAATTTTGGGGTTCTGCTCTTCCTGATCCGCAACTTTCTGAAGAAGTGCGATGGTATCGCTAATGGCATATTCACAGGCTTCGGCGACCAACTGTTCCTTGTTGTCAAAGTGTGAATAAAACCCTCCATGAGTCAATCCGGCTCCCTTCATAATGAACGGTACACTGACGTCCTGAATACCATTGGTACGAAAAGCCCGAGCCGCACTCTCAACAATTTTACCTCGTACTTTTATTTTATGGCCTTTGGGATAGGGCATTATCATTCACTCCATAGCTTCATCATTCTGCTTTTTTAAAATATTATAGTCATCATAATAAATCCTGTCAATTTGGCCACTGGGTGTTGGCTGGTTTACAAAGGGGCCAAATACGGTTGTTGACTGCCTTAAAATATGATGGTTATAATATATTACGATCATCATATTTTAAATCGGCTTCAAATCGGGAGGTATCAGGATATGAGTAAGCTTGAATCTGTAGATACGTTAGTTATTGGATCAGGTCCGGGAGGATATGTGGCGGCGCTTCGTTCTTCACAGCTGGGGATGAAGACGGCAATCGTCGAACGTCAACAGCTCGGCGGGGTCTGCACGCATGTGGGGTGCATACCATCCAAAGCATTAATTGCGGAATCACATCGCCATGATTTGTTCAGACAGTTCAATCAAGCTGACGCGGCAGCGACATTTAAGATTGCACAGGATTTCAAGCAGGGGGTTGTGAATAAACAGGCAGGTGGCGTCCACTATTTGTTAAAGACTGCGAATGTGACCATTTTCGAAGGCGAGGCCAGTCTGGTGGATGAGCACACAGCGATGATCCAGCAAGCTGGACAGGAGCAGAGCATTTCTTTTAAAAACCTCATACTGGCAACAGGATCTCGTCCAATTGAGCTGCCAGCATTTCCAGTTGGAGGTCGTATCTTATCTTCCACAGAAGCACTGTCTCTGCAGGAGGTTCCGAGTAGTCTGGTTGTGATCGGCGGAGGGTATATTGGTGTGGAACTTGGACAGATGTATGCCAAATTCGGAACAAAGGTAACGATTCTGGAGGGTGGAGCACAAGTATTGCCCGGATTCGAGGCGGAACTTGCAGCACCTGTAGTCAAACAATTGAAGGCGGATGGCATACACATCGTAACCGGAGCGATTGCTGAAAAGGTGGAGCAGAAGGCTGATTCCATTACACTGCATTATTCGAAAAATCAAGAGCAGCACCAAGTCACGGCGGAATATGTATTGGTCACAATCGGCAGGAAACCCAATACAGACGGCCAGTTAGGACTGGAACGCATAGGTGTGTCCGTAACGAACAAGGGACTGATTGAGACGGATGAACAGTGCAGGACGGTTATTCCGCACATTTATGCCATTGGAGATATTACGGCTGGTCCGGCACTCGCTCACAAGGCCTCCTATGAAGCAAAAGTAGCAGCAGAGGCCATTGCGGGTCTTACCTCCAAAGTGGATTATAAGGTGATCCCGCTTGTCGTCTTTTCTGATCCGGAGCTATCCAGTGTTGGAGTAAGTGAGACGCAAGCCAAAGCACAGGCCATTCCGGTGGTTATCGGAAAATCTTCTTTTGGGATCAACGGAAGAGCATTGGCATTAAGGGAAACCGAAGGATTTGTAAAAATTGTAGCTGAACCAACCTCGGGAATTGTCATAGGTGCGCAAATCGTTGGCGTGGAGGCGTCCACACTGATATCGGAGCTCGGACTTGCAATTGAGATGGGCGCAACCGTAGAAGATCTGGCCATGACGATTCACCCTCATCCCACTTTGGGAGAAGTGATCATGGAGGCTGCCGAGAACGCGGTCACCAAAATGATAATGAGAACTAAAAATACGCAGCAAATTTAACCATATAAATTGAACTAAACATTTACACGAAACGGAGAGGACAGAAAGAACCTGAAGAAGCGGAGCGTTCGCCTTTATCACTGGATTTACCATTTATAAAAGGAATCAAAAAAATCTGGGGATAACAGCGATCGGAAGGTTGTTCTGTCATCGGAGTGTCCAGTGTAAATAATTTTTAGTTCAACTTATATACACGAGGATTGGGAATGGGAGAGATATAAAAATGAAGATAAAAGCGGGTTTGTATATCGGAATTGCGATGGTGTTTATTGTTGGAGGTTCACTTCTGGCTGTTAAAGGCAAGGATGCTGTAAGTCAGGCTGAGAGCAGGAAACAAGGCATGCTTGAGGCAGAGCAAACGACTTTATTTTATCAGAATAGTCCTGGGGCGATTGTAGAGGTGGGTGCATCTGCAGGTGACTCCGTGAAGAAGGGAAAGGTGTTATTCAAAGTGAAGTCAGCTGGGGAAGGAGATGTGGATGTACTTGCACCGTATGATGGTTTGGTTGACCGAGTTGCTGTAAAGCAGGGAGATCAAGTACAAGCAGGAGTGCCGCTGGCGGTTCTGCAAAAGAAAAATTACTATACGGACCTCTACATCCAGGAAAGTGAAGTTCAAAAGCTTGAAGTGAATCAAGCCATAGATGTTAATTTTCCCTATTTGGATCAGCCAACACAGGTGAGTGGAGTTGTTACTTCCATCTCATCTGCCCCACAATTCGCGAGCTTGCGCATGTCACGGGAAAAGGGGCAAGCCGATCTAAGTATGTTTCTGGTCCGAATATCGATGGATTCGAATGCTGATTTGCTTCCGGGGATGACAGCAGAGGTGAAACTTGATGAAATCACTGATTGACGAATGGAAGTACGTATCGGGAAGTAAGTATGTTCGATTAATTTTTATCGGCCCGCTTATTGCAGCCTTATTCTTTGGTTTAATGTTCTCGCAGAATCAAATTAGCAAATCGCCAGTTGTGGTCATTGATGAGGATCATAGCGAATATTCACGGCAGTTGATCTCCAAAATAAATGCCTCGCAATATATGAGCGTCAAAAGCGTATATGCGAGCCGAATGAGTCCGGAAACATTGCTTGCCAATGAGCAGGCTGTAGCGGTCATTATGCTTCCCAATCAATTGGGCTTACGTCAACAACAAGGGAAATCGACGAATATCGGCATCTTGATGGATAACACAATGCCCTCGGGGCTAACCGGAATCCGGACCGCGATTCAGGAGATCATCCAGACGGAAAATATGACCCTTTCCATGACACGTCTGATCCAGAAAGGGATGGATGCCGAAACGGCTAAAGGAATCGTGTCGCCGATCTCGCTTCAGCAACGGATGCTGTTTAATCCAACCTCCAGTTATGTCGGTTTTATGGTGCTAGGATTTGTGAATATCGTAGTATTGATGATTACGACAAGTGCAGCGGGCTCGATTGCACCTCGGCTACGTCAGGAAGGGAAGCTGTTTGCAAACGGAAATTCACCTTTCCAGGTATGGATTCGTTGTGTACCTTACGCAGTGTTGAGTTCTCTTTCGCTGCTTCTATCTTATGGATTGTTAAAGCAGGTGGGGGGAATGCGTTTTGAAGCGGAGCCTTATCTTTTTATCATCCCATTGGTTATTTATGCCTTCGCCTTATCACTTCTGGGTATGTTGATTGGATACACAGCCAAAGACATATCCAAAGTCAACCTACGAACCAGCTTTGTATTGTATCCTTCCTTTCTGGCAACGGGAATTCAACTAACGCCGCTGGCGTTTCCAGAACCGTTTCAAATTTTCGCATGGGCACTACCCATGAACTGGCTTAACCGCCTGATTCGTGGAATGGCTTTTCGGGACGGAGCGCTTACAGCCTACAGTCAGGAGTTGGGGGCATTGCTAATTATTATTGGCGTTGTGTCCTTGTTCATGGGGTTACTGTTTTTGCGTGAAGGGAGCAAAGTGTCTCCCAGCCGTGAACCACTTTTGAATGCAGATATGTTGCCGAGCAGCAGTTAATTGAAAAGATAAGCAGTGAATCGAAAAACAGACGCACGGGAATCATTCCTGATGCGTCTTTCTTTTTTATTACTGTAGATGACATATAACGATAAAGGTCCTTCTAGCGAAGGTTTTTTATATCGTTTATACTTGTAAGGCCAATTTACTTGAGGAGTTGTCTAACGAATCATGAATAAAAAAGAAGTCGCGCATATACGCAAACAGTTTAAGATGGATCATGATTTACTGAATATTTACGATATACTCAACGTGTATATTACGAAAGAAACGAACGAGATTTATCATTGGGAGCGCCATCCGTTTGAGCTGGTGGATAGAGAGAAACAGGAACTGTACATGGGCAATTTCAAAAAATTGCTGACGGGTGAGCTGGATCAGAAATTGTTTGAGCTGAAGTTCCAGGAGCAAGCGGAGGAGCCGGCTCAGGTGATGCTTCACCAAGCACTGGTAACAGGAGATCCGGAGGAATGGCAGGACCTGATGCTCCTGTTAGTAGAAAGAATGTTGGTGGATGCCAAGTATGAACGGGATATGGTGATCACGTTTGTTCGTGGACAGTATTACTTGCCAACCAAGGCTCGGAACGATGAAGCGGAAGAAAGCGAGAAAAACGAAGTGTTCGCACATCCATTCAATCTGTGCAGTGTGAATTCCACGGAGAAGCAGCGGAAAACGCTCTTGTTTGATTACGTGGAGAGAGAATTTAAGTACAATGTCATTGTAGATCCGGTTGTCAAATTAAGCACACCGGAGCAGGGTTTCCTGTACCCGAGCGTAACGGACAACTACTCCGATGTGAATCGTGTTCTATATTGCACAGGTAAATCCAATTTCCCGGATCCGCATTTTGTCGAAAATGTATTGAATGGAGAAAGGTCTGTGACAGCACTGGAAGAACGGGCGATCTTCGAAGATATCGTGAAGGAAGTGGCCGGTGAACAGCTCGACTCAGCCACAATTGCACATGTGTACGAGGAGATCAACCGGGTCATCGAAATTAACGAAGAGTCACATGAAGAAGAACCTCCGAAACTCGATTATAAAGATCTGGAACGTGTGCTGACAGCAAGCGGTATAGAGGACCTGACGTCGGAGAAAGTGGAACGGGCATTTGAAACCATCGTCGACAACAAGAATTATGAAATGAAAGCGACCAGTGTTATGCCGAAGTTTACGTCCAAGTCCATTAAGATTGAAACCAAAGTTGCTACGATTTCGGTTAGCCCACAAGATTTGAGATATGTGAAACAAGTGAATTATCAAGGCAGACGGTGTATCATGATTGAAGTTGACGAAGATGTCGTGATTGAAGGGTTCACGCTAGCCTCAGAGACACTTTTAGATTAAACCACGTTCAACGCAGGACAACGATCAGGGATCTTACCATAAAAAGGACTACCGCAACAGGAGATGACTTCGATGAACAAAATGCTTTTGATCTTGATTGGGGCCGCAATGATGCTGACGGCCTGCAATTCGAACGAAGCCAATCCCGACAACGATACAGGCAGTAATGAGCAATCCGCACCGACCGAGACGGTGCAGAAAGACAACGAACCAGCGGAGGAAAGCCCTAATCGCGGTGAGTGGTCTTCACTTCCCGAATATGACATGATTGTTCGGACTATTAATCCGAAGGAGTATACCTTTCGAACCGTAAGCGATAACGAAAATGAACGTATTCTTCTTCTTGCAAACCAGTACGGTAAAGAGAAATACAAGACTATTTTTATTAAAAACACGAGTCGTCTTAAAATCATTGATGTCGATGGTGCTGGACAACTTTTCAATGAAGTTTTGGAAAACAGCTGAAAGATACTGGAACATATAGAATAGACGAAATCCCCTTCCAAATATGTGGAAGGGGATTTGTGCGTAGATTGTGTTCTTTTATTTTAATAACTGCAGCACGGTTTGAGGATTCTGATTGGCTTGGGCCAGCATAGCGTGAGCTGCTTGAATTAAAATATTAGATTTGGTCACACCCAACAATTCTTTGTTCATATCGGCATCGCGGATACGCGACTCAGCCGAGGTTAAATTGGTGCTGGAATTGTTTGTGTTATTCAGCGCATGTTCCATGCGGTTCTGGAGTGCACCATATATGCTCCGGTAATTAGTTACCTTACCTAGAGCTCGGTCTGTTTGGACCAAGGCTTGGTTAGGATCTGCTGGCGGCAATAGTCCCATATTGGTGAGTCCCAACCCCTCAGCCTTTACATTAAAGAGAGGAATATATAAGGATTGACCTGTGTTGGCACCCATTTGGATGTCGAGGTTGGGCGGTCTATAGTCGATGTCCGTAATGTCCGTAACAATGGTGGTATCAATATGCTTGATTATTTCCGTTTCACGAGTAAATTCGAACACTTCCATGTTTAAGGAAAACGGCCCGTAAGAGAAACCTAAAGTTATGCTTGAACCGCCAGGGATTGTAAAATCCCAATCGAAATTAATTTGGGATTGGCCCCCAACTGGGTTATTTACTACCAGCTCCGTCGGGGATGTAAAACCAATTGAATCATCAAATATGATGGCAGCGTTAGCGTTGGTCCCATTCATATTAAACGTGTTTCCTGACGGGGGAGTAAATGCGTTACTTCCAGCAGGCAATGGATTACCACTCGCATCATAGATAACAGAATCAACCGGGGGATCCATTACATTGCTCAGTTTAAAACTGGAGTCCGAAGGGTCACCATTATTGATGACATATTTAATTTCCATGGAGTTATCGGGCAGTATGGTTCGGAATCTCGTTATGGACAGATTGGTTCCAGGAAACCACATATGGTCCCAAGCCGGAACAGTTCCTCGGTTACTGCGAGAGGTATATTCTAAGGCCCTCGTGCTTCCGTTGACTTCTACGTTTTCGAGCATTGAACCATATACATCGGCAAAGCTTTCCGGACCGAAGCTGGTTTTGTTCATGCCAACGGAATACCAATAGCTAGGTTCCGAATATTTAGGGTCATTAGATAGCATCAGGCTTTCATGGACCGTAGTTGTTGTATCTGTTACAGTCGTTGTGTTGGTGTCGACCGTATATTCGTTGTACCCCTCTCTTGAATCTGGTAAAACAATCGGAGTAATGGTACTTGTATTGGAGAGTGTATTGCTTGTTACGGATGTATCTATACTGCTTACCAGATGCCTTGGTTCTTCGGGTTCCCCCGGTGGTTTGTACACCACGGACTTATGTATTGTTGTTGTTGGAGGCGGATCGCTGACGGTATGGACGGTATTACTGTTGGACCGATCGGCAAGTATTTCGTAATCGTCTCTAGCTAATAAGTTAATTGTATTAAACTCTGTTTTTGTGGAAATGCTGTCGATTTCATTCGTAAGCTCCCGTATTTCTTGGTCAATCATTTGCCGATCCTGATCAGTGTTTGTATCGTTTAAACCTTGAATGATCAGTTCTCTTTGTCGTTGCAAAATGCTGGTTATTTCATCGAGGCCCCCCTCCGCGGTCTGTATGACGGAGGTGCCGTCCTGAATGTTTCTAGATGCTTGGTCCAACCCTCGGATTTGTGCTCGCATCTTTTCGGAAATCGCTAAACCTGCCGCATCATCCGATGCTTTGTTGATCCGAAATCCCGAGGATAATTTCTCCATGTGACTCGAACCGGCCTTCGAGCTTTCCTGCAATCTTCTTAACGTGTTTGAAGCCGCTAGATTATGTGAGATGATCATGTTTTTATACCTCGATTTAAAATGGATATTCTGATTTATTTTACCATGTAGCCATAAATGTGTCTAATACTTCGTGAATGTTGAGTCGGGTAGCGGTTTTGACGATGGCGGCGACGATTGTCGCCATGTATATTTATCTGCGGTAAAACATGCGAAAAGGCATTAACCGGCGAGAACACAGGAAAGAATGTGTAAGGGATGAACGTTAACGCAACCTTTTGGGGTTGCGTTTTTTGGAATGAAAAACTGGATTGACATCGAAATTTAGAAGTGCTACCAACTTTCCTCCCTTTTAATCCTACACCCATCCCGTAAACTCCAAAATGGAGGCTTTGGCAGATTGCACTTCGGACTGTGCGTCTTTGCGCCATTCTTTCGGCGATTTCCCCATAAGTCTGGAGAAGCAGCGGTTGAAGCTGGAAATGGACTGAAAACCGACTTGTTCGGAGATCGAAAGAATGGAAGCGTCTGTGCTTTTTAATTGCTTGCAGGCTTCTTCAATTCGGGTGCTGTTCAGGAAATCCAGAGGTGCCGTTCCCATAATGTCATGAAATTTCCTGCGAAAATGGGTGGTGCTTAGGTGGCACAGATCAGCGAGAAAATCGATGGTAATGGGCGACATATAGTTTTTGGTGATATACTCCAGAACCGGAGAAATAACAAGATCACCTTTTAGATTATGCTGCGTTTCTTGATCTGCCAAGGGTTCATTCCGGGAATGGATTCGCAGGAGTTCGATATAAAGGGATAACAATAAGCCATAGGCACTTTCCTGATAAAAAGGATTTTTCTGCTTTAATTCCTCTACCACAGATGTCGCAAGGGTATAGATCCTTGGATGTTCCTCTCTATTTAAAATGCAGTTCAATCCCTTAATGGCCCTCAAATTGGGTTCAAAGTTACTGCAGGCACTGTTCTTAAACGACTGTTGAAAGAGGTCCTCGGGCGAGAAAAAGAGATAAGACCATAAGCTGGCTTCATTGGGTGAACTATACGTTGTATGAGGAAGATATCTGGGGATAAAGGTTACATCACCGGCTTTAAAAGGTACCGATTCACCTTTGATCTCCATAATGCCGCTATCTGAATGACAAATACCAATCTCCAGATGGTTGTGGAAATGAAGATGTTCACTTTTGATATCAGAGATTTTCCAACGTTCACCGCTTAACAGCAGAATAGGAAAGTGGATTGGCAAGCTATAGTGGCGGTATTCAATAATAGGCTGCTTTTTTCTGGGCACATTCGATAACTCCCATTCATAAATGATTGAAATTGCGCAGTTTTGTTGCGAATATGCTTAGATTGACACTATTTTACTGCGTACAATGGAATAAGTAAAGCGTTTTCAAACCAAGGACGGACAGCTCTCAAGCGCATTTGGGGGCATGTGCGCCACGAGAGGGGAATCACCGATGCTTCAAGTGAAATATGACAGGGAAGAAATTTTAAACGTTATTGATAACGTTACGAAAAAAACACTGGCAATGGATTTGACGTGGGATTGGCCTTGCGGTGTGGCGTATTATGGTGTTTCCAGAGCTTATCAAACGACAGGCAACCAAGAGTATTTGGACAGGCTTGTCCAATGGGCGGATGAATACATCGAGCTGGGGTTGCCGGACTGGACCGTAAATACATGTGCGATGGGCCATATGCTGATTACTTTATATGAGGAAACAGGGAACCAAAAATATTGGGATATTGTAATGAGCAAGGTGGATTATCTACAAAATCATGCGCTCAGATTCGGAGATAACGTACTGCAGCATACCGTATCCATTTCCAATGATTTTCCCGAGCAGGCATGGGCGGATACCTTATTTATGGCGGCATTTTTCCTGCTCCGTGTAGGAAGCAAATTAAAGGATCAGGATATGATCCAGGATGCCCTTAATCAATATTACTGGCATATCAAATACTTGCAAGATCCGAGTAGTGGTTTCTGGTACCACGGCTACAATAACGTTAACAAGGACCATATGTCTGGATTGTATTGGGGAAGAGCAAACGCTTGGGGTGCTTACACCATGTCGCAAGTAAAACCACAGTTGAAGGACTGGTATCTATATCCACAGTGCATGGACGTGGAGTGCTCGCTGCGGGATCAACTGGCAGCTCTGAAGCTCGTGCAGACAGAGAATGGCTTGTGGCGCACAGTTCTGGATGACGAGCAGTCATATGAAGAGGTATCGGCTTCCGCTGGTATTGCAGCAGCCATGATCAATAACGGTAATCCGCTCCATACCAAATACGTTCAAAAGGCATTGGAAGGTATCCTGAACAACATTAGTGAAGATGGACGTGTGCTTGGTGTATCTGGTGGTACGGCGGTGATGAAGGATCGGGATGGCTATCGCAATATTCCAAAAGACTGGATTCAGGGCTGGGGTCAGGGCCTGGCGCTCGCTTTCCTGTCCGACATGTTGAAATAGGGAGGGAACCAAGTTGTCCAAACCAATTAAAGGCTCCTTTACAGTACCCGGCGAATCCGGTTATGAGGCACTGACTTTGGAACTTGCCGAACGGTGGGGGGCCGATGTCATTCGTGACAGTGACGGTACACAATTATCCGATGAGATTATTAACGCGGGGTATGGCATTTATTCGACCATCTGCATCATCCGGGATCATAACGAGTGGGCATCTCGAAATCAAGATAAGCTCCAACAATGTTTTTTAATTACGAATCCGAAGGTAGCTGTACAAGATTATGTATCGTTCTATCTGATGGAGGATTTTTTTGCTGAACAATTCAAGGTGAATGATTCGAAAGAGGCATTTAAATATTGGCAGGTCTTTGACCGGACAACCGGGGAGGAAGTGCCAAGAGGACAGTGGAATTATGAGAGGGAATCCGGCCATGTAGTCATTACCGGCATCGTCCCTTGGCATAAATACACGGTAAGCTTCATGGCCTATCGGATCTGGGAAGAGATCTCGATGTACAATCACACCACAAACCATTGGGACAAGGAGCACTTGATGCAAATTGATCCGATCTATTCGGAAACGCAGACATATCTGCTGGAATGGATGGAGGATTGGTGTCAGCAGCATCAGGAAACAACGGTGGTTCGTTTCACCTCATTGTTTTATAATTTCGCCTGGATCTGGGGCAGCGACGAGCGTAATCGCCATCTCTTCTCGGATTGGGGCTCATATGATTTTACGGTAAGTTCGAGAGCACTTGATCTGTTTGCCAAAAAAGTTGGATATTCGCTCTCTGCTGAGGATTTTGTGAATGGCGGCAAATATCGCGTAAGTCATATCCCGGCGCAGCAGCGCAAGCTGGACTGGATGGCATTTATCAATGATTTTGTCATCGAATTCGGTAAGAAGTTAATTGATATCGTGCATAACCACGGCAAGCTGGCGTATGTCTTCTATGATGATAGCTGGGTTGGCATGGAGCCTTATAATGACCGCTTTCAGGAGTTTGGATTCGATGGGATGATTAAATGTGTATTCTCCGGTTATGAGGCAAGAATGTGTTCAGGTGTCAAGGTGGATACCCATGAGATTCGTCTGCATCCCTACTTGTTTCCGGTGGGCTTAGGCGGACTTCCTACCTTTAAGGAGGGCGGAAACCCTACGCTGGATGCCAAAAAGTATTGGATCAATATCAGGCGCGCTTTGCTCAGAGAGCCGATTGACCGGATTGGACTGGGTGGATATCTGCATCTGGTTGAGCCTTACCCGGACTTTTGCGATTATATTGAGAAGATTGCGGATGAGTTCAGGGAAATAAAAGAGCTTCATCATGAGGGTAAGCCCTATCAGATTAAGGCGAGGGTAGCTGTTCTGCATAGCTGGGGCAAATTAAGATCGTGGACATTGTCCGGCCATTTCCATGAAACGTATATGCATGACTTGATTCATGTTAATGAAGCCTTGTCGGGCTTACCGGTGGAAGTGCAGTTCATTGATTTTGAAGATATCCGTCAGGGCGTGCTGCAACATATAGATGTCGTGATCAATGCCGGCTCTGCCGGTTCAGCCTGGAGCGGCGGAGAACTTTGGAATGACTACCAATGTGTGGACCTGCTGACCAAATGGGTGTATGAAGGCGGTACTTTTATTGGCATCAACCAGCCAGCGGCGGTAGAAGGGTACGACAGCTTTTTCAGAATGGCACATGTTCTTGGGGTGGATGAGGATACTGGCACCAGGGTGGTTCATGGAAAATGGACATATGAGACTCGCGATGAGCATGGTTTGTTGCCGGAAGGGGCAAGAATAACGCCGAAGAATAACATATATCTTACCGATGGAACAGCTGCTGTGGTGGATGAAACGGATGGTATGATTACATTGTCTACACATGATTTTGGTAAAGGGAAAGGAATCTACCTGCCTTCATTCGAATTCAGTTGGGAGAACACAAGGTTGCTGCTGAATCTGATTCGTTTTGCGGGCCGTGAATCCCATGAAACGAAGTACATTACGGATAACTTATTTACAGAGTGTACTTATTATCCGGAGAGTAAAAAGTTGGTCGTCATTAACAATAGTGGTCAGGTTCAAACGACGACGATCGATACCGAGTATGGGAAACAAACTGTGGAATTAGATCCGTATGACACCCGGATCACCCATATTGGCTTAATAAAATCGGTATAGAAACATAAAAAGCAAGCAATAAGACGTTCGGGACTAATTCCTGAAGCGTCTTATTTTGCATGGTGTAATACATAGCCGATCCCTGAATATGGACCGGCTATGGTTGTAATCATAATCTAAATGGACTTCTTTTTAACTAATCCTCCAGTCAATCCCGTTATTGCAGCTGCCAGAGGGTTGGTGTTGCCGAAGGGATCCAATCCACTTGAGACGTGTGTGTAAGAAGGCATTTGTAAGTCAAGTTATTGTAGCTCACGATTGTACCCGCTGTGTATTGAGTATTAGCTGCCCATGCAGGTGCAGTAGAAGCAGCGGCTGTTTTACCGCTGACTGTGCTGGCAGCAGATTGGTTGCCTGCTGCATCAACAGCATAAACCGAAAAGTTGTATGTTGTGTTCGCTTCAAGATTGGTTACCGTATATGACGTTGCCGTCCCGGATGTCGTTGTAACTAAAGTAGAGCCGTTATAAATTTTATACCCTGTCACGCCTACATTATCCGTAGATGCCGTCCACATCAGCTGAATGCTGGAGGAGGTTGGTGCTCCCATCACATGCAGCCCGCCTGGAGATGTAGGTGCGGTAGTGTCGTTTGCAGGAGGTGCAGTTGTGGTAACGCTTACACTATTACTGGCTGCAGATTCATTGCCTGCTGCATCGACTGCTTTGACAGTAAAGGTATAGGCCGTGCTTGCTGTCAGCCCTGTGACGGTATAGCTTGTAGTTGTGCCGGATACATTGCCGATTAAGGTAGTCCCGTTGTAAATTTTATACCCCGTTACGCCTACATTATCTGTGGAAGCCTTCCACGATAAGGATGTACTGGTCGCAGCAGTTGCAGTTGCCGCAAGTGAAGCTGGAGGTGTTGGTGCCACATTATCAACCGGGTTCGTCCCGGAGAAGTTTACGTCGATGACATTATAGAAGGCGTTGGGAGTATCCGCAACCTCCCAGACTGCTAGAATGACATGATAACCGCTGCGTTCGGGTACGTTGCATGAGTTGGTGTAGCTAAATGGTGGTTGGCTGCCATTATAAGGAACTGAACAGAACGGTGTCAGGTCAAACGAATCACGGGATAGAGGTGCATTCGGATTCCAGTTCGTTTTCGTAATATAATATTTCCAGCTTGCCGTTGAATGGTTAGCTGTCAGCTTCCAAGTAAACGTATTACTGCCACTAGACATATTCACTTTCGACCAACGTGTGGCGGATTGCTCATCGAGCTTAGGGAAGACGCCGTTAGCGCTTGCAATATGGCCGTCCGTAGGTCCTGCAGTAGGGAAGCCTTTAGGTGCTTCCAGGCTTTGGGGTTCATACACGATACTGCCGCAATCTTGATTGACTCCCGAAGCACACAGTGCAGCTCGGCTCGCCGGCCCTTCTACGTAACCATGTGACAACGCCTTTGGACTGTTGAACAGCATGCTTACCGTTGTAAGCACCAGCAGACAGCAAATCAATACTAGCTTTGAAGACGGTAAAATGAATCTGAACATTCGATAGCCTCCTGTATCATTTTTTTTATATAAACTCAAGTAAGAGCTTATATCGAAATTAAGGAAGTGCTATGCCATATACCATATATGGATATCGTTTGATAAAGAAATCGATATACGGGAATTTCTAAAGTTATTGTAAAGGACCTACATTTGCTGAACAAGGATAAATTTGATAGATAATCCAGTTATTTAAGACTTAGGTAGGCATACAAAAAGGCCTTTGCGGAGAGAACATCTCTCCACAAAAGCCTTTATTTCCGACTGGATTGATAAGTAAAATGCGTATTATACATCGATTTTACAGAAAAGGCAAGAGGAAAAAGATTGCTTTTAAGTGGGGAATCGTTTATGCTAAAAAAAGGAAGTTTACTATATTTGAAAGGAGGAAGTTGAAATGGAAAATATGTGTATGAACATGATGATGAACATGTGTATGGAAGAAATGATGTGCAAGATGAAATCCATGAAGATGATGATGGAATGCATGGAAGACAAAAGCATGATGGAAGGCATGGACATGAATAAAATGATGTCCTGTATGCAAGAATGCGACGAAATGATGACAACAATGATGGGCATGATGAGCAACATGAAGAAAGCATCCATGTAATTATCGATCATTCATTTCATGTAAAGCTGGCGGGCTTTACATATGTGTGGAACAGTTGACTGTACGCATCAAAAGAATAGTAAGCCTTTAATCAAGGCGGGTTAAGCAGACGAACTGCAGACCGGCTTTTTTTCTTATTTATTTTATTTATGTTGAAGAATCTTCCGAGAGACATCAATTCGCATTAGCTTTAATTTGAACCATTGCTCCTGTAAAGACTCAGTCTGGTAACCTTCTGAAGCGACTCTCAGCTTGCTGAAAATGTCCACCAGTTGTTTGTTGATTCGGTCGTAGCTTGTAAGCAGCTCACGGAGCAGTATCGCTTTTCGTTCTTCCTCCAGTAACGCATCCTTCTGATCTTGAAGCTTCCTGAGAATATCCTCAGCCCATTCCGAGTCTTCTATGGTACGGGCATAATTATATAGGTCCAAATAATCGTTAACCCAAGTTTGTGTCAAAGAATCCATGGCGTTATCACTCCAGTCAGCTACTCTTTTCTATATACCGAGTATTATACCCGGAATAATACAATTTACAAGTGCTGAATATGATTTTACTGGTTTTTTTTCAGTAGTAGTCTCATATATGCAATTCATGTGATGCATGCTTAATAATATTAATGATTTTGTGCTCTGCATCCTTGGCTTCAGGAATAGGGTAAAGCACAAAGACATGATTCATTTTGGGATATACAAAGGTATTATGGTCAATGCCCTGGTCGGTAAGCAGTTTGTCGAGCTTCATGTTGTCGGGAAATAAACCTTCATGAGTTCCGATGAAAATGGTAATCTTTCCGAGTCTTTTGAAATCTCCATAGATTGGACTAATCAGTGGATCATCCAGATCTTTATCTGCCGCCCATATTCTCCGAATCACATCATAGCCTTCCACAGCCAGCATCGGATCTCGGGTCTCATAGTCGAATATGACCGGGTTGTCCAGAACCATATCCACACATGGAGATAACAAAATGATATCTTTGGGTTGAGGAAGAAGATTCGTCTTGATGTAATGTGCAAAGCTAAGCGAAATATTTCCTCCCGCTGAATCTCCCATAATGGTAAGTTGTGCAGGACTCTTTATCGATTCAATGATTTCCCGGTATAAGTTCAAGAGTCTTGGATATGTATGCTGGTAGTTGAAATAAGGCACTTTGGGATAGATGGGTGCTATAACTTTGGCATTCAACGATTGTGCGATGCGGTCCATGAATTTCCAATGAAAGGTTAGAGGCTGGTGCGTATGAGAGCCGCCATGTATATATAGAATCACTTTTTGATCAGCAGACATCTGGTCATTCAATGTAAATACCTGCATGTCTTCAAAGGAACGTTCATTTACTGAAGAGATTAATTTAACCTTACCCAGCTCATAAGGTTTAGTGTTCTCTACACCCATGTGTTCCAAGTGCTTCATGGTGTTTTCTCGCGTGGATAAATTCTTCTTGCTATCTAAAGTTCTGATGTATTTTTCTAGTAAATAGCTCTTGATAGAGCGTTTTTTGTTATATATATTTACACTCATTTGTGCGCCGCCTCTCATCCATAAAGTATGATATCCACAGTATAAAGCCTGAAGTATACTTCAAGGTCAAGGCTGGGAAAGTGATTGGTGCACATAAAAGAGGCGAAATGAATTCAGCTATGCATTCACCTGATTAAATATATATTCTGGAAAATAAATTAAAAATATACTATGTTATAGATTGATAGATGAAGGAATCATTTATCTGTAACTAAAGTGATGATTATATCAAACTGAAGGAGCATACATATGTTCAATCAACCGACTGCTTTACGTTCAGTGCTCAACCCTAAATATCTGGAGCATGTATTGAGTGATCAATACAACATCGGATCGTGGGAAGAATGTTTATTTTGGCTGAGAGGGTTAAATGATACCTACCGGGTACGTACTTCTTCTGGCATGTATATTCTTCGTGTCTACCGTACTGAAATTACGGAAAACGATGTTCAGTACGAACTCTCCCTGTTATCTCAATTAAAGGGCATTTTAGGTTCATCTGTACATACCGATATTGGAGAACATATCGAGAAGAAAGATCATACTGAATATACGGTGCTGGAGGCCGCGGAAGGCAAGCGGGTTGCTGTGATGTTTCGGTATATAGAGGGCATCGAGAACAACCTTGAAGATGAAGAGTCGTGTTACGCTTTTGGTCAGTCTGCGGCTGAGCTGCATAAAGCGATGGACCAAGTGGTATTGGAGCAGCCGCGATATGAGTTGGATACGAAGTTTCTCATTGACGAACCTCTTGAGCGAATCATCAACTACATCGGTAAAAAAAATGAAGCATCATCATTTCTACATACGTTTGCTAGAGCGTTAAAAGAACGCATCGGCGTCGCATCCAAACAAGGTTTGGACAATGGGCTGTGCCATGGCGATATGCATGGGAACAATAATGCTTTTCAACAGGGCAATCAGTTCATCCATTATGACTTTGAGTGGGCTGCTAATGGTTGGCGTGCCTACGATCTGGCGCAGGTGAAGGCTCGAAAGAGACAGTCTGGTGAGCAAAAAGAAGTGTTATGGAGTGCGCTCATAGCGGGATATCGTTCGGTTAGAAGCTTCTCTGCCGAAGATGAACAGGCTGTTGACCTTTTTATTATTGCTCGCCGATTCTGGGTTATGGGTCTGGATGTTGCTTTTATCGAAAGTGATATGGGCGCGCTGGATTATGGTTCGGATTGGTTGGATAGTTTCGTGGAAGAGTTCCGGGATAAGGGGATTGTTTAGCGGTGATGACTAACAGCAATGATGGATTCAAATGAAGTAGGCCTTCTGGATGGTTCCAGAGGGCCTCTTTTTTTGTAAGATGCATTTCATGACCTTTACTTAGTTCGATGAAGTCGAAGCTACGACGGCAGCCGATGTTGCAGCAGCGGCCATGGCGGCCTGTTGGGCAATGATAATGTTGGTGATGCTAGTGGAGACCGTCGTGGTCAGGACGCCGTTTCGAAGATCCTCCACATATTGCACGGCCACCAGCGAGGACGAGAGCAGCAGCAGCTCCTGTTTGTTGATTGACCAGGCACCAAAGCCCTTCTGTGTACGCAACCACTCATACGTTTCCTCAACTTGTTCTACCAGCGTATCTCTGTCAGCG
The DNA here is from genome assembly GCF_001636635.1 of Paenibacillus sp. O199. Lineage (NCBI taxonomy): Bacteria > Bacillati > Bacillota > Bacilli > Caryophanales > Paenibacillaceae > Paenibacillus > Paenibacillus sp. O199. The sequence goes on from NZ_LGRP01000023.1 coordinate 18,316, forward strand.
GGCAGTAGAGAGAGGATCCCCAGAGCCGGCAGGGTGTACATTTTGTCTAATCGTATTCCCCGTCTGCGGAATGCCTCATTTAACGCTATCACATGAGTGCCCGCCTCCGGATTATCATCGCCTAGGACCAGCACCTGCGTTAATGCCTGCACACTATTGCCTGGTGAGAACTCAGGTTTTAATTCTGCATAGAGCTGCTCCATACGGGTCACACCGGATTCTACGTCGAGATCGGAAAGGGCCAGCATAGCAGCAAAAATATAGTCGTCCTGTCCGGTAAGAAAGCGGTGTTGGGCCTTCATGTGATCATAAAATGCTTTGGCTCGTTCGACCTTATGCTCGAATTGCTCAGTCGTCGCGTGAGCTGCAATCTGATAGGCGGCGATAACCAGAAAATCGGACGTACGAAATTTGATTTTTTTCATCAGATCATAGATAAGCAGGGTGTCTTCCAGTTTCTTTTCCTGATCTGTCGTAAGCGAGAGTAAGGTGGCGATGCTGATCGCCGAATTTCCCCTGAAGGCCGAGAAGAGATTGGTGTTTTGCTTAATCAATTCATGACTTTGGCGAATGGCCTCGCCATCGGCTTGTTTATTTTCTGCTGCATATAAAAGGGCTGCCAGACGGTGCATCATCACATTTTGCCACTTGAATGATTTTTTGATGATCTGAGAGTTGGAAACGAATAATTCGACTCGTGCAGCATGTTGCTCTTGCATAAGCAGACCTCCCGAATGATTGGACCTTTTCTCCAGTTTACTATAAATGGGGCCTCCCCGTTCACAGAAAAAAGCACCCCAACAGAAGTTTATGGAATCCTTGGCAGGCTCCAATTTGTACTTCTAAGAGGTGCATTTTTGATTAAAACTGAAAGAGTTCATGTATTTGAATCTGTATATAAGAATGGATACTATGTGTTCGTTGTACTGTTAATTGAAAGATATGGTATAGGATACGGAAGGGTACAACGTTGTGGACGCTGGTACGCGTTCTACCACAGTGACCAGAGTGCCAGGATTGTAGTAAGCTGAACCGCCGTTGTAATTGTTGTTGTTTACAATGGCTGTCCCCAGGTCGATTGTCGTATTATTGTAGCTCCAGTAGTAGTGCAGTTGAAGTGCATTGGCTGCGGAAGCCGTAATTTTTACGCTTGTACCGGTGGTTTTGGCATTAGGGAGAATGTAGGCGTATCCTTGACCAGCAGTGAGTGTATTGGAATAGCTGCCTCCATAACTTACGATGGCGGGATTCGCTGATGCGGTCAGGCCGAACATAAGGGATATGCCCATAAAAAATACAAATAATGTGTTTAGTTTTTTCATCGATACCTCATCCTTTCAAAATGAAATGTTTTAAAGTGTAAGCTCACTAAAACGAAAACCTTTTCGAAAATGGATTGAGACATCCTCCTTTTTTCAGTTTATGTTAGCGTTAACATTCCTGACGGCTATAATATATACCAATAAAATACAGTTGTAAATAGCGGAAAAGAGTATACAAAAAATGACCGCTTTAGGCGGTCATACGGTTTCTTATTTCTCAATGTACGATCTAATGAAATTACAATAATAACGCTAACAAATGGATGGCCCCAATAATCCCCATGGGGTAAATGAATGATCTGGAAAATGAATTCTTAAATTCATTACGAGGGTGTTTTTCGAAAAATAGGTGCAGTACCGCATGAATGATGAAAAATATATCCAGCACCCAGAACGTAATCGTTTGATATGAGCTGAAAAGCAGTGCGAGTATGACGGTATAGAGTGGTAGGTGAACGAATGTGAAGCATTTATAGGCTTTTTCATCTTCCATATCTTTCAGCACGATAAACAATTTCCACTCAGATCGTCTAATGGCGTCCATTTCGTGCAATAGAAATAAAGATAAATTAAACAAAAATAAGACTAGTAAAAAGTCAGGCATCCCAATTCTCCCTTTCATATTAAACCTTCCCCTATCTTACTAAAGCCAATTATATTTGGCAAAAAATGACTAAAAGGTTCACGCTCCGTTCATACGTTCTTGATATGCTCTCGAAAGAAAGCCGAGGAACAGTGATCAACACAAAATATACGGAGTGGTGGAGGTTTGTTATGTCATCGTCGATAAGGAAAATGGTTTGCAAAATGATGTTACTGGTATTGTTGGGTGCTACGCTAGGGGCAACTTGGTTAGGGATTAAAGCTCCCGTATCAGCAGAGGCTTACTCTTCCGGATTGAGTTCTGGTACACAAGAGAAGGGAATCGCTGTTAACCTGGATAACAAAGAACAGCTAGCAGCATTCATTGATGGGATTATGGATGTTCAAATGGATTCTTTACAGATTCCGGGTGCCGTCATTTCGATTGTGAAGGATGGGAAGATTCTGCTCTCCAAAGGGTACGGACATTCGAACATCGAAGATAATAAACCCGTTGATCCCGAGACCAGCCTGTTTCGGATTGCGTCGACCACAAAGCTGTTCACATGGACCGCAGTGATGCAGCTGGTTGAGGAGGGAAAGCTTGATCTGGACACTGACGTTAACACCTATCTGAAAACGGTGAAAATACCACCAACCTATGCGGAACCAATTACGTTACGTCATCTCATGACCCATACGGCAGGCTTTGAGGAAGGCGGTGTTGGATATCAGATTACCACCGATCCAGAGAAGCTCCCCGTCTCCATTGCAGAAACAATGGCAAACCATATGCCAGCTCGGGTCATGCCTCCAGGCGCGATGCTGGCATATTCCAACTATGGTGCCTCACTCGCCGGACTTATCGTCGAAGAAGTTGGTGGCATTGCTTATAATGACTATATACAGAAAAATATATTTGATCCGCTGAGCATGAAGCATGCTACGGTGGAGGAGCCTGTTCCGGCATCGTTGAAGCCTTATGCCGTACTTGGATATGCCCGAGCTAATGGCGAGTATGTAACCAAGCGTCCTACGTTTGAAGGTGGCTTCCGACCTGCAGGATCAGGCAGTGTCTCGGCGAATGATATGGCTCATTTCATGATTGCCCATTTACAGGACGGACAATATGAGGATAAGCAAATTCTCAAGCCGGAAACCGCCAGGCTTATGCATTCCCCGGCATTCCAGTTTGACGAACGTTTACCCGCCATGGACTTGGGATTTTATGAGTTGAACATGAATGGACTGCGTGTGATCTCTCATGGAGGTGCCGACGAGCTATTTAATACAGCGCTTTATCTTGTACCAGACCAACAAGTCGGCATATTTGTTTCCTATAGTGGAGGGGACGGTGGAACGGCAGCAGGAGGATTGGCGCAAGCCTTCTTTGATCGTTACTATCCTGCCCATATTACGAATCAGCCTGCTGCAACCTCTATTGAACTGGGGGAGCCTCTGGAGAAATATGCAGGTTCCTATCAATTTACACGTCGTAATCACACGAAGATCGATAAGTTTTTCAGTTTTCTGACTCAGATCAATATTGAGGTTTCGGATAACCGGCTGTCGATTGGAAGTGGTGCAGATCAGCAAGTATACACTCCGATTGGAGTGAATCTATTCCAGGAAGTCGGCGGCAAGCATCAGATGGGATTCCGTACGGATACAGAGGGCAAGGTCACGTATCTGTTTCTGGATATACTCAACCCCATGCCACTGGAACCAACCCCGTTAATTAATCAATCGAAGTTCTGGCTTCCGTTGCTCGGTATCTCGGCCGTTCTGTTCATTACCGTACTACTGGGAGCTGTTTATCGTAGACGCAAAATCAAAGCGATGCCAAGGGCACAGAAATGGGCAGTCCTGCTGTCGGTAGTTACGTCCGTGTGGTCATTGGTGACCTTGGGAGCTACACTTCTGGTGATGAACTTAGATCTGATCGATCGACTCAGTCATATTCCACTATCTCTACGTCTTTATCTGTTCATGCCTCTGATTCTTGTGGGATGGAGTGTGGCAATCGTAACGATGAACGTTCTGGCATGGAAAAACAAATATTGGACGTTACCTAAGCGTGTGTATTATACGTTCGTAACTCTAGCAGCAGTAACCTTATGTTTATTTTTCTATCATTGGAATCTGTTGGGCTGGCATTTTGGTTGAACCCTCCACCCAGGTGGAAGAGGAGAAGAAATATATTGGAGGCATGCATTTGATATGACCCAAATCCTTGTCGTGGACGACGATGTGCACATTCGTGAGCTGATTACCTTGTTTTTGCGGAATGAGGGATTTGAGATCGTGGTGGCTAAAGACGGTGCAGAAGCATTGGATATTGTTGAGAAATCCCCAATTGATCTGGTTATCCTCGATATTATGATGCCAAAATTGGATGGTTGGGAACTATGCCGGGAGATCCGGCGCATGGATCTGAATATGCCGCTCTTGATGGTTACGGTAAAAGGGGAATCGGCTCAGAAAGTGAAGGGATTCCAGCTTGGAACAGATGATTATTTGACGAAGCCCTTCGATCCACTGGAGCTTGTGATGAGAGTGAAAGCATTGCTGAAACGGTATCTGATTGTCTCTTCCCAAACGATTCAATTGGGGGGCATTACACTGAATCGCCGCAGTTTTCAAGTGATTCGAGGGGAGGAGACGCTTAATCTGCCTTTAAAGGAGTTCGAATTGCTGTTCATGCTGGCGAATCAGCCTGGGCAGATATTTACCCGGGAACAGCTAATTACGAAAATCTGGGGGAGCGACTATGAAGGGGATGACCGAACGGTTGACGTTCACATTAAGCGATTAAGGGAAAAATTCGCTGGTGATGCCCACCATTTTCAGATTGAAACGGCCCGAAGTCTGGGCTACCGGTTAGTGATCACATGATCAAGACCTTATACGTTCGCATCATTATCACATTTCTGGTTGTCATTATTTTCAGCCTGCTGTCGTCTTTCCTCATAGGGCTCTTTCTGTTCAAAAAAGAAGTAAACCATCTCGGTCAGAATGACATGATTGCAACAGGTGAGGAAATGATACGTCTCTATGAACAAACACACCCGGAGGACCGGGAGGCATTCATTAAAAGTATGGTGAAGATATCCACCTATCCCATTCATCTATATGATGTTTCCGGCAACGTAACATACTATGATCTGGACAATACGGAGACCGTTCAAATTGCACCAGAGGTGGTTCAAATGGTATTGCAGGGTCAGGTCTATCGTTCTCCGGCTGAGGTGGATCAGACCTTTATCGGTCTTCCTTTCCCATTCCAAGGGAAGCCGCAAGCCGTGTTTATGCAATATTCCCCGCAGAACGAAAATATCATTAATCGGATGGTCCTCCTGATATTATTACTCGCACTGTTTATCGGAAGCCTATGTATTTTTATTGCTGCAAGGTACTTGGTGAAACCGATTCAGGTATTGACTCGTGCAACCAAACAGCTGGCGAAGGGTGATTTTGACGTGGAAATCCAAACGAAACGTGTGGACGAAATGGGAGCTTTGACACACAGCTTTAATGAGATGGCGAGTGAGCTCAAACAGTTGGAACAGATGAGACAGGATTTTGTTTCCAATGTATCTCATGAGATTCAAACCCCGCTGACCTCTATTTCCGGTTTTGCCATGGCGATGAAAAATAGTAACCTAGTTGCTGAGGCTGATCGTAACTATTACCTCGATATTATTATTACGGAGAGTGGACGGCTATCCAGACTTAGCGATAATCTGCTGGAGCTTGCATCTCTGGACTCCGATCATCATCCGTTCGAGGCGGCTACCTATAATCTTGATGAGCAAATCCGGCAAATTATCGTTACTTGCGAGCCGCAGTGGTCCACTAAAAATATTCAGGTTCATCTGGAGTTGGCAGAACCGATTCAAGTTACAGCAGATCGGGATCAGCTCGATCAGGTTTGGATGAATCTGCTGGGGAACAGCATCAAGTTTACGCCAGCAGGTGGGCATATTCATATACGGACGCACCAGTTAGAGAACAAAATTCTCATCACGATAACGGATACGGGCATTGGAATAGCGCCAGAGCAGCTGGATTATGTGTTTGATCGGTTTTATAAAACAGATCTGTCGCGAAACCGCAGCATCAGCGGTAACGGTCTGGGCCTTGCGATCGTCAAGAAAATTGTGATGCTCCATCACGGAACCGTCGAAATGAAAAGCCAGGAGGGTGAGGGTACGACGGTGCTGGTTCATCTGCCTATAGATTCTATTGCATGATTGGACAGCATCGAGACGATTAGCGAAGCTAAGGTAACCATTATCATAAGCATAAGAATAATCGCTTCAAACGCGCCACGGTTGGCGTGTTTTTTTATTTTCGCTGAATATTTAGATCAAACAACAAAGCAGTCAGCTGGCTCCACCTTCGAAAAAGACAAACTCTTTTACCCACAGTTTATACATCCCGCATAGTAGATTGCTAACGTGATGAAAAGGGGTGATAAGGATGAGAACAACCGAAAGAGCATATCCTGCTGACAATCAGCCTGTACTCACGAGCCATACCCTTGGATGGGATCATCTGCAGGTTTCCCGGTGGCCGAGTCCTCAGCATGCTACCGGGGGGCTTACCGGAACGAAGCATCAGATTGCCATACATTGTTCGGCTTACTATGAGAACTATTACACCATTCACATCCTGCCTGCTGGAGAACCCGTTCTCTGTTCCTGGGGAAAGGCCTCCCTGTATTTCCTGCAGATCGAAATTCCGCCTTCCTATCTGGAGCACATCGCACGTGAATCGGGACTGCTGAAGGAAGGGTATATTCAGTTGGAACTGAAGTATTATGTCAAGGACCCCAAGCTGCTGCAATTAGGACTCTGGTTGCTTGAAGAGCTGCAGAATGGAGGCAGACAAGGAAAGATATATAGTGATTCACTCTCCAATATGCTCATCCTGCATCTCCTGAACCATTATTCTCAGGTATGCACTAACAGCACTCCCTCCAGAATGACGGCCAATCAGGAAATTTATCAGTCCATAGAATATATGAAAGAAAATTTGGAGGCGGAGCTCTCCATCCAGGAGCTTGCTGACAAGGCTGCCCTTAGCCTGTCCCATTATATTCGGCTGTTCAAACAGCAGACGGGGCATACACCGCATCATTATCTGATTCGCCTGCGGATTGAACATTCCAAGCTGCTGATCAGCAAGGGAGAGTACGGGCTGAAGGAAATTGCCGACCGTGCCGGTTTTTCCGATCAGGGTCACTTCACAAGAATGTTCAAGCGGATCGCTGGAACGACGCCCAAACAGTATATGAACGAGGTTTCTTCGAACCGGATCATTCTAAAATGATTGTTTTGTTCAATAAAAACCGCATTTTGTCCAACAGACGTGCTTGGCCTGAAAGCTACAATTAGTTTAAGCCGATCGGGCAGTGAATCCCGCTGGCTAAAACGGGGGTCACTGCTTCTATAATGGACGAACCATTATTGGAGCAGACCTACAATTCAGGAGGCGTTAATATCATGAAACTGAGAAAAGTGTCAGGCTGGGTTTGTGCGGGAATGTTAAGTGCAGGTTCTCTTACATCAGGAGCATGGGCGGTGCCCGTATCGGCCGAAGCTGCGGAAAATGCGGTATATGCTGCACAGGCCGCCATTTCTTGGCATGAGGTGTCCAAGCAAACCTTTTGGCTAACGGATGCCTTTGAGCGCGGACAAGGGGTCACAACAGATGGAAACTCATGGATTTTCAACTCGCAGCTTGGTTTATTAAAGACGGCACTGGACGGAAAGACGGTTCAGAAACGAAATGCGGCAGCAATCCCGGCTGAGATAGCAGTGCAGGGCGGTGACCACATTGGTGACATTTCCTATTACAACGGGTTGATTTATGCTCCTATTGAAGATAGCAAGAAATACGAACATCCCTACATTGCTGTCTATAATGCCTCCACACTTCAATATACCGGAACCTCCTATGCGCTTCCGCTGAACCTTCATCCCGGTGGTGTGCCATGGGTAGCCGTAGATGCCGATCGCGGTCAGGTCTATACGGCCCAGTGGAACAATGCCCCGGTGCTGAATGTGTTTCGACTCAGTGACATGTCCCTCATCAAAACCGTACCGCTTAGTCAGACGATTGATCGTATTCAAGGCGCAGAGATATATAATGGTGCGCTGTATGCCTCCTCCGATAATAATTCCAAGAAATCCGTCTACCGGATTGATCCGGATACCGGAGCTGTCACGCTGGCCTTTGACCGGAACCTCGGAAGTAGTAATGAAGCGCAAGGCATCACTGTACTTCCAACAGCCGAAGGTGCTGTCCTGCATATCCTTGATGTAGACTCCAACCGTGTAAGCATGAATTTCAGACATTATGCATTTTAAACAGAGCCAACAGGAACGCTCTGCACATATGAGGGGAGAAAACAAATGCTAAAGCAGGGGAAAATGGCGCTGATTGCGCTGGGGTTAACGTTAATGCTGGTCGGGTGCGGTCAGGGAGGGGGTAATGCAGCTGATACCAAGGCGGGTACAGGTACAACGGCTTCAACAGCTGATGCAAACACCACTTTGGATCAGACTCCCAAGGAGCCGGTTGAAATTTCGTTCTATTACCCGGTTAACGTAGGTGGGCCACTTACAAAGGTTATTGACGGGATGAGCGCATCTTTTATGGAAAAATTTCCGGATATTAAGGTTAAACCGGTCTATACCGGAAACTACGGAGATAATACGATCAAAATTCAGGCAGGTGTACAGGCCAAGCAGCCGCCAGATGTGGCTGTTATGATGTCGACTGAGCTGTACAGCATGATGGACACGGACGCGATTATTCCTCTGGATGATTTTATCGCCAAGGATGCGGAATATAACAAGGATGATTTCTATCCGGCCTTTGTGGAGGATACCCAAGCGGATGGACATACGTACAGTGTACCGTTCCAGCGAAGCACAATTATTTTGTATTACAACAAAGATATGTTCAAAGCTGCTGGTCTGGACCCGAATAAGCCGCCGACAAACTGGGATGAGCTGGTGGAATATGCCGGGAAGCTGAATCGTGATGGACATACAGGGCTGGAGATTCCGGGGAATGATGACTCCTACTGGATGTTCCAGATGCTTGCCCGCCAAAATGCGAGCGACCCCAAGCAGAACATTATGGGGGACGACGGCAGGAAGGCCAATTTCAATACGCCAGAGAACGTCGAAGCTCTGCAATTCTGGCTTGACTTGTCCCATAAGTACAAGGTAATGCCGGAAGGGGTTATTGATTGGGCGGCTACGCCAACCGATTTTATTGAAGGCAAAACGGCTATGATGATGCACACCAGCGGCAACTTGACGAACGTGAAAACCAACGCCAAATTCGATTTTGGTGTAGCCTTCGCACCAGCCAATAAGCAATACGGATCGCCTACGGGCGGGGGGAATATGTATATTTTCAAAGATACCACACCGGAGAAACAGGCAGCGGCTTGGGAATTTGCCAAGTATATGACTGCTCCGGAACAGGCTGCACTGTTCAGTTCTTCATCCGGCTATGTCGGGGTTCGCAAATCCACCTACGATACGGATGCCATGAAGGCGTACACAGATGGATTCCCGCAGGCACTCGTGGCCCGCGACCAGTTGCAGTATGCGTTCCGGGAGTTATCCACGCATAATCACGGCAAGGTGTCCTCCGCACTGACCAACCAGATTCAATCCGCGCTGGCTGGCAAAATCGATGCGGCCAGTGCATTGAAGGCCGCACAAGAAGAAGCGGATCGTGTGCTCGCTCCTTTTAACAAATAAAGCTGCTGAATTAGAACCTTCCTCAGTTATGATCCTGGCGGGAAGCCATTACAGTACTTCCCGCCGATATTTCTTTCCGCAGTTGCAGGGATGTAAGGCGCAGATTGTACAAGGAGGAAAATCGTGCATGAATACCCGCTGGAACGAAAAGCTTAGGCGGAACGGGTTTGGGTGGGGACTTGTGTTACCATCCCTTCTGTTTCTTGGCATGTTCACCTATTATCCAATGCTTAAATCGGCATGGCTCAGTCTATTTGAGCATAATTTGGCCGTTCGTACGCCCGTATTCGTAGGAATGGACAACTATAAGGCATTGCTGCATGATCCTGTTTTTGTTGAAGTGTTTCGAAATAACATCTGGTTCGCGGTCGGTACGGTTCCCGTCTCGATGGCGCTGGCCTTTGTCATGGCGTTGTTCGCAGATAAAGCGATCCGGGGCAAAGGTGTGGTCCGTATTGCTTTTTTCTACCCGAATATGATTCCAATGATCGCCGCTGCGAGCATTTGGCTGTTTCTTTATATGCCTCAGTTTGGTTTGTTTGCCCGGTTTGCTTCCTGGTTCACAGGAAGCGAGGTTAATCTGCTTGGCAATCCGGATACGGTGCTTGGCTCTCTGATTGTGATGACTGTCTGGAAGGAAGCCGGATATTTCATGATCTTTTATCTGGCTGGCCTGCAGCAAATTCCGAAAGATCTTTACGAGTCGGCTTCGGTAGACGGGATTGGCGTGTGGACGCAGCAGCTGCGGATCACCATTCCATTGACGATGCCCACAACGCTGTTTGTCACCGTCGTCGCGATTACGAACGCCTTCAAATGGGTGGATCATCTGTGGATGATGACCAAGGGAGGGCCGGATCATGCCAGCAGCCTGCTTCTATATTATATCTATGAGACGACTTTTAGTTTCAATGACCAAGGGATGGCGGCGGCAATGACCGTGGTAATGATCGTTCTGCTTCTTGTCATATCCTGCTTCCAGTTTGCGGGATGGGAACGCAAAATTCATTATCAGTAGAAGGTGAAAGGGGATAGGAATCATGAAAAATGCTGCCGAGCTGTCCTTGTCCGCTACATTGCGGCCAGAAAAGGCCAAGCAGTCGCTGAACCGGAAGTTTCGATCCGCAAAGCGCCGCCGGATGGCCGGACAAGCGTTGTGGCATGCAATTATGCTGTTGTTTGCTGCCGCTTGGCTGATTCCGCTAATGTGGATGCTGCGCAATGCCTTTCTTCCAAAGGATGCGTCCATTGGCGCAGGTTGGTCCTGGGATTTTACGCTGGATAATTTCAGTCGGGTCTGGCAAGGGGCACCGTTCGGACAATACATGTGGAATACTCTACTTGTAACCTCTGGAATATTTGCAGTTCAGATTGTTACATTAACCCTGGCCGCATATGCGTTTGCCCGCGTTGCTTTTGTTGGGCGCCAGTTTGTCTTTATGCTCTTTCTCGTCCAGATAATGGTCCCATCGGATGTACTCATTTTCTCCAACTACCAAATCATTAACGAGTTGGGACTGCTGGATACAAAGATCGGTATTATGCTGCCTTATTTTGCTTCTGCGTTTGGCGTTTTCCTGTTAAGGCAGGCCTTTAAGCAGCTTCCGAACGAACTGGATGAGGCTGCGCGTGTAGAGGGTTGCTCTTCACTAGGCATTTTGCTGCGTATTTATATGCCGCTGTCGAGGCCCGTCTATCTTTCGTTTGCGATCGTTTCCATCAGCTTTCACTGGAACGATTTTCTTTGGCCGCTTATTGTGACGAATTCCCCGGAAAATCGTCTGCTGACTGTAGGGCTGGCGATGTTTGCCAAATCAACCGAATCAGGTGCTCAGTGGACGGATGTCAGCGCAGCAACCCTGATTGTAACGGCGCCGATGCTGATTGGCTTTCTGTTGTTCCAACGGCAGTTTATCAGTAGCTTTATGCATTCAGGCATCAAAGGATAAGGGAGATTATGATAATGAGACTGATTGTAATGGGCGATTTGCACTATTCTAGCGAGTTGGTAGAGGTGGATGATCAGATGATTCAGGCCAGGGAGGCTTTCTATACCGGTTATCTGTCAGAGTTTTTGGCATTCTCCGCTGACTATCATCTGTCTATTGGTGATCTGACACATGCCGGCGAACCCTCGGAGTTCGATTTTATTATGAGCAAGGTTAAAAGTGAGCTATCGCAAGGTGAATTTTTATATGCGCTTGGCAATCATGACACGCATACCTGTTCCAAGGTCGATCTTCAGGCAAGGACGGGACAGCATCGCTATCTGGCCATTGAAGAAGAGGAGGCAGTGCTGCTAGTACTAGACACTGCGCGTGAGAATCCCGACCATTGGGGCGGTATGATCGATGAAGAGCAACTGAACTGGCTGCGCGAACAGATGAACAGGTACGGACAGAAGCCGCTGCTCGTGTTCGCCCATCATCCGGTATACGCTACAACGGCCAGATCCACGGAGCCGATGATGTCTCTTGATGCAGCACTCGATATCTGGTCGATACTGAATGAACATCAGGGACCGGGCGTTTTCTTTAACGGACATAATCATGTTCAGTCTGTCTTCCAACGTGATCTTTGGCATTTCGTACAATTGGCAGCCGTAACGGATATCCCTGCGGTGCTGCTCGTGAACCTACAGGAGCAGCAGTTGAGCATCAATACTATTTTGCTGAAGGGGACACCGTATCAGGAGCTGGCAAACATTTTTGTCAAAGGCATGTATGATTATGAACCGCATCCTGATGCCAAAGGCGACGGCCATTCGGCAGAACTGATTGTGTCACTATCCTCTCAGAAGAAAGGGATGACGCGATGACCCGCAGGCGGGTAAGGCTGGCTATAGTCGGAGGCAACCGGGGGGCAAGCTTTCTGAATGCCTTGCATTCTCTGGCTGATCGTATTGATCTGACGGCTACTTGTGATTTGAATGAACTGGTTCTGGAGCAATGGAAAGGGATTTTTCCGGGGATCAGAACGTATAGCAATTATTCGGAAATGCTGCAGGACGCTTCTATTGATGCCGTCTTTGTAATTAGCCCCATGCATATGCATGCTCGACATTCCATTGATGCACTGAACGCAGGCAAGCATGTGTTAAGTGAGGTGATTGCTGTGCAGTCGCTTGAGGAAGCCTGGGAATTGGTCGAGACGGTGGAGCGCACAGGTTTGAAATATATGATGTCAGAAAACTATTGTTTCTCCAGGTCCAATCTTACGGTTAATTACATGGCGCAACAAGGGTTATTCGGGGAGATTACCCATGTTGAGGGTGGCTATATTCATGATTTACGTCATCTGATTCATCATCCGGACGGCTCACTTACTTGGCGAGGACAGCTCCACCAAAATTATAACGGGGTCAATTATCCGACGCATTCGATTGGGCCTGCCGCGCAGTGGATCGGGCTGAATAAACCGGGAGGAGATCGGCTTAAAAGCATCTCGACGCAAGTTTCCAAACCGAGGGCGTTGCAGAATTATTTTAGCGAGCAGTTTGGCAAGGACCATCCTGCTGCCCGTGAAGGTTACTGGAGTCAAGGGGATTCAGCCGTAGCCGCGCTGGTGACCGAGAATGGCGTTCTGATTACGCTGCGTATCGACTGGGTCTCCGTCCGGCCGCATAATAAAACTCATTACATGCTACAGGGAACTAGGGGAGCTTACTTGTCCGCGCGTCATCCCTATGAGGAAGATCTCGTATGGCTGCAGAACCGCTCTCCGGTAAACGGAGAGGATGGCTCAGAAGTATGGGATAAAATGTCCTGTTATCAGCCTGAATATGATCATCCCAAATGGAAGCAGTGGGGTCACTTAGCGGCGGGCACGAAGCATGGTGGGGGCGATTTTCTGGTGCTGGAGGAATTCATCTCGGCGATTCAGGAAAACCGCAGCCCGCTGGTTGATGTGTATGATGCCGTGACCTGGAGCGCGGTCTTTTTCCTCTCGATGCAATCCGTGAAGCAGGGCGGGAACATGGTTTCCTTTCCAAACTTTAGAGTAAAGGCAGGCTTTACAGGATGAGGGATGAACGCTCCAAGCTGGTCATGAAAAAGGATACTTTGGCAGATCTGCCTCAGCTGGACATACCGGAAGGCTACAGCTTGAGATCGTTTCAATCCGGTGATGTAACGGAATGGGAGCATGTGATCCGAATTTCTTTTGCCAGGGAGATTGCCTTCGGCGACAAGATCGGATTTCAGCCGCCGTTTTTGCCCGAGAAGATTCTGTTTCTCTGTTATCAGGGGCTTGCCGTTGCCACTGCTGTAGCATGGGAGAAAGAGGACAGGGATATCGACTGTGGATATCTGCATATGGTGGGTGCTCTGCCGGGGCACTCCGGGAAAGGGCTTGGATATACCATTGCACTAGCGGCCTTGCACCGAATGAGAGATGAGGGGAAGCAAGCGGCCCTGCTTGAGACGGATGACTTCAGGCTCCCTGCAATTGCAATCTATCTCCGATTGGGATTTGTTCCATTATTCATGGAGGATGGACACAGTGGCCGTTGGGAAAAGGTATTCAACGAACTGATGCGTTAACTTGGCATTCAGAAAGGTTTTTGTCATCTACGTATTGCCCCCGAACGGAGTTATTAGGCGGTACTGTTATTGGCCTTGTGCCGGCTAAACCGTTTCACCGTATATCCACTGGTGCTTCGCGGCTGGTGGATTTTTTGTATAGCAGAGCAGTTACCTGTTGAGAAAACGCTGACCCGCCAATGACGTGTAACATGATTTTGTGCACTGAATCCGCTTCCTTACATTCCTTGTTGTATTTCTGTGGCACATCTCGTACAATTTGGTGAAGTAATTCTGCATTGCGTTAATGTGGATGTGAAAAGGGGAGAATCGTTTGGAATCAAAGCAACTATCTAGAGGGCTAAAGCCCCGCCATGTAGAGCTGATTGCACTCGGAGGTACGATCGGGGTCGGATTGTTCATGGGATCGGCAAGTACTATCAAATGGGCAGGTCCTTCGGTGCTGCTGGCCTATTTGCTGGCCGGGATCATTATCTTTTTTGTCATGCGTATTATGGGGGAAATGTTGATTCAGGAGCCTGTCACCGGTTCATTTGCCACATTTGCTCATAAGTATATCAGTCCACTCGCCGGGTTCCTGACTGCCTGGAGTTACTGGTTCCTCTGGGTAACGGTTGGTATGGCGGAAGTCACCGCGATTGGGATTTATGTAGGCTACTGGTTCCCGGATATTCCACAATGGCTGCCTGCCTTGGCTGGGGTGCTTATTATTGCAGCAGCGAATCTGGCAGCGGTAAAGTACTATGGAGAATTCGAATTCTGGTTTGCACTGATCAAGGTGATGGCAATTGTCTTCATGATCGTGATCGGAACCGGACTGATCTTCTTCGGCTGGGGGAACGGAGGACAGCCCATTGGGCTATCGAATCTGGTGAGCCATGGCGGATTTTTCCCAGGAGGGATCAAAGGTTTCCTCTTTGCCCTGTGTATCGTAACGGCTGCATACCAGGGCGTTGAAATGGTAGGGATTACGGCAGGTGAAGCGGAAAATCCGAAGATCACGCTGCGTAAAGCGATCAAAAACATCGTGTGGCGTATTCTCATTTTTTACGTTGGGGCCATTTTTGTCATCGTGACATTGTATCCTTGGAATGAAGTGGGAGAGACGGGAAGTCCGTTTGTACTGACGTTTGCCAAAGTCGGGATTGTCGCTGCTGCGGGAATTATCAACTTTGTTGTGCTTACCGCCGCGATGTCGGGATGTAACAGTGGGATCTATAGTGCAGGACGTATGCTTTACACGCTTGCGGAGAATGGACAGGCACCGGCCTTTTTCAAAAAGCTGTCCAAAGGCGGGGTTCCCCGCAACAGTATTATCATCACGATTTCCTTGCTGCTGGTGGGTGTGGTGCTCAACTACCTGATGCCGGACTCCAAACTGTTCCTGTACATCTATAGCGCAAGTGTTCTTCCGGGGATGGTTCCGTGGTTCGCGCTGGCCTTCAGCCAGTTCAGGTTCAGAAAGCGTTGGGGCAATGAGATGGCTGAACACAATTTTAAATCCAAATGGTTCCCAATCAGCAACTATATCATCATCGTATATCTGACGCTCGTTATTATCGGTATGGCATTTAACCCGGATACGCGGTTACCCCTCATTGTTGGGGCTACATTTATGGCGATCGTTGTGATCGGTTATTTTGTATTTGGCATAGGAAAAAGACAGCGGGTAGATGAAGGCGAAGATCACTAACTTATATATTATAAAACCGTTGGTGTTAATATGTTTAGAAGTTGTGCCTGAATTTTACACCGGAACGGAGAGGGAAAAACCAATCTGAAGAAGCGAAGCGTGCGCCTAAAAGCTTTCTGAAAGAAAGCTACATCGGAAGCATACGCTAACCCGGATTTTCCCTTTTTAAAAAGTTGAATCAAAAAATCTGGGGATAAGAGCGATCGGAAGATGGTACTGCACTCGTAGTGGCAAGGTGTATAATTTCCCTAGTCAACTTAATATCTTAATATCATACGTGCATTCCTTGAATACATGGGAGAACCTTCGGGAGATCCAGTGTCATACAGGGAGTGCATTTTTTTGTTTTCAAAATTCATGCTTGAATCTCCTGTAACTGGAGGTTTTATGATTGGAAATAGAAGAGCTGCTGCACGATATATTTTAATTTCAGTTGTGGCAGAGAAGGGGGCAAGGAATAATGAGAACACTGGAATGGATTTATCTTATTTTCAATGTAGTAATGCTGGTATGGTTGATTGGGGGCCGAAACAAACCTCGGAAAATGGTGTGGGGAGGATGGGTCATATCGGTTGTATTATTGCTGGTACATGGGGTGCTTGAGGGATTGCGTTGGCCCATGATTCCGGCGTATTTGCTCACACTGGTTCCACTGATTGTGTTAATCGCTAAAAGGTCAAAATCAACCGTTATGCGGAAATTCGGACGTGTTCGAATCATCGGAACATCGCTGTTGGTATTGGTATACGCTGCTGTGACAATCGGGCTGCCACTCCTGTTCCCGGTATTTTCGTTTGATAAACCAACAGGACCTTACGGAATCGGTACGGTATCCTACGATTGGACGGATGAGAGCCGGGAGGAATTGCTGACGAGTACTGCCGGAGACAAACGGGAACTGATGGTGCAGATCTGGTATCCAACGGTTAAAGACACCAAGGGAACAACGGCTCCTTACGTGAATGATCCGAAAGTGTATGCAACAGCCTTTAATGATGTACTGACGCTGCCAAAGCTTCTATTTTCATGCCTGAGTCAAGTCAAAACCCATGCTATTCAGGAGGCATCATTGTCTGATGCGGAAGCCAAGTATCCGGTCATTCTTTTCTCTCATGGCCTACACGGATATGAAAGCCAAAATACGTTCCAGGTGGAGCAACTGATCAGTCAAGGTTATATTGTTGTGGGCATTAATCATACGTACAGCAGTCTGGTCTCGGTATTCCCGGATGGGCGTGTGTCGCAATTTGAATCGGAGGGCAAGGAAGGATTCGATCAACTGCAGTTCAGTTATATGGACAAGCTCAACGAGACATGGGTGAAGGATGCGCAATTTGTGCTGGATCAAGTGGAGAAACTGGCTGCCAATGACGCAAACGGGCGTTTTAACGGTCATCTAGATCTGGACAACATCGGCATGTTTGGACATTCATTTGGCGGGGCAACAACCGTACAGATGCTGATGGATGATCCTCGTGTCAAAGCAGGTATGAACATGGATGGCGTATTGTTTGGAGAGAAGCGTATTCCTGCTGAAGGTGTAGGCAAACCGTTTCTCATGATGAGCGCGGATACAACCGTTGCAGGTACAAGTGTCATGAGTGACGACGAGATTGCAGCTATGGGTACGACTCGTCCGGAAGCCGAGAAATATTACGAAGAAGTGTATGCACGTTATGAACCGGTGACCGCGGGAGGGAACTACTGGATGGAGCTGAGTAATACCAAACATTTAAGCTTCTCGGACCTCTATCTGGTATCTCCCATTCTGGAATGGTCACAGGGTGTAGATGCAAGGAAAGCACACCAAATTGTAAATGATACAACAATCGACTTCTTTAACCACTATCTGAAAGGGCAACCGCTCCAGTTGGACAGTGAAGTGGGAGAACACACATCCTATTCATTGAAAAAAGGTTGAATGTAAAAATGGAAGAGGACTGGAATTCAGACTTCTTCCATTTGTTTTAACCGCAGTCGCATGCCTTCCTGGAACAGATTAATGCCGTCCACGATCTCGCTCCATTCAGGATTCACGATCTTGCAGAGCTTGTTAAAACGAAGGATGCGCTCTGTAACGGAGTCGAGCATATATCGAGCTTGTTTGCGGAAAAATGCTTCCGGATCTCCAGCATGTTCAATACTGGCGTACATCATCACAAAATCCCACACCATGCTCTGCACTGCAGGGCTATCTAACGGCCAACGTTTGTCTAGAGCTTCGGTGGCACGAATACGGATGGTCTCCATTTTTTTCACCCAGGCGTCTGCTTCAATCTGTGGATGATTCGCCATGGTGAAGAAGGGAAGTTCGAGGCGGGCCAGATCGGCGATGTAGGCCGGATCGTTGATGATTTCCTGGATTTCCTTCCATGCCAGTGTTTGCTGGGCAGACAGCTTTGTATCTTTCATCATGTATTTATCGAAAAAATGCAGAAACGAAACTCTCCATTCGTGGGGGATTCCGTCCAGCAGGTGAGATTCTTCCATTTTGGCGGAGATGAATTGTTTTCTTTTTTGAGCATTGACGGTCAGCGAATCCACCAGGCTTGAAACATGGGTAAGAGACTGTCCGGAATGAAGCGTATCTTCTACTTCCTGCTCTTTGGCTTGTTGCAGAATGGAGAGCATGGAATTCATGGTCCCGATCTGAGTTTCCAGGGCTTCAATTTGTAGATCCAGCGCCTGTGACACGCCAAGTTCACCGGACATCAGCTTGCGAATATCCGATATGCCAAAATTCAAATAGCGTAGCGTTGTGATAAGTTCCAGCCGCCATACGTCTTGCGGTGTATAAAGACGGTGACCACCTTCTGTATGAAAAGAGGGCCGGAGCAACTCGATTTCATCGTAATAACGAATCGTTTTGACAGTCGAGCCGATCATTTTGGCAGCTTCACCGATCGAATATGTATCTTTGCTTTGATTCAATAAAATCACCTCAGGATCTATTATACAACCTCCAGTTACAGGAGATTCAAAGTAGGAAGGTTTGCCATGGAAATGTTCAGAGCCAGTTTAAATTCCACCCATCTCGGTTACAAAGGAAAGAGTGCAACTTTTATGAAAACAACATAATAAATAAAATAAATCCGAGGAGGAATTGTACATGGCTAATCAAGACCAGCACACCATGCAAGATCCGACGACACAATATCCGAAGGCAACATCAGATTGGAAGCAGCAGCAGGATGAGCCCGGGCTTCAACGTGAAATGACTCCTGTACCTGATGCAGGTGAAAAAAGCTATAAAGGCAGCGGCCGTCTGACCGGACGTAAAGCTGTTGTAACCGGAGCAGACAGCGGTATTGGTCGGGCAGCCGCCATCGCTTTTGCTCGTGAAGGTGCGGATGTCGTTCTGGCTTACCTTCCCGAGGAAGAAGCCGATGCGAAGGAAGTGGTCAAGCTGATCGAAGAAGCAGGCCGCAAGGCTGTTGCGATTCCAGGTGACCTCAAGGATGAGAAATACTGCGAAGAACTCATTGAATCTGCTGTAAAAGAGCTCGGTGGGATCGATATCCTCGCCAACGTGGCAGGTAAACAGCAGTTTGTTGAGCAGATCGCCGACCTGACTACAGAACAATTTGATGCGACATTCAAAACCAATGTCTATTCAATGTTCTGGCTCTGTAAAGCAGCTGTGAAACACATGAAGCCAGGCAGCTCCATCATTAACACGTCTTCTATTCAGGCATATAAGCCATCTCCAATCCTGTTGGATTATGCGACAACAAAGGCTGCAATCAACACCTTCAGCAAAGCGCTGGCCCAGCAAGTCGGCAGCAAAGGCATCCGTGTGAACGTTGTCGCACCAGGTCCGGTATGGACGCCGCTTCAGGTGGTCGGTGGACAGCCCGTAGAGAAGCTTGCTGATTTTGGATCTAATACTCCGCTTGGTCGTGCAGGGCAGCCTGCGGAAATGGCGCCAGCGTTTGTGTTCCTGGCGAGTCAGGAATCGAGCTATGTGAGCGGTGAAACGCTGAACGCCAATGGCGGTACAGTTAGTCCGTAATTTTGGATATAAAAAGCCTATGAGTCATAGGTCAGTGATCATAGGCAAGTGAAGCAAAGAACTCCATTCCCGATAAAGGTGAATGGAGTTCTTTGTTGTTATGGAATTTTTCTTAATTATTGAATTACTTCTGATCCGGGTTAGGCTCCAGAATGGCGTAGCTGCCGAGCGTGGCCAATTGAGCCGTATTCAGCAGGGCTTCATCTACCGCAGCGAGGGCTTCACCGGCAGCTGTCATCAGCTCATCAGAGTCCACAGGTGAGGCAAAACGGAGAATCACCCGATTTTCTCCATTTTTCAGTTCACTCTCAGCCTTCGTTTTGAATTCACTAATCGAAGCGACTTCGAGATCGTTCTGTATATAATAATCGTTCGCATCACTTTCGCCATTAAACAGGGCGAGTTCGGAATCAAGCCAGTAATCCTTATCGGCTATCGTTTTCTGACTTGCAGCCGTCTCATCATTTGCATTGTACAGGAAGTAAGGAATACCGGAATTGGTCAGATTGTTGGTGGCATCCACATGGAACCATTCATTTCCGATTTTCACCTTATTCCACGCATGAGGAACACCACTAGATGCTCCCGTTACGACGATGCTTTCCAGTCCAGACAGATCGGAGAGCAGTTTGTAGACGGAAGCATAGCTGGCACATACGCCAACACCTTTGACAAGGATACCATAAGTGGTAAACGAATCATTGAACTGTGCATCGACATTTTTAAAGTTGTTCTGTTCTGCATTTTCTAATGCTGCATCGTCATACTCCGCGTTATCGTTCAGATAATCGTAGATGGCTTTCCGTTTCTCATCATCCTTCATGCCATCCTTGATGATGGAAGCAACAACTTCGTTTGCTTTGGCAATAATCTCGCTCTGCTTCTTCTGGATGACATCTGCCGATTCATTGTAATGGATCGAAAGGGTAAGTGTACCGTAGTTGTATTCAAAACCTTCCACACCCAGAATCAATGGATTCTGGTACATCACTTTCAGGACAACATCGGAGAGTGTTGTGAAATTTTGGGCCTCTGGAAAAGCTTTTAATGAGATCTTGTCTTGGGCAGCAACCATGTTTTTAGCCAAAACTTCTTCCAATGCAGAATCTGCATTGATCATTGCATCGCCTGTAGCCGGCTCAGGCACGGTTTCCTGATTACCTTGCTCCACATTTTGCTGTGTATTGGATTTCTGCTCATCCACCAGATTGTCCTCTTCAACTTCGGAAGCTGGATCAGGTGATTCATTGGAAGTTTCTTCGGAAGCCTTATCGGAAGTATTATCGTCAGCCTCGGTGGATGCAGAATCAGTATCGGCTTCTGACGTTCCAGTATCGGTTGTGGACTCCGTAGATGGAGCTTCCACTGCTGGTTCTGTTTCTGCTTCCGATGCAGGCGTATCATGATTGTTGATAATGGTTGGCACATCAGGTGCAGGGACGTATGGTGTGTCATTTTTCGGTTCTACCAGTCCGTTACTGGACTCGGCAACCGTTTGATTATTCAATTTGTCCAGATCTTCTTGAGTGATATTCTCTACGCGTACGTAACTTTTCAGAGCTGTTCCTTTAACGTGAAAAGGAATATTCGTTTCATTGAACTCCGAAATCTCTACGTTGGCGGTATCATAAACAATCGTCTCACGGGCTAAGGAACCATCATTGTACTCAACTGTCGTTTTTTGGGGAAGTACATCTATATTCTTTAATTTCTCCCTATACAATTGTTCTTTCAAAGCTGTTGGTAACTGGGAAGCAAGCGGAGCTGTAGGGACACCTTTGCTAAAATTGGATTCTTTTCCTCCACCTAGTGCAGTGACGTAATATTCTCCTCGTATACCATGGTTCTGATGAGTAGTTATCAGTTCATTATAAGTGCCGAGCCCGCCTTTTCCGTCTCTCAAAAAATCATTGAAAGACGTCTCTGTCGTTACCGCAAGATCTAAAGGCAGACTATTATTAAAAGCATCCTCTGCACCGGTCACAGGCTTGTTTGTATCAAAGTAAGTTAGGTCAGAACGCTCATAAATTTTATATTCGGTTGCACCTTCAACCTTGTCCCAGACCAACTTTAACCGTCTGTCTTTATCAATCTCGTATCTTAGGTTGGGCACAGGTAACTCCGATTTCACTGTAAACGGAATAATGATGGGTTGATTAAGCAGTGTTAGCTTCTCCGCATCCGGATCATAGTTCAGACGAATGTAATAGATAGGGGCACCGCCCCAAGAACTTTGATGCGTGTTATTTAATGAATCGGAGCTTAGTACACCCGATCCAAGAGGCTCAATAGAAACATTGTTGTCATTGATTTCTGATATTGCATAAACTTTGCTGGCTTTGAGTGCTTTAATATCGGTATGTACACTAATAATGTCACTAGCTGACAGGTTATTTTTACGTAAATCTGCTTTAAACTTGAACGTAAATTCTTCATCTTGAGCTACGTTATACATCGGCATAATCGCTTTATTCGATTCAGATCCGTACTTCTGCTTCAAACTTAATACGCTAGAGCCTTCTACTATTTCTGTGGGGTTATTCTCGGACGGGCTACTCTCCTTGTCATTGCTCTGGCATCCAGCCAATAACAGGGTGAGCGTAAACATAATCAAAAATAAACGTTTCATGGTACACCACTTTCTCGTTTTTCTAAGTTGTTGCAAAGGCTAATTTCTAAAAAATCTAAACATCGAACATTATCATTCTGGTTAAAACTCATTTTCGAACCTCTTATCAGCAAAACCTCCTATTAATTCCCTAATGTCTTTTGCTAGTCTATGGTCATATAGACTTATTGTCAAGATATGTAATGGTATATTATGACTATATACAATAGAGTGAAAATCGTGTATTAGAGTTAGTCAAATTGATCTTTGCGAGAGAGTGAGAATTGTTGAGACTTCTGGTACAATGCATGATAAAACGAAAAATGGAGTGGATCGGATGACGCCAGAACAGATTGTCAGAACTTTTTTTGAAGAAGTGCGCTCGGGTCGCAATCTTGATTATGCCAATACACTAATGGCCGAGCAGGTACTGGCTCACCAGGTGATCTCAGAAGAGGAAGTGACAGTCACAAGAACGCCCTCCGTCTATGCGGATCATGTGAGGGAAATGATTGAGGCGTACGGAGATTTTTCGCTGCAGATTCAGGAGTTGCTTGCACAGGGGGATAAAGTATATGTACGCTGGAGACAAGTGGGTACTCATGTTGGAGAAGTGGATGGATATGCGCCGACCAACCTGCCCGTGATTGAAATGGCGAGTGCGGTATATCGAGTGGAGAATGAGAGAATTGCAGAATACTGGATTCAGATCGACAGGCTGGGGATCGAAAAACAATTGGAGCGCAATCAGAGCTGATAACCAGCTCTTTCACAGGAGAGATTTCTTAAACTGTATAATACAGAGATATAGCAGGTGGAGGTGACATCATAAAACACATCACAAAAATGGCAATGGCTGTTCTAGCCGCCACCGCGATCATTACTACAGTAATAACAACAGCATCAATGAATAATGAAACAGTTGTCACTACATCCACGACATTATCAGTAATTAATAATGAGGAGCTCGCAGGTACTGCGACTACGAAACAGTTTAATATCCCGGTGGGATTTGAATATGTGAAGGTGAGCTTTAAAAACACAGGTTCGAAAGTGTTTACGTTCACGATCAACCAAGGATCTACTGATGGAACCGCAAAAATGTCTTATACTGTCCCAGCAGATGGTAAAGAGCATACTTATTGGAGTGACCAAGCTTGGTCAACGGGTTGGTTTTATGTGAGCATGTCTTCTGCACAAGGGATGTCCGGCAAATTGAGTGTGCGTTTGGGTACAGACCTCAATAAATTGACAAGTTTGTAAAAGCCATCGGCTCATGCTGGTAGAGTGATTGTAGAAAAGCCTAAGCTTTCTTAATCCTATACCAGTATGTATAGATTTCCGAGAATCCAAGTTTGGCATATAGTTTTATTGCGGGAGCATTATTAGCAACTACTTGCAGGTAACTGGAGGTAGCGCCATTCTCTTTTCCCCAGTGCAATAGATGAAGGATCATCTGCTCGGCTAATCCCCGATTCCGAAAGTTAGCGTCCGTAATAATGTCATACAGTCCAATATAGCCTCGTTCCACCACACCGAATCCACAAGCAACGACTTGTCCGTCGATGAACAGCGAGATGAAACCTGTGCGCGTACGGATGTTGGTCAACATTTGTTCCATCGTTCCCCGATGCAGATCATTTACCTGATTTAGTCTGCAAAAGTGATCCAGCCACTCTCCGGTTAACTGTTCGTCCATTTTTACAGCAGAGTGCTCAGGCTCCTTAATGGTATCCAAGCTCCGAGTCTGGACCCGGCTCAGATCCACAACATCATACCCCTTTTCATGTAAAAGCTGGTCGAGATGATCCGGCTGGATAAACGGCGTAATCTTGAATATGGTACTTAATTGATTGGAAGCGTAGATTCGCTCGCATTGCTCGATCTTTTCATGCACATCTTGGGTAGAGTAGTGAAGGGGTTGAATGGAGTTGGCGCGCTTCGTATATCCCTGTGCAAAACGCAGTACCCATCCGTCAAAAAGTAAGGTGGATAAGGGCTGCCAATGGTTGAGTGATAGTTCCTCAATGGTTTTATAATCCGAATTCGATGTAGGGATCATATCTATCCTCCTATCTTATAATTTTATAATAATACATATTAATGAATAAAAATTCAATATGAAATATGTAATAGCGCTGAACATTATGCATAGAGTCACAGAATGGGTTACAATTTGAATGAATAAATTAGAATTTTTAAATTGAAATATCGAAAGAAGTGGAGCAGGTTATGCTATCTATTGAAATAAACAATCACATCATTAACTGTCACATCGAATATGGGAAAAGGAAGAAAGCTTCCATTACGATGGATTTACCCTATATGGTCACAATCAAGGCTCCCAATGGTACCGGCGAAGACATGATCCGGCAGCTTGTTGCGCAACATGGGGAAGTAATTTTGACGAAATCAGCTCTGATGCAGCAGGCGTTGGACGGTCCTCAAGCGAAAGAATATGAAGAGGAAGGCAAAGGGAAGTTTCTGCTCTTTGGCAAAGAACATGCACTGCATGAGTTAATTGACGTAGAGGGATGTTCGGAAGAGGAATTGCGTACGAATCTGAAGAAGTTTTATTTTGCCGAGTGTAAAAGAATGATCGGTGAGCGCATCGGCCGTTACCAGCAGGAGTTGAAGGTGAAGCCGAAGTCTGTGGACATCGTAGAATCGGCGACCAAGTGGGGAAGCTGCAGTTGGGATAAAAAGCTGACGTTTAACTACCGTTTGGCGATGGCTCCACTAGAGGTGATTGATTACGTGATCATTCATGAGTTATGCCACATCCATCATATGAATCATGATCGTTCGTTCTGGCGCCGTGTGGGCAGTATTATGCCCGACTACAAAGCCAAGGAGGATTATCTGATGCGAAATGGCCGAGCCATGACGTTGTGAAAAATGCCCATACCACGACTGGACGTGGTGGAAGGAGTTCAAGATGTCAGAGAGTACCTCTTTTGATATGTTGGTAGATGAATATATCTCCCAATTTCCTTCGGATGTACAGGTCAAATTACAATCATTAAGACAGGTTATTCGCGATTCCGCTCCCAATGCCGTGGAGAAGATCAGTTACAAGATGCCAACGTATGCAGAGCACGGGAACTTGGTTCATTTTGCAGCGTACTCCAAGCATATCGGATTTTACCCAGGTGCCAGTGGGATCGAAGCGTTTAAGGAAGAACTCTCACGGTATAAAGGAGCCAAAGGATCGGTGCAATTCCCCTTGGATCAACCATTGCC
The DNA here is from genome assembly GCF_001636635.1 of Paenibacillus sp. O199. NCBI lineage: Bacteria > Bacillati > Bacillota > Bacilli > Caryophanales > Paenibacillaceae > Paenibacillus > Paenibacillus sp. O199. The sequence continues at coordinate 44,104 of NZ_LGRP01000023.1, forward strand.
AGAAGATTTGATCCGCCGGATCGTGGAATTTCGGGTGCAGGTCAATGTGGAGAAGGCTAAGGAAAAGAAGCGAAAGAAGTAGTGGATGGTACCGTAAATATATGCATGAATATAAGAGAATGTACGATGATTAACACGGTTTATATGTGACTTCAAAGATTTGAGTATGGTATAATTAGAGCAGATTAGACGTAAAATGCAAAGAGAGCCGTGCTGGTAACACGACTCCTCTGAGCAATAGCCGCTTTTAAGGGCGGTGGGCTTCGGTAACATAAGGGCACGATGAAATAGACCGCGATCCTTTGCTATGAGGGCGGTCTATTTGCGTTTATCGGACAGAATGGCAATGATGAGCGTACCGAAGGTAAGCATCAACATGATTGCTTCAAACACTGTCACAGGGCATCCCTCCCTTCAAGGCGAGGTAGCCGACCGACCCTTTAAGCCTATTCTATTGCTTCGTTGATTACAGCATATTTTGTAAGAAGCTATTGGGACCGTTACCTTATCCAAGGGATGGTCTTTTTTTGTGCTTGAAATCATCCCCCAATGAGCATTCTTAAGCACAAATCTGAATTCAGCCTTTTTTCAGGTAGAGGCATTATACTATTCCCGAATCCTGTACTGGAAAAGGAGTTTTGGCATGTCTAAGGTGATCCATAAGTCGCTTTATCTCATTCTGCTTGTTTTTGTCGGCGTGTTTATCGTATCGTCCCTGTTTGTCCGGGCGCAGTACAACTACACCTTGTATGGGGATAATCCGATTCTGGGTACGCAGCAGTGGAGTATTTTTATCCCGGTAATTGCTTTGCTTCTGGTATCGGGTGTGGGGTTATACCGCCTTTGCCTGAAGCTTAACAAATACAGCCCAAAGGTTGTCATTCCGGTGGTGCTGCTATGTTCGCTGGCCATTCAAATCATCATTATCTTCGTGTTTCCACGTGTGCCTACGGATGATTCACAGACCGTGCTTTCACTCGCGATGAACATGCTCTACGATCACGATTATTCTTCGTTTGAATCGGGCGGATATCTGCACATGTTCCCGTTCAACTTTTCCACCGTCTTATATCTAAAAACATTGCTGTACCTGTTCCCGGATAATTATCTGGTGATCAAGCTGTTCAATATTTTGTTTGCAACGGTAACGACATTAATGATTTATCTCATTTATAAACAGTTAAATCATAAGTCGGCGGAACGTGATTACGGGGTTCTGATCTTTGCAGCCACGTATCTACCATCCCTGTTTCTGAACAACCTGATCTATAACGATGTAATTGCTACGGCATTTTTAACGTCTTGTTTATACTTTTTGATTCGGTTTATACGTGAAAAGTCTTGGCAGACGATTGTCATTGGCGCTATTCTGCTCGCGATTGGCAACTACTTCCGAAGTATTGGCGTAATTGTGCTGATTGCTGCTGTATTAACCATCCTGCTGAATATGCGAAGTATTGGATTAAAGAAAGTGATTGCCTCCATCTTCGTACTGGCTATGTTGTTTAACGTCCCAGGGTGGACTCAGAATTCGGTCTTGAAATCTTCAGGTGCTGTAAGTGAGCCTGTTGGGGAAAATTCGGCACCGGTCTATATGTGGTTGAACATGGGTATTAATCTGGAACGATTCGGCTTCTGGGACAACATGGAGAGTTACCAGATCTATCAAAGAGAAGCCAACTATAATAAAGCTGAAAGTACAGAACTGTACAAGCAGGAGATTGAACGCAAGCTGTCGGAAGCCAGCTTAAGTGACTTGGCCCAGATGTATTACAAAAAGATCATTTGGACCTGGACTGAAGGTACCTACCAAATGGATCGATATGGCATTGGCAACGAAAGCTCCTCGGGTATGGGAGGAGGAAGAGGTGGCGGAATTGCCGGCTCCTACAGTTATACCAATGCGGTAACAGACGTATTCAAGGGAGATTCCGTCTACCGGACGGGGGTGCTTTGGATCGTTTATGTGATGAATTTCATGATGTACTGTTTTATTTTCATTCGCTTGGTCGGTGGAATTCGTGGAAAGCGGTATGACGAAGTCTCTTTGATTCTGGTTATTCTCGGATTTATCGGGTTCTATATTCTGTGGGAGATTAAATCGAGGTATATCTACCCCATTTATCCGCTGCTGGTTGTATTGTCGTACATGGGATTCAAAGATGCGTATAACTTCATGTTTCATAGAAAACTCGGCTGGGAACGTTCTTCCCTGAGAAAAGGGTGATCCGTATGCGGAAAAATGGTTATCTCATATCGGCTATACTCTTGCTGCTGACCTGCTCAGTTTTGCTCTCTGCTTGTGATGTTATTACTGCCCAGAACATTACGAATACCGGTTCTGCACAAGGCATAAACGGTGGCGGAATGATGAATGGCGGTGGCCCGGGTATGAATGGAGGAACACAGAGGGGCGGGGGGCAAGGGATGAATGGCAGAACAGGTGGTCAGGACAATATGCGGGGGATGATGAATGCCGATCTTACAGGCAGAGTGATCTCTGCCACAGGGAGTACCGTCACGATCTCGTTGCTTGAGGTGGAGGATAACTCATCCACAGGCTCGACTAATGGAAATGGAAGACAACCTGGCGCCTCCAGAGGCGGAAGCATGGAAATGAAAGATACGGGCATTGAAATGAAGTTGGACATCAGTGAGGATGTGGATATCACGGAAGGCATGGGCATGGGTGCCCCAGGCAACAACCAAAATGCTAATTCATCCATTCAGGTGTCTGATCTGAAAGAGGGAGATGTCGTTATGGTTTGGTATAAGGAGAACACCGAGACCGTAGAGCGAATGGTTGTTACACAGTCTTGATATTCGTTGCCTAAGATCACCTGATGGAGTATTATGGAAATAACTTGATTTTCGGAAGGAGTGAGCGTCATGAAACGACGGGCTAAGATGATGCAAAGCGTTACTACAACAATTAAGGTGATTACGAACTGAATAGATCCGGCAGAGCAACGAACACATGGCGAAGCATTCGGAGTCTGCTAATGTGACGATCTGAAGTCTGCCGAGATATAGGGATATAACTGCTCAATTTTCCTGGTATGCACGAGGTTTGTTTGCTTATGCAAGTAAACCCCGTGTATCCAGAATTTTTAAAGCCGCAGGCATAGCCTGCGGCTTTTTGCGCGCAAAATAGGATTCGGAACGCTTAAAGCGTTCTATATTAAATGACCACTAAGGAGATATGCCCATGTTAAAACTTAAATATTTATTCCATAATAACGATCTCGCCGAGATGATTTTGAAAAACTGGAGTTATGATCCGGAGTCACTGGACATGTTCCAGTATTATCGTATATCCTCCAATGCCGTGTATCCGTTCAGGGATCAGGGAGAGGTTTACTTGCTTCGTTTTGCCCCTGTAGATGAGAAAAATCAAACCAATCTTGCAGCGGAGTTGGAGTTCCTGTCCTATCTTAAACTAAATCAATATGGCGCCATGGAAGCAGTACCTTCCCATGCAGGAAAAGAGCTGGTAGTGGCTCATACGCCTTGGGGAATGTATTATGCCTCTGTATTCAAACGAGTTCCTGGTAACCAGATGGGCAGTATCGATATAAATGACCAGATCGTGCACAGCTTGGGTGAGGCATTGGGTAAGCTACATCGTTTATCTTGTGAATACACACCCAAACAGGCAAAACGCTGGACATATATCGATGTACTGGATTGGATGAAGGACGTTCTGGGGGAGTTCCCTGGCGAGAATGCGGCGCTCAATGAGGTAGAAGTTCTCCGAAATTATTTTGCAAATTGGCCCGTTACACAGCAGAACTTCGGGTTAATTCATTATGATTTTGAACTGGATAATGTCTTCTATGACGAGGAGAGTCATTCCTGTTACGCCATTGACTTCGATGACGCCATGTACCACTGGTACGCAATGGATGTGGAGCAGAGTCTGGATAGTTTACGGGATGAAATTCAGCCGGATGAATGGGAACAGAAGAAGCAAATATTCTTGCAAGGGTATTGGAAAGAAGCAGGAGACGCCTATGATATGGAGTCGATGTTCCCAGCATTTCGTCGCTTTGCCAATCTGTACGGTTATGTACGTGTGCTTCGATCTGGGGCAGAACAATGGGCGCATGAGCCGGAATGGATGAGTGGATTAAGAGCAAGGCTGGATAAATCGATGGCAGTAAAAGCAAAACAGTTTGGTCAGCAGCAGCCCCTCCAACTACCGGCAAATTGATCCTCAGTACTTTTTCGGTCAAGATGATTATCTGGCCTCTGCATAAGTGCAACGAAATAATGATTGATTTTTTATTCGCCTCCATTGTAACATTAGATTAAGCGCTATACCTTTTATTAAAACATCAATGTTGGATTACATGGTCAAGTGGAAACCGGCAATTCGTTTCACCAATTGAATGAAGAGGACGGTCATAACGAACATGGACGACAAAAAGTTAATTATCTTTTTTGACAGCGGCGATACCATTGTTGATGAATCGACCGAGATTCGGGACGAAGAGGGAATTGTTCTGAGTGCGGATCTGATTCCGGGTGCGGATATTACGATTCAGAAGCTTCATGAAAAAGGGTACACGCTGGCCCTGGTTGCTGACGGCGATGCACAATCCTTCAAGAACGTATTTAAGCAGCATGGACTTCATGATTATTTTAGCGCAATGATTATTTCGGAAAATATAAAAGCCAGCAAGCCAAGCCCGCGGATGTTTAAGGCAGCAATTGGTGCCCTTGATTTGTCCGAAGGGGATTTTTCAAGAACAGTGATGATTGGCAATAACCTGAGTCGTGATATGAAGGGAGCCAACGCACTTGGCATCACCAGCATCTTTCAGAGCTGGACGCCACGTTATCCCCATGAGCCATTGGATGAAACAGAACGTCCAACTCACACAGTTGGTGAACCGTTGGAGCTGCTTGAACTTATTGAACGGCTAAATGCCGAAGTCAAATAAATAAATGTTTGCTTGCATGCCCTTGAGCAGAAGGATCGAATGTCATTCTACCTTCTGCTCAAGGGCTATTTTTACTTTTTTACATGAGAAAATGATAGAATGATCGTAAAATCCGGAACTGGGGTAGGTGTTCACATGGAGGAACCACATCGGAAGCCGTTGTTGTACTTGCAAACTGCCGATTTGGTGATGGAAGAAATTCGTAACCGGAAATTGCAGCCACATGATCCCGTGCCATCGGAAGGCGAGCTCGCCAAACTGTATTCTGTCAGCCGTATGACAGCCAAGCTTGCGCTGCAAATTTTGGAGAAACAAGGTATTGTCTATCGGTTGGCGCGGCGGGGGACATTTGTGTCGGGTGATTATTTGGGCGGGCCGGGTAAGGAGTCATTATCGGGGAATGTAACTACAGACAAGAAACTTATAAAGCGAAAAATTGCCCTGCTGTTCCCCAATATGGATGATTACGTAGCCAGAATTATTGCATCCGTCGAGCAGGAAGCACGTAAATCCGGGTGCCAGCTGCTCATTCGGATTACTACGGATAAAGAGGATGAGAGCTTCTGCCTACAAGAGTTGTACGAGGAAGGAATCGATGGAATTATTCTGTTTCCAAGGGGACGAACACGCTGCAGTGAAAAGGTGCTCGAGCTTAATCTGCTGAATTATCCTTTGGTAATCATCGATCGGATCTTTCGTGAGGTCAATATTGATTGTGTGTACCATGACCATTATCAGGGAGCCTACAACTTGACGGAATATTTGATTGATAGAGGACATCGGGAAATTGGGTATATCTCTATGCCGTTTGATGGAGTGACGAGCCGGGAGGACCGCTATAAAGGTTATGTGCAGGCCATGCTGGACTACGCACTGCCTGTTAACGGTCGCAATATTTGCCTGGATTGTGCAGAGGATTACATGCTCAACCTGAATGGGCCGAATCTGCAACTCAAGGATTTCATTCAAAGTAATCCCGCAATGACAGCCGTTGTCTGTGCGGATGATTATATCGCGACTTCTTGTCTGTACACGGCCTTATCCATCCACAAGCAGGTACCTGAGGAACTGTCCATCATTGGTTTTTCCGACATCCAGTTGGCGAGTCTGCTGCCCGTGCCACTGACTACGGCAAGACAAACGACAGAGAAGCTTGGACAGGCAGCAGTGAATTTGCTGTGCAAACGTATGGAGAATTCCAGAGAAGGGGCTTTATCCATCAAGGTAAACACAACCATCATCGAACGAAGCTCCGTACGTAATCTTAATCAATGAGTGTTGATGCGGTTCCGCCATTTAAACCTTCCTTATCTCGTTTTAATGAAAAGGAAGGTTTTTTATATGTCAGTGACATATGTGGTTCGCTATCATATTCAAACTCAACAATGCAAAATTTGTTATGTTTGTTACCGTTTTATGCAAATATAATGTAAATAATAGTAGTTATATGAAGTTTATTTGGAGAAAAATTTACATTTATATCATTGTATATGTCAATGACATATATTAGTGTGAAGATATGCCACTTATCTTTCAAGGATGAAGGGAGGATATTCCGGAAAGCGCTACCATACATCCTGGGAAATGACCTGCAGAGCCAAAAGAAATGTAACGTACGAACGTTGGCAATAATCGAAATCATTATTCGAAGAGGAGCCCGAATATGACAATCAAATCCTTGCTTGCAGCTTCGTTCTTGGCATTATCTCTTTTCTTTCCACTGGCGCAACCCGCGCAGGCGGAAGAGGACAACGCCGTAACGGTTTACCAGGATGGAGATTTTGGAGGCAGCTCCCAACCGTTTGGGATTGGCCAGTTCAATGTGAATCAGCTTAACGTGGTTGGCAACGACAAAATATCTTCGGTAAAGGTAGCTCCGGGATATCGATTGACCCTGTATCGTGACAAAGATTTCTCCGGTGATACCAAAACGCTGACCGGCGATGCGGGATGGCTTGATGATTTTAACGACGCGACCTCCAGTCTGAAAGTAGAGAAGATCGGAGGCCCCAATAAACCAGTTATCGCATATTCCAATTCGCCTTATGGAGGTTTTGAGCAGCAGTTTGATATCGGCAGCTATAATGTGGATGAACTGAAGGCTGGAGTAGGCAATGATGCCATCTCTGCACTCCGGGTAGCCCCAGGGTATAAGGTCACATTGTACAAAGACTACAATTTCGCTGGATATTCCAAGGTTCTGACCGCAGATGCGATCTATGTTGGCGGAGATATCAATGATTCGGTATCGAGCCTGAAGGTTGAAGCCATCTCGCCGCTCGATGCCACCTCGGTTGCCGTTCCGGGTAACGATTACAGTGACACAGCCAAGCGTGAAATATTGCAAACCTTTGCTCCCAAGATCTGGTTTGCCCAAGGCGAAGTTTATTTCCCGTCCTCGGTAGAACATACCCTGCCGCATGTGGATCGCTATGTGAATCCAGGTTCAGGTTTGTATGAATTTAAGACCAAAACGGAATTGAATCCATATACCCTGAAACTACCTTATTTTACGGGCGATCTGGCTAATGCGCCGATCTATGCGTTTTGGGTGGAGAAGGAGTATAACAACATCGATCTGGTATATTTCCAGTTCAGTCCCTATGATCTTGGGAAAACGGTGTTTGGTACGGAAGTGGGAGATCATGTCGGAGACTGGGAGCGGGTCACGGTCAGATTGGCCAAGTTCACTGATCAGAACAGTAACTATGTGAAGCCGGTTCAAGTTTACTATGGCGCGCATTCTTTCGGTACAACCTACTCTTGGGGTGAAGTGGACAAAGTAAACAATACACATCCTGTTGCGTATTCCGCGTTTGGTTCCCATGGGATGTGGAAAGATCCTGGTAATCATGTCTATCAGGAACTCGTCGTAACCCAGTTGATTGATGTGACGAATCAGGGAACGGCATGGGATACCTGGAACAATATCCAGGCTTTTCAGTATTATCCGAATACTCGAACAGGTAATGGTCTGGGAAATGCTTGGCCATCATGGCTGGACAGGGATTACAGTAATCCGAACAGCTTGTCTGTCTATAGATTTGGAAATCCGTCCCAAGGCTCCTTCTTTGGTCAGCCTCTACTTGCAGGAGGACCAACAGGACCGCAGGAAAAAGGCGCATTAACGAATGATGTTATTTTAGATTAGGCGATGATTAACGAGGGGACTCGCTTTCACATGAAGCGGGTCTTCCATGCTTATTGTTCAAATAAACAGTATTAACTGTGAATCTAATAACGGAGGCTCAGACAACCATGACTAACCGTAAAAAAGTACATGTTGTTTTTAAAACTCACCTGGATATCGGATTTACGCACTTGGCGGAAAACGTCGTAAAGCGGTACATGGAAGAGTATGTACCCAAAGCTATCGCTTTGTCCGCGCAGTTGGAAGCAGAGGGAGGACGAGAGCAGTTCATATGGACCACGGGTTCCTGGATGATCCGTCATTATCTGAATCATGCGTCCGAAGAGGGTAAACAGGCCATGGAACAAGCGATCCACAAGGGTCATATCGTATGGCATGGATTACCGTTCACAACGCATACCGAGCTGATGGACCCCTCATTATTTCGCTACGGATTGTCCATCGGACTGGAGCTGGATAAACAATTTGGTAAAACGACCATTGCAGCAAAAATGACGGATGTACCCGGTCATACCCTGTCTATGGTGCCTTTGATGAATGAAGTGGGTATCCGGTATATGCATCTTGGGGTTAATCCAGCTTCCATGCGCCCGGATGTGCCTAAACTGTTCAGATGGCAGGCAGCGGATGGCAGTGAGATCATTGTCAATTATGCGGACACCTACGGAGAGGCAGTCGAAATTGAAGGTATCGATGATATCTTGTTGTTTGCCCATACGGGCGACAATTGCGGACCTCCAAGCGCAGAAGAGATTCGTGAACAATTCCAGCATATCCAGGAACGATACCCCGATGCAGAGATTATGGCTTCGTCTCTTGATGCATTTGCAGTGCACCTTGATCAGGTTCGGGACCAATTACCTGTTGTATGTGAAGAGCTCGGGGATACTTGGATTCACGGAGGAGGTACCGACCCGCTTAAAATAGCCCGATTCCGCCAGTTGCAGCGGTTAAGAGACAAGTGGCTGACCGAAGGCCGGATCGATCCGGCAAGCGCTGAATATAAAGGTATGAGTGATGCCATGCTGCTGGTTGTGGAGCATACGTGGGGGCTTGATGTGAAGAAATGGCTTCCGGATTTCCGGAATTATGCCAAGCCTGACTTCAACCGCGCACGGGAAATGAACGACGTCGATGTGGAGGATATTCCTGCAAAATTTCAATATATCGGTGCCTTCGCCATGGACGAGTTCGACAGTCATTCCAGCGGACTATTCTCTTCGGAGACGAGTCGCCGTACCTATTCCATGATAGAGAGCTCTTGGGCGGAACAGCGGGGATATTTAGACACGGCTGTGGCGTGCCTGAGCGAAGACAAGCAGAAGGAAGCGCTGCAAGCTTTTGAACAACTAAATCCAGTTAAAAGTGTATCTTCCGACATCGTATCTTCGGCAAGTCATCAAGTTTATAGCAGTGGCGGATACCAGCTGGCCTTCAATAACAATGGTGCACTGATTCAGCTGACGGACGAGAAGGAAAAGAATTGGGTGGACGCGAAGCATCCGTTCGGAGCCTATGCCTATGAAACTTTCGGGACGGAGGATTACGACAGGTATTTCCGTACCTATATGCAGAACTTGCCTGTGACACATCCTTGGGCGGATGCCGATTTCAGTAAACCTGGCTTTGAATTTGTGCGCCCGCTGCCAAGCCATCAGGTGTACTTGCCAATCGTGACCGATATGCACAAGTCAGGCAATGCTCATGGCGATACGTATGGGTTCCAGTTGTCCATGCCAACAGAAAGTCATGAATTGTACGGAGCACCCAAGGAACTGGAACTGGTATATACGTTTTCACAGGCAGGAGTGGTAGAGGTTAGCTTGCAATGGTTTGGAAAAGAAGCGAATCGTCTTCCAGAGGCCAGTTGGTTTGGATGCGGACTGAAGGTGGATAACCCCAATCTGTGGATGATGGACAAGCTTGGAGGACGAATCTCTCCGTTGAATGTTGTAAAAGATGGCAACCGCAATCTGCATGCTGTAGACAAGGGAGTATTCTATGAGGGCACAGATGGTCAGGCCTCTATTGAAGCACTGGATTCCGCTTTGGTCGCACCTGGACAGAGAAGATTGCTGCAATTCGACAACTCGTTTGTTTCGCTTGAATCCGGATGGCAATTTAATCTGCATAACAATATCTGGGGCACCAATTTCCCAATGTGGTACGGCGAGGATGCCAAATTCCGCTTTCGACTAAATACAGCTGCAAACCGCAAATAAGAGAAGTTGATGTAGAATTTTACCAAAAATTGATGATCGGATAATAATCCTAGTACAATTGGAATCTATACTTGGATTTGTGAGTGAGGATGCTGTTTGAGCAGATCTGAACTGTTCGGAACTGTTTCTGAAATGAATTTGAAAAAACAGAATTTTTTTGTAAAATCCCTATTGCTTGAACGTAGTCATCCATGTATTATATACAAATAAAGCGTTTACATTTTCTTATATGTCAATTAAACCGGTTTAATTCTATGAGATGTTTTCCCGATTGAGAACCTCTATTGCATAAAAATTAAACCGGTTTAATTGTATCTACATCTGTACATAAAGGGTTTATTTCGTTAGGGAGGTGAGCGCCAACCAGAGCATATTCAGGCAAGTTAATGGCAAATCCAAACGTGGAGGGGTTTAGCTTGAAAAGGAAAAGCAACTTGTTAATTGTTCTTGTCCTAATCACGACATTACTAGGGGGATGCTCTGCATCTTCGTCTAACAACGAAAATGAGGAATCAACAGTGAAAGAACCTGTTGTTACGGACAACAGTGCCAAAGAAGCCCCGATGCTGGCAAAGCTTGTCGATGAAGGTAAATTGCCTGCCCTGGCTGAGCGCCTGCCAGCTTCCAAAGACATTATGGTTGAAGAGGTCGTCGAGGAAATCGGGCAATATGGTGGGGATTGGAACATGCCTTGGACTGGTGTTCCTGATAAGTGGGGGATAGGCCAACCGACAGAGGAAGCGCTGTTCCGTTTCAACAAGGAAGGAAACAAGGTTGAGCCAAACGTAGCCAAGAGCTATGAAGTGAATGATGATTCCACCATGTTCACCATCCATTTGCGAGAAGGCATGAAATGGTCCGACGGTGTTCCTTTCACAGCGGATGATGTTCTCTTTTATTGGGAGCATATGTTGACCAAAGAGACCTTTGGTAAAAAGATCTATGACGCTTATTATTCCGTTGACCCTGTTACCGGGGACAGAGCGTTGGCTGAAGTGAAGAAGGTGGATGACTACACGTTTACCGTAACTCACAAATATCCAAGTGTGCTCTTTCTGGAACGTGTGGCCATCGATAACAAGTGGTTCTTCGCTCCTGCACACTTTCACAAAACCATTCTTCCTGAGTTCGTAGGGGATGCCAAAACATTGGAGATTACGAAGCAATGGGGCTATGAAGATCCCAAAGTATTCTTGATGGAAACCGGGTATACGGATTGGCTGCACTACCAGATTCCTACACTCCGGGCATGGGTTCCAACCAATGATCCTAATGGCGATCAGTTTGTCATGGAGCGCAACCCGTACTACTGGAAAACAGATAAAGAAGGTAAACAGCTTCCGTATATTGACCGGATTGTAGCGACTAAGATTCAAGATCCGAGCCAAAAGGTACTTGGAACGCTTGCCGGCGATTACAACCTGGTGATCTTTGATTCCAAAGACTTCACGGTACTGAAAGAGAATGAGAAAAAAGGTGACTACCGAATCATCCCTTGGACACAACCAGCTTGGTCCAGCGCGGGAGTACAGTTAAACCAGACTACGGAAGATCCGAATCTCCGCAAACTCTTCCAGGACATCAAGTTCAGGGAAGCACTCTCCATTGGGGTGGATCGTAACCAGGTGTCTGAGATTGTCACCAGTGGACTGGGAGAACCGATTCAAGCTTCTGTACCGGAAGGCGTAATGGGCTATCAGGAAGGGTGGGCCCAGCAGTGGGCGGAATACGATCCTGAACGCGCTAACCAAATTCTTGACGAGTTAGGTTTGAACAAGCGGGATAAAGACAACTTCCGTCTGAACCCTGATGGTTCCGAGTTGACGCTTACGGTGATTGAGAGCACGACTGATACAGCACCATTCCTTGAATTGCTTAAGAAATATTACGAGGATATGGGTCTGCGAACGAACCTGAAAGTGGTTGACGGAGGCACACATTTTGATATGAAATATGCCAACAAGATTCCGATGACTACCGAGAATATTTCTGTCGTCAACGTAGCCTTCCGACCGGATACCATGGTTCCGCTCCGTGTGATCACACCATGGTTCGGCCATTACGGCTTATACAGTCAATCTGGCGGCAAGGAAGGTGTCAAACCTGAAGGGGATGTCGCTAAAATCCTTGAGTATTGGGAAAAAGTGAAAGCAAGCAAGACACTGGATGAAATCAATCAGTATAGCAATGAGATCGTGAAACTGCACCAGAAGAATCAGTGGGTAATCGGATATGCGGGACCAACTCCGGTGCTGATTACAGCCTCGAATAAAATTCATAACATCCCTACGGATCTTATCTGGTCCGATGAGTATCGCTCGCTGGGTCAAGGCCATCCGGCACAATTTTTCATCAAGCAATAGCTGGTGAAGCATTCAGGTAAACAATAGTGAGGAAGGGATTTATCCTTGCTATTGTTTCCTTTTGTATCATTCACGCGGTGCAGAGGAGAGGAATAGATGTTTGAATACATTTTAAAACGAATCCTGTTGGCCATTCCTGTTGTTGTTGTGATCTCCTTTATCGTCTTCTACATTATTCAATTGCCACCTGGCGATTACGTATCCTCCTACTCGGCCAAGATGTCCGCTTCCGGCGATATCATGACCCAGGCTGAGATGGATGACATGCGGGCGAATCTGGGACTCGATCGGCCAATCTATGAACAATACTTCGTTTGGGTAAAGAAAATAATCCTGCATGGAGACTTTGGTTTCTCATTCAACTACAACAAACCGGTGATGGCGGTGATCCAGCAGTATATGGGACTGACTCTGGTCGTCTCGCTGGTGACAATGGCTTTTCATTATATAATCGCGATTCCGGTTGGGATCTACACGGCGGTAAAGCAGTATTCTGCGGGCGATTATTTCTTCTCCGGCCTGAGCTTTATCGGAATGGCAACGCCCAACTTTTTGTTAGCCATTATTCTCATGTTCTTTTCCTATAAGTGGTTCGGTAATCCATTGCTCGGCTTATTCTCCAACGAATACGTGAATGCGCCGTGGTCCCTGGACAAGGTAAAAGACTTAATGCAGCATATGGTGATTCCGGTTATTGTTATCGGACTTTCGGGTACTGCGGATCTGATTCGGATCATGCGCGGACAAATGCTCGATGAGTTGAACAAACCGAATGTTATTACTGCCCGCGCCAAGGGCTTATCAGAGATGCAAATCCTGTTCAAGTATCCGACACGTGCAGCCTTGAATCCTATTGTGAGTACCTTTGGCTGGTCACTGTCCTCCATCTTTACCGGCGCTACCATTACAGCAATCGTATTGAACCTGCCGATTCAAGGGCCAGTTATGCATAATGCATTGCTCGGTCAGGACATGTATCTTGCTGGAACCTTTTTATTGATCATGGCTTTGCTGACGGTTCTCGGAACATTGATTTCCGATATTTTGCTGGCTTGGCTTGATCCCAAAATACGTACAGAGTTCAGAGGATCCTAATGATGAGACCACTACCGTTATTTAAAGGTCAAAGGCCGGCAGTCCCAGTTACATCAGCACCAAAAGAAACTGTATACAGCTCGCAGTGGCGGCTGATATATCAGAAATTCAAGAAACACAAGTTGGCCCGGATCAGCATGTACATTCTGGGCGCATTTTACATCATCGCACTGTTCGCACAGTTTATCGCGCCGTATGGGCTGCAAAGCTATGACAGCAAATATGTGAATGCCCCGCCAATGGGACTTCGATTCGTTGATGCGGACGGCAAGTTTCACATCAAGCCGTTTGTATATGAATTGAAGAGCGAGCGTGACCCCGAAACATTGCGTAAAATGTTTGTCCCGGATACCGAAAAAAAGCATTTCTTCAAGTTCTTTGTAAAGGGAGAAGAATATAAGTTTCTTGGTCTGATCCCCATGTCGACGCATTTGTTCGCTGTAGATGAGCCAGGGCGGATATTCCTGCTGGGTACGGACGGTATGGGGCGTGACCTGTTCTCCCGGATCGTGCTGGGCAGTCAAATCTCACTAAGCATCCCGCTGGTCGGCGTAGGCATTAGCTTTATTCTGGGTTTGATTATTGGAGGCATCTCCGGTTATTTTGGCGGCTGGATTGATTCCATGATACAGCGCATCATCGAAATCATACGTTCCTTTCCGACGCTGCCGTTGTGGATGGCACTATCCGCTGCAATTCCGCCACGTATTCCGGTCGTGACCATGTATTTATACATCGTGATCATCTTCGCATTTATTGGCTGGACGGATCTGGCACGGGTGGTCAGAGGCAAGTTCATTTCGTTGAAGAATGAAGATTATGTAATAGCTGCAAAGATCGCTGGTGTAGGAGACGCAAAGATTATTGTCAAACATCTGCTGCCAGGCTTCATGAGTTATTTAGTCGTGGCGACAACCCTGGCGATTCCGAGCATGATTCTGGGTGAGACGGCTATGAGCTTTCTCGGTCTGGGCGTTCGTTCGCCGGCAACCAGTTGGGGTGTGCTGCTTCAGGAGGCGCAAAAAATTGAAAATGTGGCCCTGTATCCATGGAAGCTCATTCCACTCGCTTTTGTCATTCTGACTGTATTGACCTATAACTTCATCGGCGATGGTTTGCGCGACGCGGCTGATCCGTATAAAAAATAATTGTCCAAATACTAGGCAAGCGAGGGGATAGCATGGCAACTCAAGCTGTTGAGAAGGAGCAACCTTTACTGTCCGTTCAAGACCTGAAGATTCGGATTCAGATGGAAAATGGCGTCATGAATGCCGTGGATGGAGTCGACTTCAATATATACAAAGGCAAAACCCTTGGGCTTGTGGGGGAATCCGGCTGCGGCAAAAGCCTGACAAGTCGATCGATCATCAGTATCAATCCCAAGGAATGTGAAACGAGTGGAACAATCACTTACAATTCCGACTCTGAATCGACTCTCCATGGTCTGAATCTTTTGTCTCTTAAGCCGACGGGCAAGCAGATCCGCTCCATCCGTGGGCGCAAAATCTCGATGATCTTTCAGGAGCCGATGACGGCCTTCTCACCGATGTATACCATCGGGAATCAAATCATGGAAGCGATCCGAATTCATCAGACGAGGAATAAGAAAGAGGCCAAAAGAATCGCGTTAGAGATGCTTAGCAAAGTCGGGATTTCCGATCAGGCCAAGCGTTTCGATCAATATCCGCATGAATTCTCGGGAGGTATGCGTCAGCGGGCGATGATCTCCATGGCATTGTCCTGTAACCCCGAAATTCTGATTGCGGATGAGCCCACGACGGCGCTCGATGTGACCATTCAGGCTCAGGTACTCGAACTTATGAAAAGCCTGCAGGCGGAGTTTGGCATGGCCATTCTGCTGGTGACCCATGATCTGGGTATTATCGCCGAGATGTGTGATGAGGTTGCGGTGATGTACCTCGGAAGAATTGTTGAGCAGGCTCCAATGAGGGAAATCTTCAACAATCCGAAGCATCCCTACACGAAAGGGTTACTTAAATCGATGCCTAGACTGGGAGGGAATAAAAGCAAACGGCTGGATTCCATCGAAGGTTCCGTTCCGATGCCGATTAACATGCCTCCAATGTGCGGATTCTATGATCGCTGCAAGGACAGAATTGAAGGCGTATGTAATCAACAAGTTGTACCGAAAACCGCGATTTCCGACCAGCATATGGTCAGATGTTTCTTGTACGCGGACCAGAGAGAAGGAGAAGCATAATGACCAAACCCATTCTTGAAGTCCTCAACCTGAACAAAAGCTTTCAGGTCAAATCCAAAAAAGCCCTGTTCAAAAAGCCTAAACCCATTCATATTTTGAATGAAATTTCATTTGAACTCCTTGAAGGGGAGACGCTCAGTATTGTCGGGGAATCTGGATGTGGAAAAACGACGCTCGGACGCTGTATCGTTAGAGGTGTGGATGCTTCTTCAGGCAGTGTAGTCTATCATGCGGAAGATGGAAAAGAAGTGAATTACCTAAACTTGAAGGGCAAAGAGATCAAAGCATATCGCAAGGATATCCAGATGATTTTTCAAGACCCGTATTCCTCACTCAGCCCCCGGATGAGCGTATTCGATATTATCGCCGAACCGCTGATTGCGAACTTTAAGCTGAGCAGGGCTGAGGTAGAAGCGAAAGTGATGGAGATTGCCGAGAAAACAGGTCTGAATGTAGGTTACCTGAAACGTTACCCACATGCATTTTCGGGAGGACAGCGGCAGCGGATAGCCATTGCGCGTGCGCTGATTACACAACCCAGACTGATTGTCTGTGATGAAGCGGTCTCTGCGCTGGATGTATCGATTCAGGCTCAGATTATCAACCTGCTCAAAGATTTGCAGGAGCAATTCAAGATCACATATATCTTCATCTCGCATGATCTTTCCATCGTACAGAACATTTCCGACCGGGTAGCAGTTATGCATCTGGGCAGAATTGTGGAACTGGCGACAACGGAATCATTGTTCTCGAATCCTCAGCATCCCTATACGGAGGCGCTAATGTCAGCCGTGCCCCAACCGAATCCGGATTTTAAAAAAGAACGAATTATACTGGAGGGGGAAGTACCGAATCCGGCCAATCCGCCAAGCGGCTGTCATTTTCATCCCCGATGCTCGTATAAGACGGATAAATGCATCCAGCACGTTCCTGAACTCCGTGAAGTAGGATATAATCATTTTGCTGCCTGTCATTATGCAGAGCAGCTTCAGCTTCGCGGCGTTCCAATCGAGACTGAGGATGAGATGCACTCCAGGACATCCTAACCAACGACATGAACCTGACGATACCATCAGTCATCTTTGAACTCGCGAGCACGAAATCGAACTAGTGTTGAGGAGAGGTTGTTCCTAATGGCAAAGATTGATGATGTAGCCCGTCTGGCGGGTGTATCCAAGGGAACGGTATCCAACGTATTCAGCCAGAAAAGGCCAACGAGCAAAAAGGTAACCGAGAAAGTGCTGCAAATCTCGAAGGAATTGAATTACGTGCCGAATCATATTGCAAGAAGCTTGGTCACCAAGAAAACAATGGCGATCGGGCTTACGATTCCGCACGGCAAATTCTTTTTCAGCGTGTTCCATAATCAGTTTATCAATGGTGTCATTCTGGAAGCTTCCAATTACGGATATCGGGTGCTTCTGGACATGATTGCTGCCGAAGAGGTGAAGACACCTTCACTTGCGAGCTATCCTATTGACGGGGCCATTGTGCTGGGACCTACAGAAGAGGATGACCGGATCAATCTGCTGTATCAGCATGACATTCCGTTTGTCACGATCGGCAAAATCATTAACAAGGGACTTCAGGGTGTTTCTACCGTCAATAACGATAATAAACAGGTTATGCGCGATATTTGCGATTATCTGCTCGGACTGGGTCATCGGAACATTATGTTCCTGAACGCCGGGGAGCAGATGACGGTTTCCATTGAACGGTCGGAAGAGTTCGTCCAGGTGCTGCAGGAGCATGGTGTGATGATCCAGCCCGGAATGATTCATTATAAACCGGGTATTCATTCAGACAAGTATATTAAATACGGCTATGATGAGACACTTCATAATGTGAAGAATCCCATGGGGAGGGTTACGGCCATTATCGCAGACGACGATCGTACTGCATTTAGCGCCCTTAATGCCATCAACGACGCGGGTCTGCGTGTGCCGGAAGATATCTCTTTGTTTGTCATCTGCGGTGATCAGTCCATGATGCACCAGGTAAGACCCTCTTTGACGGGAATGGATCTGCAACCATCTGAGCTGGGTGTTCAGTCGGTAAGGCTGCTCATGCATAAGCTGGGTATTCTAGAGGGATCGTACGAGAATAACAAGATTGTGCCTAGCAAAATCATAGAAAGAAACTCTTGTTCCTCGATCAAGAATTAGCAAGAATGAGTTTCGGATGTCGTGAGGTTAAATATGATAACGTTTACATCCTGGATGGGCAATTCTGTACCTTTTGAATATTATGTTCGAATTCTGATCAGTGCTGTGCTTGGGCTGTTAATCGGATTCGATCGGACCCATAAGAACAAACCGGCAGGCGTAAAGACGTATACATTTGTCACGGTCGCTTCTGCACTCATTACAATCGTATCCATTGAGAGTGTTGAAGTGTACGGACAGCTGCATAACCGAACGATGATGGACCCAATGCGTCTGGCGGCTCAAATCGTCTCGGGCCTTGGCTTTCTCGGAGCAGGGCTCATTATGAAGGCCGGATTTGAAGTGAAAGGTCTGACATCTGCAGCAATGATCCTATTTGCAGGTGGGGTCGGTATTGGTACGGGCGCCGGTTTCTACGGAATTGTGACCTTTTCGATGGCGGTAGCTTTCTTTTTCATCCGGGTTGGGGGTTGGATTGAGAAGTGGGAGCACAAGAAGCTGGTGGCAAAGGAAGAAAAGAAAGACTTGAGTGCTTAAATGGTTGAGTATTTTCTGCAAACGAATAAGCGTATTCGATAGAAAGTTTTGAATACGCTTATTTTATTCAAATAACGAAGAATGCATAGTTATCCCAATCCTTATCTAGAACACTAATTTATAAATTACATAACCTATCATCAATAATATAATGAGGATTCCAGTGCCTTTCCATCCCAACCCGCCAACTAAATCTGAGAAGCTTCCAAATTGAGCACGATTTATGCCATCACCAAACGTACCCATGGGGTTTCCCTTTAATTCTTCTTGTCTCAAACGTTCTCTTTTTTCTTCGCGTGTATCTTCTCGGAAATCCATGTAACCACCCCTGAGATTTAATTTTTTTTGGTAAACAGAACCTATATTCAAAAAGAGCACAGGTGATCCGGATAAGTCAGGAACGCTTTGTGCTCTTTGCTGTATTCAAATGATGTAGGACTTATGGTTAGATACTAAGATCGAAATGGGGCTCACACATATAGTCGATCGGGTAGAGATCGTCTCTCGCCGAGATTAATGCACGGAGCTGAAGGTAGCGATGATGGGGCTGTTCCACAACACCACCGATAGAATAGGGGACAAGATCGGCTACAACGAAAACATCATCTGCATGGTTACATTTGAAGATTACGTTGTTCGGGTTACACACTTCCTCCATATAACTGTAGGTCATGACATGGAAGGAACGTGCTTTCCAATTCGTCTTAATCACTTTATAGGACTGTGTCCGTACAAGATCAAGGTAACGATTCAGTGCAAAGGTATGCTCGAACTGAGTGATGTACCCCTTTTTATCCACATCAATCGTAAATTCCACATCATAACTTACGTGAAACTCTTCCTGGTACGTTCCCTTCATCATCTTCATCGCATCAAAGTATGATCCGAATTCGGGATCTTCCATATAGGGAATGGCAATGAGTTCAGCGTTAACGTGATGAGTAATCTCGCTGTTGCTTGAAACACCCATATTAAACTTGGTAGGTTGAAGATCAATTGACCCAATCATGTTCCCTGGGAAACCGGGACTGCAACTTATTCGCATAGTCATCTCCTTCGTTGTTAGTTAATCATTAGACGAAAGAATGAAGGTAAAGTTGCACCAGAATAAGGAAACTAAGGCTGGTTATGCATGAACCCATTTCCAATCGTCTTGCTCTTTTGATACAGTATTTATAGTAAAACCCGGGAGGATATATTGTATATGGAACAATCGCTTCAGGAACTGCTGCGCAATGCGCGTGCAGAGGAGAATACCTTTTTGTACATGTTGCACGAGGAAGCGCGCATCGACCAGTTGTTATTCTGGAAGTATGTGAACAGTATTGTGGAATTGACCCGTCTTACCGCGGACCAGCCGTTGGATCGGGAAATGGCGAGCGCCGTTAGCTTCACGTATTCCAAAATCATGGAGCATCTGCAATGGCATCATTCGGATCGGGATGTGTACGAAATCCAACAGTTTCCCTATGAATATGCAAATCTCATGGTGGATTGTCTGGGCAGAGTGGTTGATGGTTTCTTTAAGGGCATCGTGCTGGAAGAAGAGAGATTTGACGAGGAGTTTCCTAATCCGATCTCCACAGGGGAAATGGCAGAAGAACAACCAGCCGTTTTGCAGCTGGGATATTATAAACAAAATACGAATGTGCACGCGATCGGTTTCCGAGAGGAAGATGGGACGTACCGAATTGTTTTGAATGAAGAAGAGGATCGGGAGCTTTTTGATTCCAAGCTGAGCCGCCGAGAGGTGGAAGGAACGTATCTCTTCATGGCTCCGGATGCCAGCAGCGCTCACCAATTATTTCATGAATGGGTGATGGGTAACCACACTCCATATCGTTCTGCACTTGATCTGAAAGGAGCCCATTCCATGAATGTGAAAGATAACTTGATTGAACAGCAGTCCCTAACTTTCGTAGGCATTAAAAGAACGTTCTCTTGTGTGGATGGCGAGAATTTGAGAGAGATTCCAAAGATGTGGCAGGAAGCTTTGGCGGACGGAATAGAAGATCGTTTAAACGAGTTTAATAACGGGGCCGTCTCCGGTTTGGTCGGCATTTGTATAGATCAGAGGGAATTACACAGCGATCAAATGGAATATTGGATCGCAACCTCACACTCCGGGGAAGTGCCTGAGGGTTTGTTTTCAATAGAGATTCCCGCGTCCCACTGGATGGTGTTCGAAGCCGATGAATTGGCGCCAGAAGCGATACAGCGGTTGTGGAAGTATATTATGAGCGAATGGTATGGAGCGACCCCTTACAAGCACGCGGGAATTCCGGAACTTGAGGTATACCGAGGTCAGGGTCTTCCTCCTCAAGTATGGATACCTGTTAAACCTTTGTCGTGATTTAACGAATAACAGGCCTGGTAATATCGTTATATAGATAAATATACTAGTACCAGAGGGTTTACTCATCATGGCTGCAGCATGTTCGATTCATTAGGAGGCTTAATATGTTATCCAATAAAGTGATTGATTATTGTCAAAATCAGGGCTGGTGGCATGAAGATGTGCCAGCAGAGTATGAAGAAGCTTTACGTAAACTGGGTATTGATCTTGAATCTGAGTTTGCACATTTTTATTTGCATGCTGATGATGGTCCGACCTTTTACAGCAGACATCAGGAAATCTATCAGATCTGCTGGGTTATGGAAAACACCGTTTATGTGGAGGACATGACGGTGGCTCAACTCACATTGGGATTGCCAGAAGCCTACATCCCACTGGACAGCTTTGAGGGAGAGGGTGGGTTCTTTTATAACCGTCAAACGGGAGATGTGGCTCTGGTGGAGCTTGGTGAGTCGATCGAACGTTTCCTGAGCGGTGAAAGTACACCGCAGTGGGCGAGCTTCAATAGCTTTCTGGAATGGTATTTCGAACTGGAGGAGGAGGTTACGGAGTGAAGGAGCTGACACCGGAACATCCCGAACTGGAGAGACAAATTATTGAAACGGTAGAAGCAGGCAATGTTCTGGATGAAACCCAGCAGCATGAGCAAGCCCTGATCTATTATGACCATGCTTGGGGGATGTTGCCCGAGCCGAAGACCGACTGGGAAATAGCAAGCTGGATCGCTTCCTGTCACGTGAATGCACATATGGACTTGGAGCAGTACGCACTGGCGAAGCCGTGGGCTGAATTAGCACTGCAAACCCGAGGTTCGGATATTAATACCGGGCCGTGGATTGAGCTGGGTGTAGTCTGCATGAGGCTAGAGCAGCATGATGAGGCTTTTGCAAATTTGGATCTGGCGTATGCATATGGCAAGGAAAGAGCGTTTCAAGGCAGCCCTCGTGACGTTTTGCAATATTATAAGGAACAAAAGGCGCAGCGTGAACGAAACTGATTCTATCTCTTTTGGATTACAAAAAGAAAAGGGTACCCTGTCTGCCAGATCATTGGCTGTGGGGTACCCTTTCTTGTGTTTGACTACAAGATCATACCGGAACGGAGGGGGCAGAAAGAATCTGGAGAAGCGAAGCGTTCACCTTTATCACCGGATTTCTCCCTAATAAAAAGGGATAAAAGAAATCTGGGGATAACAGTGATCGGAAGATTGTTCTGCCACTGTAGTGGTAAAGTATGATCCTTCACCGAGTTAATCTTTCGATCCGTAAGGGAAAAGTTCATCCACGAGATCCTGCGGTGATATCGACACAAAGACGTGATCCAGGTCGGTTTTGCTAGCGAAATCCATGATGTCTCCCGTATAATACCGTGGATCAATCAGATAAATCTCAGACACGACAGTCGACAGGAAGGAGATCATCGGCACTGCGAGAGAGTCCTTGATGAACAGTACCTTGAGTCCGTTCGGTTTGTCTTTGTTCACCACATGAACAATTCCCTGATTTCCGTACAGGTACGTAAAGTACTTGTCAGCGGTTAGATCATAGGTAGCTCCTTGCACATTCAGCGGATAGGTCGTAAGCAGAGCATCCTCAAAGCGGCCGTTCAATGTGGCTTCCGTCTCGCCGGTTTTGAAGTAAAAGGAATAGTCCGTTTTGAACTTCGGATAAATCAGGTCAAAGTCATCGTCACCAGCAAAGTATTTCCCGGCTTTTCGACCCTGTGATCCAATGAAAATGTCCTGATACGGAACCACATTATAGTTATTTAAGTCCGTGAAATAATGATCCGGGTCCAGCGGCTTGTCGTACATGCCGTCTAGATGATTCACGAGCTGGCCGAAGCCCCAGAACGCGGTTTTAATTTTCCAGTGGTGATCCGTGGTGAAAAAGAGATCCTTTGCCGGAATGCCACTTTCCAACAGCCCTTCGCGCAGATCCACCGTATCAATGCCATCCTGCTTGAGATTGGCCAGAAAGCCATCGGCGGTTTCGTTGTTATAATTGTAAGGAATGCCTTCCGGGAACTGCGTATACCCACGTACGTATTTGTCTGGTGTCATCACATAGGTCAGCTTTGTTTTGGGGTCCAAATGTGCTCCCAGCGCAGCAACCCGATCCGATAGATCTTTCGTATCCGTCGGCCCTGTAGCGAAGTAGGTATAGTGCAGCTTGCCCTCCATATCTTTTACGACCTCGAAGTTGTTCTCCTCGTTCTTCCACATGAGTGACTGCATATATCCATACGCTTCCACGAAGCCGAATTTATCGAAGACATGTTCATTAATGTCGTCATCCAGTTCGTGAATCAGTTCTTTGGCTTCAGAATAATGGAAGTCCGCTGAAGCCAGTGTCTTTTGGATCGGCCCGAAGGATTGAATAATATTTAGGACAGAGAATGTCACGAGCACGAGAATGAAGAGGAAAGCCGTGATTCTCTTTTTGGCAAAAAAGTTGTGCATGCTTGTGCCTTCTCTCAGAAATTGAAATAAATAAACGGATTGTATGTACCTTTGACCAGATACGATACACAGACCAGGAATAAAACGATGATCGTGATCGGGTACACCAGTTCCAATGGTTTGCTGAAACGTGCGCCGTCAACCATCAGTTTGTTCATTCGCGTGGCAATCGGCATGCAGAACAGAATACCCAGGATGAAGAAGAGCGCGTATTCCTTCAGGAACATCCAGGTTGTTTCGCTCCAGAACCCATTACCGTACAGTCCAAACATGTTGCCCAGATAGTTGCCAGCTTGTATTAGATCCGGTGAACGGAAGATCACCCACCCGATGACCACAATAAACATGGCATAGAGATGCCGCAGCGGGTTGAAGCGTGTACCTTTATCAAAGTTAGAGATTTTCTCCAGCGCAATGAATGCGAAGTTAATCAATCCCCAGACTACAAATGTCCACTCCGCACCATGCCACACGCCAGTCAGTCCCCAGACAATGAGTAGATTGCGAATCATTTTATCCTTGTTGGTGACACGTGATCCCCCGAGTGGGAAATAAACATATTCCTTGAACCAGGTGCCAAGCGAGATATGCCAGCGGCGCCAAAATTCAGTGATGGAGCGGGAGATATACGGATATCTGAAGTTCTCTTCGAACTTGAAACCGAACATGAGGGCGAGACCAATCGCCATATCGGAGTATCCTGAGAAATCAAAATAAATCTGCAACGTATAGGCGATGGCTCCAAGCCATGCCAGACTTGCTGGAATATCTGAGGTCCCACCCATGCTAAAGATGTGATCAGCGACAATCGCCATGCTGTTGGATAACAGCACCTTTTTACCCAGACCGACAATGAAGCGGCAGCAGCCCAGTGCGAACTTGTCCCAACTTTCCTTACGGTTGACCATCTGATCGGCAATTGTGTTATAGCGCAGAATCGGACCGGCAACGAGCTGAGGGAAGAAGGAAATATAAAGCGCGACATAAAAGAGATTTTTTTGCACAGCACCATGTCCGCGATACACATCGATGACGTAGGAAATTCCGTGGAAGGTGAAGAACGAGATTCCTAGCGGTAACGCAATATTCGGGATATTTAGGCCAAAGCTTGTATTCTCATTCACAATACGCAGTGCAAAAGCCATGTATTTAAAGACGAACAGCATACCCAGATTGACGATAAGCATCAACGTAATGATGGTGTAAGCGACATTCCGTTTTTCTCTGAACTTGTCCACAAGCAGGGCGAAGATATAGTTGAAACAGATGGAGGCCAGCATGATGAGGACAAACCACGGTTCACCCCATGCATAGAAGAACAGGCTGGCAACCAGCAGCAGCATGTTTTTGGCCGTAATCGAGAATCTCAGTATGTAATACAGCCCCAGCACAAGCGGCAGAAAATAAAATAGAAAGATTACACTGGAAAAGAGCACTGCCTTTCCTCCTTGAGGATCATATAAGGGAGCACGTTGTATCTATTGTGATGCAACATGCTCAAGTAAAACAGACAGACACCCGCATCTCAGGATGCGAGTTGGTCTGCAAGGGTCGTTTACATGCGAAAAGGTCGCCGTGCTTGTCGATCATCCCGGGAACGTCGTTTTCTGGCGCCCTGGGTATTCCGTTGTCTTCTCCACATCCAGTAGAGGACGAGTCCATGGATTCCGGCAGCTGTTAACAAGAGTCGAATAAACCATCCCACCGATGTTTTCATCAGTGGGTCCGCAGGGCTGAGTACCTTGGTAACTTCAGATGGGTCAGGAATAGAACGTGGCGTTCCGTCTTTCTCCTGAACATTCATGGCCGAAGAGCGATCCAGCATGACGGTCGTTGTCAGATTCCATTTGTCATTCACAAGTGCACGTATGGTGGCTTGCTCAGCATCGACATCGGTATGAAGCGTTAGCAGTCCATCCGGTGTAATGGATACTCCCTGCACGGGGGTGTCGAGCTGGAATTTTACATTGGGCTTTTCTTCTGAGGAGGATTCAACACCGTATTGGGCAATGGATTCCCCGGCTACAGGCTTCACCACACGTTCGTCACCGGTCATTTGCAAGGTGGTGAGCCCATTCTCCACCACAGCTTGCTTCTTGGACAACGGCTTGATGTTGCCGATGCGGAAGCTCAGCTTGGCGTTTTCGGGAGTTGTGGTTGTAATACCCCAGCCAATGACTTTACCCAAGTTCACCTGAGCTGCCGTGCTGGCCTTGTCCTGGACCATTAGGCTGGAAAAGGGGATGCGAATCTGTCCGACAAATCCCGGTTCTAATGCAATCAGGCCGGATACCGGGCGAACCAGTTCAGCCTGTCCGGTTGATTTCTCGACTACGATGACGTTTCGATCATCAGACACAGTAAGGGAAGTTTTATCCGCTCGGGTCAGTACGATATTAAGAGGCAGCTTTCGGTCCGATTCATTGCGGATGGAGAAGGTCAAAGCCCCATAGCTTGACCAGTCTCGATTCAGCAGCTCATAGACGTAGGCCGAATAGTATCCTTTTTTGAGCCCCAGCGTGGAGGTCTTAATCTGGATACTGCCTTTGTTATCAACGCTGGCGTCTACCTTAGCTCCGTTGTTCCATTCATGGAGTGTATTCCCACTCACCTTAAGCTGCTCTGCCTGAGCAGCCTGAATGGGATATACGTTCCACAACACAACAAGACTGGCGACAAGTGTCAGTTGTTTCCACTTCTTGATCATGCTTTCTTGCCTCCCCTCTATAGATAAGCCATCTCGTTCAGTTCGTCTGGAGAGATGTTGTTCTTGCCCTGAGATGCAGGGCCTGTTTTATCCAACTGGATATGTTCCTTATTCCACTGTTTCAGCAGAGCTTCCAAGGTTGGCATCTGATGGTTGCGAGCAATATCTCGAATATTGGTCACGCGGTACAAATTGCCTCGTTTGTTACGCAGGGACTGCATCCACACGCATTCCAGTGAGATGTCTTCGCTAAGCGGAAGTTGGATCTCATTGACCAAATCATGAGGCTCCATCTCCACCAAGACGAATTCATAGTTGAAATCCATCAATGTCACGGTTCCATGATCTGCCGTTAGCAATTCGCGATTTAGCGCAATTCGTGCCAGCTTTCGGTTGGACATGAATTCACTCTGACCCCGACGTACAAAATTCAGGCGAATGTCTTCAAATGTACTAATATCCTTGTCCAGCTTCTGAGGCAGCGTAGGTTCGCGATCATAGATGATGTGCAGCAGCTGGCGCTGCTCTTGTTCCGTGATATCCTTAACGGTAAAAGCATATTTCCAACGGTTTCCGATTGAAGCGACATGTGCCACCTTGCCTGTAAACTCGCTTGAATACCGGTCATTTACCAGTTTAATGCCAATCTCCATATCACTTGGAATGTACTTTGGTGTATCCAGCATGACGGAAATGCCGCCTTCCGAGAGATCGTGAGTGATGCAGGAGATGCTCTCCCCTTCCGTTGTGAGCGTGCAATCCACAGCAGCCATTGAGCGCTCGTGATTGCGGAACACTTTGCGTCCAGCCAGAAAGAAGATCGACATCATGATGTTGTAGAAATTAATCAATAACCAATACAGTACAACGAGGAAACCAATTGTTCCCTGGCTAAATGTCCAGTGGATACAATTCACGATTCCGATAATGGATAGTACCGCCAGAATCAGATGAGGAATCATCTGTTTAATCTGATAGTTCCGATCATCATTTTGCGCACCGTCTTTGCGGGTAACGACGAATTTGTTCATCGTGATGCCCAGAGTTTCCAGAATGACGGCGGGCAGAAGGGAAGGGAACAGAATGGTCTCATATACATTGGTCCATTTGGTGGTTCGAATATTGCCGGATAACATTCGCAGGCAGGTGTTGGTCAACAGATACATCGGCAACCAGAACACGAGAATCTCCAGAATGGTACATTTCACAACCAGAACGCCGAACACGGCAAACAGTATGGGTGACATGATGTACAGCAGTCGTTTTAACCCGGAGTACCAGTAGGTAATGGAAGAAATGTAGTTCAGTTTTTGCGCAAAACTAAGTCCTTTTTTGAAGAGAAGGTTCATTTTTTTACCTGTCTGGATACAACCGCGCGCCCAGCGCTGACGCTGTTTGATCAGACTTTTCAGATCACCGGGAGCAAGTCCGGAGGCCAGTACTTTATTGGTAGCGAAGCAGCGATACCCTTTGCTCTGCATTTCAATACCAGTGGCAAAATCCTCTGTAATGGAACCGGTATAGAAACCGCCGACGTCTTCCAGTGCCTGTCTGGAGAGTACGGTGTTTGTTCCGCCATAGATGACGGAATTGGATTTGTTGCGTCCCACTTGTACGTCCCGATAGAAATAGTCCTGTTCATTCGGTATCCGGTTCTCGGAGTACAGATTGTACTGGAACTGATCGGGATTATAGAAACTCTGTGGTGTTTGCACAAAACCAATTTTTTCTCCGGTCAGAAAATAGGGAACGCACGACGTCAGAAAATCATGTTTTGGAATCATGTCTGCATCAAAGGTGACGATTAGTGGGGAAGACGTATGCTTCATGGCATTGTTCAGGTTACCCGCCTTGGCATGTACATGCTCTGTTCGCGTAAGGTAGTTAATGCCCAGATGAGCAGCCAGTTCCCGCATCTCGGGGCGGTTGGAGTCATCACACAGATGGATATGTACTTTGGAGCGATCAGGATAATCCATGTTCAGACAGCCATTAATCGTCTTGAACAGAAGCGATGTGGGTTCATTATAAGTTGCGATAAATACATCCACATCCGGATATAAGGCTTCGTCAACAACGGGAAGTTCGGGATATTCGAGCCGGGTCATATTGTAAAAATGGACGGCCAGTTCGAACATACCTATAAGTTCGACAATGAGGAGGGCAAGACCTGCGGTTACGGCGAGAGGGCCATGTCCAAAAGGAATGGTGAAAAATGTACGCCAAATGACGTAAATACAAGACATAATCACAGTAGCTGTGACAAGTATCTTGTTGCGTGTACTTAAGTAGTTCAAGTGAATACCTCTTCCTGATTTTTCTGAGTAGTGCCGCCTATCGGAATAAAAAGAATGTGATCATTGTACTAAACGATTCTGAACAAATTCTGAAAAAAGAGATAGGACCTCGTTAAATATAGAGCCATTGGTTCAATTTTTGATGGTTAATTTTGTCGTATCACAATAATTATTGTAGTTATTTGTCGAAATTTGCGCAATATGTTTATTTATTTTTTTCGCAAAGATGAAAGTGGGGCTTGGATGTTATCTGAAAACACAAAAATGACGAGCTCAATGTGCAATGTCATTAAGTTAAGTAACTTAGTGATATTGCCCCAAGGACTCGTCATTTCTGCTTCAGTCTTCTGCCAATGTGATCAGCAAAAGGCATATATTCATTTCAAATTTAGTCGGAGATGTTGCGCGTATAATACTCAATAATATCCTTGCGACGGATAATACCGAGGAACACACGATCCACATCCACCACAGGCACAAAGTTTTGATCTGCTGCCAGCGTCAGCATATCCTCCATTTCTGCCTTAATAAAGACACATTCATTATATACACGGTTGTCGATCTCATGCACTTGGACCTGATCCATCGTCTCAAATGTCAGTCCGGGAGTGCTCCGCATTTTCCATAACAAATCGCCTTCGGACAGGGTGGCAACATATTTTCCATCCTGGTCAATCACGGGAATGGCGGTATAATGCTGCAATTCAAGCTGCTCGATCGCATCTTTCATCGAAGCGGAAGACTTGATATAGGCCACGTCGGCTTTGGGGAGTAAAAAATAGCTGATTTCCATCATCGGGCTCCTTTACTGTAATCTCACTCTCCTTATTTAAACATATTATGTGAGCTTTCGGCTATTTTTAATGATAAATTCGTCAGATTTGTTCCATTGTTTAATTGAGGCTGGAAATCTATAGTGTATATTAGAGGTGATGTGATCATGAAATCGAAACGTAAAATTATTTATGGACTGCTTCCCATCTTATTTGCCGGTGGAATCGGAATGTACTTATACATGCAGAATAGCAAAACAGAGGAAGTAAAGCCTGAGGTAACCGTTAATCAGTACATAGAGCATCTGCAAAAGAAAGAATTTGATCAACTGTATACCCTGATGACGCCTGCTTCATTGACAGAGTCCGGCATGAACCGTGAACAATTTGTGGAAAAATACAATGCAATCTATTCGGGTATGGAGGTTACTGCGATTAAGGCAGAATTGAAACCGAAAGTAAACGAAGAGACAACGGACGGCACTGGTAATGAAAATAAAAACCAAAACCAAAATCCGGATGCCTACGAAGTGGACTACATTCTGCAGTTAACAACCTTCCTCGGGGAAGTGGACGAGACGCATACACTGAAACTGGTGCGTGAAGAGCTTGAGGAGGGTGGCAAAGTCTGGCGGATCAACTGGAAGCCATCCATGATTCTGACTGACATGGTCAAGGGAAGCAAAGTTCGGGTGAAAACCCTTTTCCCGGAACGAGGAGACATTGTTGATCGTGAAGGGCTGCCCCTCGCAACAAAGGGAAATATATATGAATGGGGCATCATACCTGAGAAGCTGGGAGAAAATCCGGAGCCGATGATCGCCCGGATCGCGGAGCATTACAAAGTAACAGAAGCTATGATTAACACCGCACTTGCACAGAAATGGGTGAAGCCGGAATATTTTGTCCCGATTGCTTCAACAGAGGACTCCCGGGTGCCTACAGCACTGGCTGGTGTGCAAGTTCAATCCAAGGAAATACGATATTATCCTCTTGGTGAGGCTGCTGCTCATTTAATCGGTTATGTACGCAAGGCCACCAAGGAAGATTTGGAGAAAGATACGGAAGGATACTATCGTGCGGAAGATTGGATTGGCAAAGCCGGACTGGAGCAATCCCTGGAGAAACAGCTTCGCGGCGAACGAGGTGGCCTGATCGAGATCACTGATGAATCTGGAAACACTCGCTCTGAGCTTATTCGCAAGGATGCAGTGGATGGAGAGAATATTCAACTGACGATAAGCTCTGAGCAACAGCGCAAGTTGTATAAGACATTATCGAGTGGTGGTGACGCCGGAGCAATGGTGCTGATGAACCCAACGGATGGTAATCTGCTGGCACTGGCAAGTGCGCCTGCCTATAATCCGAACAAGATGGTTACGGGACTGACACAGGCAGAGTGGGATGCCTATTCAGCAGATGAAAAGCTTCCTTTTATCAATCGGTTTACGAACCGTTATGCACCAGGTTCAACCTTCAAAGCCATTACGGCAGCGGCAGGTTTGATGGAGAAGGTTACCACAGCGGACAAATCGCATGATATCTCTGGTCTGCAATGGCGCAAGGATGAGAGCTGGGGCGGTTACTATGTGAAACGTGTGAAAAGTGTATCCCCGGTGAACATGGTTGATGCGCTGGTCTACTCAGACAATATTTATTTTGCGAAGGAAGCTGTTGAGATGGGCAGCGCCAAGTTCATAGATGGCATTCAGAAGTTCGGTTTTGGAGACAACTTTGGACTGGATGAACTGTATTTGAAACCAAGTCAGTATGCAAACGAGGCACATCTCGATTTGTCATCCGAGGTGCTGCTCGCTGACACATCCTATGGACAGGGAGAAATGTTGATGTCGCCGATCCATCTGGCATCCTCCTTCACCCCTTTTATTAATGAAGGAAAAATGGTGAAGCCTGTACTGATAGAGGAAAAGGAAACCGCCGAACCGGAAGTTGTGATTACACCTGAAGTCGCAAATACGGTTAAGGATGCCTTGGGCGAGGTCGTGACCCGATCGGGAGGAACGGCTCATTCCTTGAACTCACTCCCTGAAGGACTGGCGGCTAAGACAGGGACTGCCGAGCTTAAGGCCAAGAAGGGGGAAAAAGGACAGGAGAACGGTTTTGTTGTGGTGTTTGATACCGAATCACCATCCTTCCTTATAGCCGCAGTCATTGAACAAGTGAACGGAAGAGGCGGCAGTCATTATGTTTTGGATAAATTAAAGCCTTTCCTGGAGAAAAAGGGAGTAACGCAGTAAATTGATTTACGATGTATCTTTAGTATTTGAAGAGCCCATCCACCATTCATGTTACTAAAATGGTGGATGGGCTTTATTTTGCCTTTATGTTATAAGATTTATTTCCGAGCTGTCAGCATAAAACGTGCCGAGTTCGTTCGAATCCCTTTATCGCAGCGATTTTGCTCAACAAACTGTTGGAAATGCTCTAAGTCGGATTCCTTCTCTCCAAAACCGGGAATGATCGGTGCATGGGTCAGCAGGAAAAGTAGATCATCAGGCGTGGCGTAATATTCTGTTGCATTATATTCGTGTGCCTCAATGTCACGAAAACCCGCTTCGCGAAGTTCAAGTTTGTATCGTTCCATTAATGTGCCAGGCTGAACGCCCAGCGATTGTCCACGGTCAAAAGCCTTGGAGAGATTATATTTATCATGTTCACTGACTTGTTGGGTAAGGAATACACCGCCATCAGCCAATACCCTGAATACTTCTGTAACGCAGAAGTCGCAGTGTCTGGAGGAAACCACATTAAAGAATTGATCTGGAAATGTCAGTTGCTCTGCATTCATATGCACAAAACGGACATTCGACCTGGAACCAGATGCCTTAAGATTACGCTGGGCAGTCTCAATCATTCCCCGGGAAAGGTCGATTCCAACCAATAACAGTGCGGCATTCGAGATGGAAAGAACAGCTTCTCCACCACCTGTACCAATATCAAGCAATAGATCAGACGGTTCGGTGCAGCGTATAACTTCCTCGTAGAAATTCCATTCGATGCCTTCTGAAGTCACTTTCAGGGAGCTGAAGTCCCAGCCATTCAATTGCCCAATACGTTCGTAAAAAGTAGTATAGTCCATCTTTTTCTTCATTATATGATTCCTCCAATGTGAGTTCTTGATTCTAGACAGATGTTGTACCAAATCGTTACAATTAGATGCCGAACAGGCTCAAAAGGGCAGACGTATCCCATGTTAGCTGGTACGCGTTTTGACCCAGCCCGACGACTAATTACTTCGAATGATTCGGAATAACATCCGTGTCACCTCACAGTTTGGAATATCGTTATTATAATGAATTGACAGCGTATACGCGAGATGTTAATTTGAAGTGAAATCCATTCTATTAGATTGAGGTGATCGATGGTGGCTGTTCGCGCTAAGCAGATTTTTGTTAATTTGCCCGTTAAGGATTTGAAGAGGTCCGTTGATTTTTTTACCAAAGTAGGGTTTGAGTTCAATGTGAATTTTACAGACGAGTCTGCGACTTGCATGATCATTGGAGACAACATCTATGCGATGCTGCTGGTGGAGGATCGTTTTCAATCTTTTATTTCCAAAAAAATATCCAACGCGGCGGACACGGCGGAAGTCATCGTAGCCTTGTCGGTGGAGAGTCGTGAACAAGTCGATCTGATTGTACAAGCTGCCCTGGATGCTGGCGGCAAGCCGTATAATGATCCTCAAGATCATGGGTTTATGTATGGGTGGAGTTTTCAGGACCCGGATGATCATCTATGGGAAGTTTCCTATATGGATCTAAGTAGCTTTCCTACGCAAGAATAGAATACATTTGTCAGTGCCTTCCTATTAACAGGGAGGCACTTTTTGCGTTCATATATCCCAATAACATATGGTGTAATTTACCTTTTTACTATATGATAAGTGTCGATTCATGTATAAATAGCATAGTATACATACGTTCTTTTTGATGGAGGGATCAGGGTGTATTGTCACGTATGTGGGACCAAAAGCAATCCAGGGGACAGCACATGTAGAAAGTGTAGAACGAAATTAAAAGATTCAAGCTCTACAGATGAACAGATTTGGGCAGAAACAGCAGTTGGTCTGGAAAGTGGAACGGGCAAAGCATTAGATCAGTTATCCAGACAGCATCAGTCTGCACCGAAGCAGAGCAACACGGCACAAGGCCGAGCATTTAGCTGGATTATTCCACTGCTTCTGGCAGCGGTGATGGGGGCCTTGTTGACTTATTATTACAAGCAGGAGATGGGCATCAATGCGGAGGTAAAAACACTGCATCAACAGGCGGAGCAGGCGGGCTTGGACGGAAAATATCAAGAGGCGCTTCAACTTCTGGACTCGGCTCTTGCGAAACGGCCAAATGTTGATGGACTTGTGCAGGATCGCCAAATTACAGCCAAAGCCTTCAATCTAATGAATCAGCTGAACGAAGCTGCGACAAGTTTGAAAACGGGAAAACTTGCTGCAGGTGACAAGACACTTCAGGCTGTAGCGAAAGTGTTGAAAGAGCGAGAAGAACCGATATTTGCCAAGGTACGTACGACTCTAAACAACAACAAGGTGACACTGGCTGTCCTGAAGGTAAAGAAAGAAATCGATAGTTTGACAACCGTACAGGCACTTGCTGAGAAATTGGACACGGTATCGAAATTGAAAGGCAAGGAAGCAGAGGCGGTTCAGAAACAAATCATCGACAAGCTGGCTGGCCTTAGCTATAAGCAAGCTGAACAGCAAGTGAAGAAAAAGGATTTTACGGCTGCATTGCAAACCGTTGATCTGGGACTGTCCTACGCGCCCGAGGATGACAAATTGACAGCATATCGCGAACGGGTGCTGAGTGAGAAGAAGGCTTTTGAAAAAGCAGAAGCCGAACGAATTCAACTTGCTGAGCAACAAGCGGCAGAAGAAGACCTGAAAAACCGCACAGCAGCGGTGAGTATTGTAGACGTAGAAGCGACGCTTGATATGTATGGCGATCTGTATATAAGCGGCTCAATCGTGAATAATGCCACTCGTCCTATCTCTTCCGTGACGGTTATGCTGGACATCTACAGCTCAGACGGGGCATATCTCGGTCAAACCTATGCGGATGTGTATCCAAGCTGGCTTGATGTAGGGGATCAGGGATTTTTTGAAACGTATTATTACGGTGTGTACGAGGAAGCTGAAGTTTCTGTAGTGAACGCAACGTGGTATCTGGAATAGGAGGACAGGTTGGAATGGCCAAACGAACATGGAGTACGATTATATCCAGTGCAATTATTATTGGAGCGGGAGCAGGAGGGGTGTTCTGGATTCATCAGTATTCAGCAGATCAACTGCAGGATGGACCAAGACTGGCTGTTGTCACTACGAAGGAAACGGCAACCACAGCGTCTAAACCGTCCTCCCAGACAGCCGTGAAGAAAACACGTAAACAGATTATTGAAGAGAGTCAGAAGAAAGTGGTTACGATTGAGAGCAGCAGCGGACTGGGTTCCGGTTTTCTCTACAATGATCAGGGGGATGTGGTAACTAATGCTCACGTGGTGGAGGGGTCGAAAGAAGTAACGATTCGAACCCTGAATCATGAGGAGTATAAGGGAACCGTTATCGGGATTGGAGAAGAGACGGATGTTGCTGTCGTCAGGGTGCCTGATCTGAAAAAAGTTAAACCGCTACCTATCGCCAAATCCAAAGCGGAGACGGGTGATGAGATTCTCGCTCTGGGTAGTCCGCTGGGTCTGGAGAACACCGTAACTACAGGCATTATCAGCGGAGTTGGCCGCAGCTTCGAAATTGCCCCGTATATCTATAGTAATCTGTATCAAATCTCGGCGCCTATTACACACGGCAACAGCGGTGGCCCACTGATCAGTGCAGAAACCGGTGAAGTATTGGGCATTAATTCAGCCGTTGTGGAGCAGGAAGGTGGAATTGGGTTCAGCATTCCTATCACTAGTGTATTGAAGCAGGTCCAGGCCTGGTCTGAGAAACCATCATCGTCTAAAACGGCGGTTCAGACGAGTGGCAGTCAGGGATCGGGAGCAGACTCAGCTTCTTTGGAAGCGGAGGGTCTGGTGACCGAATTTTATATGAACCTGAATCTGAATGACTATGTTACCGCCTATGCCTTGCTTGGCAGTGAGTGGCAGAGCGGTATAAGTTATGCCAAGTTCCGTGAAGGTTACATCAACACCAGTTATGTTACCATTGCCGAAGTTTCGTCCTCAGACAAGTCAAATGATGAAATAGAGGTCACTGCGGTTATTACAGCGGATGAACGAAAAGACAGTGAATTGGTCACCACGAAATATAAAGTTACGTATCAAGTCGGTTATGAAAATGGACAACTGAAAATACTTCATGGTCAAGGAAAAAAAGTGAAATAAAAGTTATGTAGGGAGAATGGGCACTAAGCCGATTCTCCTTTTTGATTGCTTAAGTGTGATGGTTCTGTTAAAATACAGAACGAACGTTCAGTATGCAAGAGGCGGAGTGAAATGGATGAGTATGAATAAAAAGCAAATTCAAACCGAGCAGACCAAGAAGAAACTTGCGGATGCCTCAAGAGCTCTTTTTGTGCAAAAAGGGTATAAAGCAACTTCCATTGAAGATATTGTGGCTGCGACAGGCAGTAGCAAAGGCAATATCTATTACCATTTTAAAAGTAAGGAAGGCCTCTTTCTGTATCTGATTGATGAGTGGGATCGGGAATGGGAAGAGAATTGGGCGGCCAAGGAGCATCTGTATCATACTTCTACGGAGAAGATCTACGGCTTGGCAGAACAATTAATCCTCGACGATATGAATCACCCGCTAACCAAGGCGGCAGATGAGTTTTTTACCGGGGAAAAGAAAGAAAATGATATTGAAGAACGAATATCTTTGATGTTTGAGCGGCATATTCAATTTAACAAACAATTGGTGGAACAGGGGATAGAGAGCGGAGAGTTCAAGGCAGACAACGCAGACAATCTTGCGCTCATTCTGGAAAGCACCATTATTGGACTTAGTCAGCTGTCGCGCGGAATGGAGCCAGAACAGGCTCTTGCCTTATACCGCCAGGCGGCTAGCGTATTCTTATATGGAATAGCAAAAGATAAAGCTTAAGGCAACATTTTGACACCTACGGAGGATGGAATCATGGCATTACTTACACGGAACAGGGGCGCATTGCTGCTGTTAATGTTTAATATTTTTCTCGTTTTTACAGGTATAGGTCTTGTTGTACCTATTATGCCTGCGTACATGGATCTACTGCATATCACCGGGTTCACGGTTGGTTTGCTGGTAGCAGCATTCTCCTTCACGCAGTTTCTGTTTTCTCCAGTTGCGGGCCGTTGGTCTGACATCTTGGGACGTAAAAAAATTATTGTTGGCGGCATGTTAATCTTTGCTGTATCGGAGTTTATGTTTGGTGCTGTGAATGCACCATCGCTGCTCTTCGCGGCCCGGATGCTTGGCGGAATCGGTGCAGCAATGATCTTCCCGGCAGTTATGGCGTATACCGCAGATATTACGACAGATGAAGAACGCGGTAGAGGCATGGGATTAATCAATGCGGCAATTACTACAGGATTTATTATTGGTCCGGGGATCGGCGGATATATCGCGGACTTTGGCATTCGGATTCCTTTCTATGCCGCAGGTATTGCAGGTTTGCTGGCATCCATCATTACATTGATTATTTTGCCGGAATCGACCAGAATTACCGGAGAGCAAACCAAACCTGTTGCGGGTGCAGCCAAGGTCAAAAGCCCGGGCATGGTTTCCCAGTTGCTGCATTCGTACCGGGAGCCTTACTTTTTCAGTTTGATTATCGTATTTGTCATGGCGTTTGGTCTGGCTAACTATGAGACGGTATTTTCACTGTTTGTGGATCACAAATTTGGCTTCACCACCAAGGATATTGCATTCATTATTACGTTTGGTTCCATTGCGGGAGCTGTGGTGCAGGTCTCCATGATTGGCTGGCTGTTAAACCGGTTTGGTGAGAAAAAAGTCATTTCGGTCTGCTTGCTTTTTGTAGCCGTATTTGTACTGTTGACCTTGTTTGTGAACACCTACTGGATGATTCTTGTCGTAACGTTTATCGTTTTCCTTGGTATGGATATATTGCGTCCGGCAATCAGTACGCAGATGTCCAAACTGGCGGAAGAACAGCAAGGCTTTGTGGCCGGATTGAACTCAGCCTACACAAGTTTGGGGAATATCGCAGGTCCAATTGTAGCGGGAGCACTGTTTGATGTGAATATCAACTATCCTTACGTTTCAGCAGCTGTTGTTCTGGCAATCTGTTTCCTGTTATCTCTGCGGGTATTAAGAGGAGTTAACTCCACAGGCAACGCCAAAGCAGAAATGTAATCCTGATTTGAATATGAATGAGTGAGTGAACCAACACAAAAAGCCAGTCGGCTACACATGAACTGCACCCCATTTGTTAGACACGACTA
>NZ_LGRP01000089.1:0-1606 GCF_001636635.1 Paenibacillus sp. O199
TCAGGGGTCAATGCAGCCTGAGAATGGAACAGCTCTATCACGCTTCGGTCAGATGGATACGCCGTATCCGTTGCATTAAATTGATTGAGGATCACGTCCATTTCATTCTCATCAGTAAGTCGAATTTGATCCATAGACACCTCAGGATTCACAACGATTTGGATCAAAGCACTACGCAGCCGTCCCAGAATTCTAGACACCTCTTCCCTGCTGTATCGATGGGTATCATACATCAGAGCGAATTCTAACGTTTCTGCATTCATGGCCAGCAATGTCAACGAATAATTCGTTTGCTCCCTTGCTTCAATCATTTTAAGCATTTCATCCTGCGCTGCTGTTTCAGGCTGGACAAAATAGTTTTCGAACGCCAGCATCGTCTGAATCAGATAGTTTCCTTGCTCATGCAGATTCTGAATATCCGCCAGCGAACAATAATCATGCTCCGAACTTTGCAATGCTTGCTGCTGCAAAGACAGGAGCAGCTCACGCATTGTGGTTTTGGCTTTCGCCTGGACATGTACAGGGATCATATTAATAAACAGGCCAACAATCTCTTCAACATGAGGAAGATTTATATTTCGGCCAGATACGATTTTCCCAAACACAGCCTCACTTGAATTATTATACTTTTGAAGTACGATTCCCCACGCTGCCTCCACCATCGTATTGACAGTTATCCCTAAATGAGAACAAAGGTTTTCAACCTCAATGGTTTCACTCTTGCTTAATCCAAGCTCGACGCGCTCTACCTCTTTGTCAGTCGAATCCGGATTTCCCTCGGGGACAATGCCTGAGGAAGATTCATAATCCTGAAGAAGCTCTTTCCAGTAGCTCAGGGAAGAAGCTTGGTCTTTTGCATCCAGTTGAACGATGTAATCTCCATATGAAGTTGGCACAGACAAGTTTTGTTGCAGTTTATCTTTTGAGGTTCCGTGAAGAATAGACGTGTAAAAATACAACAAGTCTTTAACAAGAAGAGACATACTCCAGCCATCCATAATAATGTGGTGGAAAGTGAGTACAAGCCGCGTATCTTTTTCACGAAAATCCACTAATACTGCCCGAAGCAGGCTGTCATTTTCTAGATCGAACCCCCGCTCAACATCACTTCTCTTTACTTTTCCCCAAGCATGAGAGCTTTCTGGATCATTCCTGAGGTCAAGATATGAGAACTCTACGTTTTTGTGCTTCAGCAGTACCTGACGAGCTATACTGACCTGTGTATGAACGATACTTGTACGCAATACATCGTGCTTGATTGTCAATAATTGAAAACTTTCTTTCAATGCCTCAATGTCAATTATTCCTTCCATCTGATAGACAACCTGAACAACATAACTAGTAGAGGATGGTTCAGATACTTTATGGTACAACATACCTTCCTGCAGTGAGGTAAGAGGATAAATCCGTTCCAACTCGTATCCCTGACGCTGGATCTTAAGCATTACACCATTCAATTCTTTCTGAGTCCAGGTACGTTCTCCGAAGTCAGAAGGGGTATGCTCCGTTTCGCTTCTGGAAACACAATGCTCAATGAGCTCAATAAGCTTATGCATGAACGCTTCGGCTAAAGTATGCATCTGACGGTCATCGCATGCTTCGCGTT
>NZ_LGRP01000083.1:0-3675 GCF_001636635.1 Paenibacillus sp. O199
CGTAGCCGTCATCTCCGCCATCGCGAGCGCGGCCGAGGTGCGCGCAGCGGCTGCGCAGTTCGCTGCGGCGGTGCGCGGGATGCAGGCGTAGCCACGCGCTCCCTGCACCGCCAGTCCGTGTGCCGCACCAGATAGATGGTGCAGCACATTCAGTTATTCTCAAGATGCAGCTTCCGTGCCTGCATCTTATTTTTTTCATTTTCACCTGTTGACTCTCACGTAACGTGACGCTGTACAATCGGTGGTGTAAGGAGGTTTCCATCATGGCCATGAAAGTAAAAGAAGTGGCCGAACTTGTCGGGATCAGTGTGCGCACACTGCATCATTATGATGAGATCGGACTGTTAACACCGGACGAAGTGACTTCTGCCGGATATCGACTGTATTCAGATGCCAATCTGGAAATGCTGCAGCAGATTTTATTTTTTAAAGAACTCGATTTCTCTCTGAAAGATATCAAGGAGATTACAAACAATCCATCTTTCGATCGAGAAGAAGCCCTGAATATGCATCGCCGTATTTTGTTGGAGAAACGCCAGCGGTTGGACCAAATGATCGCCACCATTGATAAATCGGTTCAACACGTGAGAGGAGAAATTAAGATGACAACCAAAGAACAATTTGAAGGGTTTAATTTCAGTCATAATCCGTATGAGCAGGAAGCGCGGGAACGTTGGGGAGACCAAGCAGTGGATCAGGCTAATCAAAAGTTACACAACCAGTCTACTGGGGAGCAAAAAGCTCTATCCGATCAAATGAATTCAATCTACGCTCGTCTTGCAGCAATTCGTCACACGGATCCAAACTCTGCCGAAGCTCAAGCCGGAATCTCGGAATGGTACAGCTATCTGAACAACATGGGCAATTATTCTCCTGAAGTCTTCAGAGGGTTAGGCCAAATGTACGTAGACGACGAACGTTTTACACGTAATATTGATCAATTCGGCGAAGGCTTGGCTGTATTTATGAGGGATGCCATGGCTGTGTTTGCTGATCGAAACAGCTAATCTAGGCCTACATTGATTCCACCTATAGCATTATCCGTATTATCCGATGCCCCTCGCAATCAGGTATGTATACGTTGTAGACAAGTAGTTCCATTTCGAACTTTCTATTGCTAATGAAAACTTGCTCTCTCGTTATAGGCAATATGCTCGTGTTAAATAGAACTCCGTTCTGCCACATCTTTTCCGTGTTCATGCAATGTGCTGGACAGCCGAGGGATTCAACATTACTCAGTTTACACAAAAAAGGGACGTACGCCCTAAGACGTCACGTCCCTCTTGTAGTATCTCAGCCGCAATGTGAATAAGCCATTTACAGTTATTCACTCTGAGTACTTTTTTTAATGGAGCAATCCCTGTATTACACAGGTCTTGCTTCCTTCTATCCATCGGTTAAGCTCTAGGAGCGTGATCTGACGAGGAAGCATCCGATGCCATACTGGTCTTCGCCATCCGTCCTGGAATCTGCCATGCCGATACAATCGCCAGTACGATGAATAACAGGTCAACCGGCTCGCTGAAATAATCCGTAAAGGTATCCACAAATGCACTAACCATCTCACCATCGAACACCAGATCCAACATGCTTGCATCGCTGAACAACTCGGAAGTAAAATACACCACCGTCAGATACTTCCCAAGCAAAATGCCGATAAGGGCAAAGATAACTGCAATGGCTTTATGTGCCGTCGCGATCCGTTTGTTCGAGAACAATACAACCGCGTAGCCTGCGAGCGCCCCAATGACGATAGCAATGAGCCCTAGCTCCCTTTCCGTCATGGCAGCGATTACTGCCCACACAATTCCTCCTACAATTGCTGCCAATAATCCACCAACGATTGGCATGCCGATCTTGATCCCTTGTTTCTCTTCCACGTTGTCTTTCCCTCCTGAGTCATGCTTATGCTTCTTTTCCAGAATTCACCTTTTCTATGAAACCACAAATAGTCCTTTTATTCAACAAATTTCTACTATCTTATAATCATTAAAATAGGTTCTGCACCAATGCTTTTATCTCAAAATAACGCAAAAAACCCCCTCTATCAGCCTTGAATTGGCAGAGAGGGGATCTCATTTAATCTTATTAATTTAATAACTCTTTTATTAACCTATGAATAACATACTTAGATAAGTTAATGTTTATAATTGCGTAGCGTTGGAGGGATTAATGACAGCAGCAATCTGCGCCAAAATGGCATCCACCGATGCTGGGTCATTCACATCGTACTCATCGATGTTCAAACGCAGTACCGGACAGGCCGTAAATTGATTAATCCATACCGAATAGCGCTCATGCATATGCTCCCAGTAGGAACGGTCCGTCTGAATCTCCATCTCCCGTCCGCGTTCCGTAATCCGATTCAGAATGGATGGTAGGCTACCTTCCAGGTAAATCAGTACGTCCGGATGAGGGAAATACGGTGTCATCACCATAGCTTCAAACAAACTGCTGTACGTCTCAAAATCCGTAGCCGACATTGTGCCCTGATCCGCATGCATTTGTGCAAAGATACCTGTATCCTCATAGATGGAACGATCCTGTACAAATCCACCGCCCAGTTCAAAAATTTTCTTCTGTTCCTTAAAACGCTCTGCCAGGAAATAAATCTGCAAATGGAAGCTCCAGCGTTCAAAGTCATGATAGAACTTCTCCAGATATGGATTGTGGTCGACTTGTTCAAGCGAAGTCTTGAAACTCAAACGTTCTGCCAGTGCCGCTGTCAGAGTGGATTTGCCCACCCCAACGGTACCTGCTACCGTAATTAATGCATTGGCCGGAATGCCATAATTGTTCATGTGATGTACTCCTTTACCTGATTAACAATCTGTTTGAAATGTTCGGGATGTTCTACAAAATCGAGCTGCTCCGCATTCACCTTAATGATAATTGGCGGATTCGGGCT
This sequence comes from Paenibacillus sp. O199, assembly GCF_001636635.1. NCBI lineage: Bacteria > Bacillati > Bacillota > Bacilli > Caryophanales > Paenibacillaceae > Paenibacillus > Paenibacillus sp. O199. The sequence continues at coordinate 2,909 of NZ_LGRP01000083.1, forward strand.
GCTAGCCAGGTAGTCCATACCTGTTTTATAATCTGCAATTAACTGCTCCATATAAGCGGGGTCCATATCCTGCTCAAAAGACCGTCCACGTTTGTTGATCCGGTTCATCAATGTATCGAGCTCAGCCTCAATATAGAGCACCAGATTGGGTTTCGGCAGATCATCCGTTAAGAGGTGATAGATTTGACGGTATTTGTCCCGTTTCGTGCCCTTTAAGGTACGATCGGCAAAAATCATATTTTTATAGATATGATAGTCCGAAATGACGGGTGTATTCTTCTTAATGTAGTGCACGCCTGTGTCTTCCAGTTGCTTAAACCGGTTACACAGAAAAAACATTTCAAGCTGGAAGCTCCACTCATCTATATCCTGATAGAAGGAAGCCAAAAAGGGATTCTCTTCTACAATTTCCTTGACCAGCGGAAGGTTCAATTCCTGAGAAAGCATCGTTGCTAACGTTGTTTTCCCCGCACCAATCGGACCCTCCACGGCAATAAACGGGGCTGATTTCATCGTGATTCAGTTCCTCCTCGTACTCATGCGTGTTTCCGTTTCTATATAGACCCCACCTATTGTATCACAGCTTGGATGATGGGAAGGCCAGTATTTTATGTATAAAATGAGTTTTATCTCTAAGACCAAGATATATAAAACAGCCTACAGGAGTTATATTCATTCCCATGATCATAATAACAGAAAAAGACACGATCGCTTATCTACGATCGTGTCTTTTGATTGCTTGGCGGCGTCCTACTCTCCCAGGACCC
>NZ_LGRP01000093.1:0-926 GCF_001636635.1 Paenibacillus sp. O199
GGTCACACCCGTTGCTCCGGTTACACCCGTTGTTCCCGTTGCTCCGGTCACACCGATAGTCTCCGTGCTAGCTCCTAAGAGTTCCGATGAAACAAGCCGATGAGCTGTCACTAATTCACCTGTAGCCGTCTTTCCCCAAACAGAAAGATCGGTCTGAGCTGCAGCAACGCCCTCTGTTGTGAAATCAAATTCAAAGCTATCAAGATTAGCAAAGTAATTTTTTGTTATTACTTGATTTGGTAAGGCTACCAAAAGTTCAAGTACATATAGCGTTCTTGTACCGTTTAAGGCATAACCTTGTATGAGTACAGTCGCAGAATTAACTAAATCCCTATTTTCAATTATTACTGTTATCTGTTGAGTAGACCTCATGCCATTGATAGCACTGTTTTCTATCGGTCCGCTTGATAAGATGGCCATTTATGTTATCCCTCCTAGTCATATAGTTGGATAATTAATCTAGTTTGGATAATAAATTCAGCGAAATAATTAATCTCCAATTTTAAAATATGCAATATTTAAGAAGAAGTACTGGACTTAATTAACATCTCTGTTTTGTAGAAAGACGTGCCGGGTCGCTCGTGGTCTGCTGTGCGGACGAAACTTAGAGAAAAGAATATCCTTGTTTGTAATGGACATAATTTCCAGTAGGAGGTGTTATGTTGGGGTTTAGCTTTGGAGTCATGTTCTGGCAGATTGCTTTTGTGGGTGTACCGTTGGTATTGATTATAAGTTTCATTTTCAGAAAGGCACGGAATAGAAATTAAAAGAGCTGCGTGGATTTCGTCTGGATCGGAGGGAGCGTCCGCGCTCCTGGCGCTTGTGCTTCAGCTCAAGGGGCGCTCCTGGTGTGCCTGGCTGCGTGCTTCTTCTGGAGACGAACAAAAGGACGGGCGTGGCCGTCCTGGGTGTGTGAGCTGCGCCGG
>NZ_LGRP01000100.1:0-190 GCF_001636635.1 Paenibacillus sp. O199
TCCAGTACTAGTATGGCCCGGGGGATCCTTGGACCGTTAATTCATATATCGAAGTAGCAGGTTGTTGCCCCGCCTGATGTTGCCACTACTTGCTCATGACAGTTTTTTTAGGCAATGCAAACTACTATTTGATATTTTTTTCCAAGTACAGTTGTAGGGTACTCCTTATACTGATTCTTCTGAGCCTGTA
>NZ_LGRP01000100.1:200-582 GCF_001636635.1 Paenibacillus sp. O199
TGGCCTAGGGGCTTTTGCTCCTACACGAACACCACTCTGTAAAATTTGAGGTCGTCCTTAGAGTCAAACCATTCATGGAGCGCTCTGTGCATCTACCAACTATCGCTAAGCATTCACTTGGTTGGTTTAAGTGGAGGCAACTCCATTATCTTCTAGCATACCCTTCCCAGGCTACATGTAGAAAGAGATCTGTTGGGCCCCACTATTTTTTCACCCAGGGAAGCCTACTTTAGTTATAGCTTGCCAGAGATTTTCTGTGTCATGTAGAAGTCATCCACTTTTAACACCAGGAGGTGGATGTGGGGCCAGGCAATATGTCAATAACGATACTGGACTTCTAACAGTGACTCGCGGCCGCGCTATCCTGCAGATGCATCCAGTA
>NZ_LGRP01000007.1:0-293778 GCF_001636635.1 Paenibacillus sp. O199
CCCTGTGGACCCATGGCTCCCGCTGGTCCAGGTTGACCTTGAGGTCCTTGTGGACCTGGAGGGCCTCCGGCCGGACCCTGAGCTCCAGGTGGTCCTTGCACCCCTTGCTGTCCTTGAATTCCCTGTGCGCCCTGAGTACCTTGTGGTCCTGTTGGACCAGTGACCGTAGGCGTAATAATTTTCACTTTAGGCGGCGGACATTTTACCTGAACTAATTTTTTAGTCACCTTCACTTTGCAATTTTTTCTTTTAGATTTGCAGGGATATACCGTTACCTTTTTCCTCTTAGATCGCTTCTTCTCTTCTGAACTGCTCATCGTGTGGACACCTCCCTATAGACATAGTTTAACGTACGTATGTGGTTAGTTTGGTGTATGGACGAAAAACCATATTCAACTAAACTACAACCTATATTTAGGAAAAAAAGGCTATTAACGTGGTAGATTGGCCCTTTTTAAGAGGAGTAAAGCAAAAAAAAGGCTCTGATCGTGATAGTATATAGTTTTGATTTATTATGTTTTAACCAATTATGTATCTTTCTCTTATAAATTTCTTTTGTGATTTGATTCCATAATCAAGAGTCAATCCGCACAAAAAGGAAACATCCCCGCTTGGAGATGTTTCCTAACAATCTGACTGTTATATTCAGAACACTTAATATTCTTCCTATGAGTCTACGCGTACATCAGATCCATGAATCCGCGAGTGACTTCTTCACCATCCGCTTGCTCCGGTTCATCTGCCTGTGCGTGCTTCGCCATGCAGGCTTTGACTTCTTCCTCGGTGGTACAACGGTTGGCATCATCACATGTGTAGCATAATTGGAGCATGTATCTGGTTAACTCGTCCGCCTGCGTGAATTGAGCTTGTTCATTCGTTCTCATGTTCATCACTCCCATCTCTTCTTGAATTCAATATAACATCATTTGAAGGGATTTATTGTGATTTATTTCACAAAGTAATTAAAATGAAAAGAAACCCGTAGGTTCCTTTTCTTAAGACGTTTTATTCGAACGCAATTATAGTACTTTCCAACGCACACCGCCGTCTATGGTTTGCAGCAACAGTGATCTTTTGGCATCTGTATTTTCGACCAAAATCCAGCCTAGTTTCGAAGAAACCATTTGGAGCTTGACGATCTCAGGGTACTCTTTAAGAATGTTTTCTAGTACTTCACTTGTAGGAAGTGCTTTCCAAGTCTTGCCGGCATCTTTCGTGTAATAAGTCTTGCCTTTCTGCATGACCCAGCCTTCCAAGGGATTTAGAAATGTAGGAGTCAGACCGCGATTGATTCCGGTTTGTTTATTCAGACTGAACGTTGATAACTGCCAGCTCTCTCCGCCATTTGTTGTGAAAAACCCGTTGAATTTGGTGCTTTCCCCTTGAGAACAGGATATTGACATCCAGGCAGTTTGAGCTTCCCGTCCAAAAAACTGTGGCGAGCTGATGTTAAAATTACCACATCCGTTAAATTTGTTTCGGTCAAAGAATGACGGGCCCGACTTCCAATGTTGGCCACCGTCCGCTGTAACGTACAATTTCGGCGTACCGAACTCTAGAGCGGTCAAGAACCCGTGATCCGAGTCCGAGAACGTCATCCCAGTTGAATAACCCCGTGTAGGGATCTCTGCAGATGCTGGTTTACCATCTTCGTCACTCGAAGTCATCTGATTCCAGGTAATACCGCCATCTTCGGTAAGATACAATTTCTTGTCTTGCTTGCCAATGGAAGTATCCACTGTTGTCAGTATCCAGCCTTTCTCAGGAGAAACAAATGTAATGGCCGTCACTTTATCCGTCTTCGATAAGGAGGACAGACTCCAACTCGCTCCACCATTATTCGTGCGCAGCACCATCGTATCTGTTCCACCCATTCCTTCACGAACAATCCATCCATGTGTACTATCTACAAAATAAATGCTTTGTCCATATTGCGGATTAGCCGGAAACTGAACATTTTCCGAAGGTGAGATGTTGGTCCAGGTACTTCCCTGATCCTGAGTATAATACAGACGCAGGGCGTTCCGCGTCACTCCCCACGCTAATCCACCGTTACCATTAAGCAACTGGAAATCGGTTAAACGGGTCTGAATTTGATATTTGGCTGTATCCGAAGCTTGTGTACTGTTTGCGGGGGGAACAACAGTTAAGGTCTGGCCCATATTCCCGTTATCTTCTTGCTCCTGCGGCGGCTCTGCCACCGGGGTCTCTCCCGAATCGGTGCAAGCCGCCAGCAGAGCAGCTATACCGATAGACAGCAATGCTGTCTGCGCGATTTTGATCCATTGCGAACGCAAGTGGTTTCCACCTCTCTCATCCAATAAGCAGGCGCGCATGCCTGTCCATTCATGTTGTTTTTACGATTCATCTGAATCCACTGCTCCTATTCTACCACAAACGATGTCGAAAAGGTTCATCTCCACTCTCTGGAAGCAGACAGCGATCATTTTAGTGCATCTGTTTCTTGTATAAAACATAAACCAGGTTTTCGACGAAATCCTCCGTAAAAAGACATGAAATGTGAAAAAGTTTATAGACATGGCTCGCTTTTCGCACGCTTATCCCTTAATATGGATGGAAGTATACCCCAAAAAGGAGAGGATATGAAAATGGTAAACAGTGCAGCGCTCAAACCAAGTCGTGTCGTTATTGTAGGCATGGGTGCGGTGGGAACAACAACGGGATACACGCTGATGTTAAGACAGCGTTCGTCCGAGTTGGTATTTGTGGATGTGAATCATGATAAGGCTACCGGCGAAATGCTGGATATGAACCACGGTCTCCCATTTACCGGAGGCGTTAAAGTATGGGCAGGCGATTACTCCGACTGCAAAGACGCAGACATCATTATTATTACTGCAGGTGCTTCCCAAAAACCAGGAGAGACTCGCATTGATCTACTGAAGAAAAATGCAAGCATTTTCAAAGAGATCATTGAACGTATAACTGAGGTTAATTCCCATGGTATTCTTTTGATTGCAACGAACCCTGTAGATATTTTGTCCTATACTTCTTGGAAACAAAGCGGTTGGCCCGCTTCACGCGTAATTGGTTCTGGTACTTTGCTGGACAGCGCACGTTTCCGTTACCTTATTGGTAAAAACAAAGGAATTGATCCACGCAGTATTCACGCTCATATTATCGGGGAGCATGGCGATTCCGAAGTACCGGTATGGAGTCTCGCCAACGTTGCAGGAACGAATCTGGATCTGGATGAAGAAACACAACAAGATATCTTCGACCGGACCAAAAATGCAGCTTATGAGATTATTAATGCCAAAGGTGCCACTTCCTATGCAATTGCGCTCGCTTTGGACCGTATTGTGGCTGCCATTCTGGGCAATGAAGGCTCCGTACTGAACGTTTCCACATTGCTGGAAGATTACAATGGCGTATCCGATGTATATCTGGGTGTTCCATGTGTAGTTGATCGCAACGGTGTGCGCGAGATTTTGCCACTTCCTTTGAATGAGACGGAGAAAGTCGCTTTCCAAGCCTCTGCTAACAAATTGAAGGAACAGATTGCCGGACTGGAGTAAATCCAAATCCAGGCGTTTGACTAATCACGTTATTTTATAATGATTAAATAGCGTTAAGTTTGTATAACTAAAGGACCACCTGTATCTTCATTGCGAAGATGCGAGTGGTCCTTTGGTCTTATTAATAGCTTACACTGTTGTATATCGTTAAGGTCATTCTCTGGCTAGTTTATCACCCTATCACATATGGGTAAGAAAAGTAAACATTGATTTCGATTTTTAGTTTACATAATAATTATTCTGTAACAATAAAAACGGAATTATTTTGTAATTTCAGATCGCCTCTCATTTTCCATTAAAAGTATTAATAATCCACTCCATCAAAATGAAAAAAAAACTGTCGTTTTGGACAGCTTCTTTATCATTACTTTCTTCTATTATATAAGCGAAGCTTATCTTTTACATATCAGCCACAAACGCGGGAAGTTTGACATCCAGCAAGGCCATCGCTTCTTCCTTCTCGCGGCTGGTTACGTGGGTGTACACTGTGGTGGTTTGAATGGAGGAGTGACCCAACAGCTCCTGAACCGTTCGCAGATCTGCTCCGCGTCTAAGCATCATAGTCGCGAAGGAGTGACGCAGTTTATGACTGGAATAGTGCACACGCTGATTGGAGGCTGATTCCTGCTGAAAGCGTTCAAAGGTTTCGGTCGATATAAGCTGAATACTGCGAATCGATAATCGTTTCCCCTTTTGCGAGACGAATAATGCCTCTTCCTTCGCCCGCCATGGATCCAGCCGCTCCTGAAGAGCCTGGGATAACAGTCCGGCAACGGTCTCAGGCACAGGCAGTGTACGCCATTTCCGGCCCTTACCGAATACGTCCAGCGTGCGCCGTTCCGCATTATAGTCTTTGCAGTTCAAGGCATGCACCTCTCCGACCCGCAATCCCATGTATCCCATAAGCAGAAAAATAGCCAGGTTTCGTGTACGATACTTACCCTCGACCGATTGTAAAAATCGTTCCAAACCGCTTTCGTCAAGGAAGACGGGGGCACGATTTTGCTCGGTTTTGGATTTCTTGATTCCAAAAGCAGGGTTATTGGTCACCAATTCAAGCTCAATCAATGACTTATAAAAACAGTTCACCGCAGCGTGTTTCCGATTACGCGTCGAGTCACTTACCCCTCGTTCCCGAGCTCGGGACAAGAAGGATAACACATGAAGTTTTTTGACCTGTTCCAGTGACTTTCCATGAATTGAGACGAGAAATTCGGCAACATCACCTGTGTATGATTTTACCGTATGTCCCGTGTAGCCCGCATCTTTCATCCATATGTGAAAAGCTTCAAGCTCATCGGCGTATTGCTCCTGAATCTCTTCGGTCATCATCTGTGTTCGTCACCACACTTCTATTTATTAATCTACAATTACGACATCGATTAGTGGAATGATCGCTTCGGGTTGTCCCTCACTGCGGGTGAGTACAAATGAAGGTAGTGGATTTTCGTGCAGTCCATTCACTGATTCACAGATCTGAACATACAAGTCCATACGCAACGTCTCGCCTTCACCCGCAACATCAATTACAGGCCATGCTTTCTCTGCACAGGATGGCCAGTATGCCAATTCGTTTACCGGCACGATACTTAATTGTTTAATTTCAGGATGCACACGGTATATCCCCGTGGTCTGAGGTTCATCACCCAGCTTGTCTACCGAAAGTATAGTTCTCGAATGTTCATCCGGAGCCGAATATATCGAATAACACCAAGGTGTTACTCCCCAGGCAATCGCCATGAGACCTTCCTCAAGCAAGGTGTCCGAAAGGTCACCCTCACTGAATTGTTCAATCAGATTATGGTTTCCAGAACCGATCAGATTTTCTACACGTTTCGCCATACGAGGCAGATCTGCGAGAATAAAGCCACCACTGCCGTAGGAGTCAAACACATGATTATCCCGTGTCCATACCGTTTCAAGCGCTGTATTCATCTGCGAAGCTTCGGCTGGAAACAGACATATCGCAACTGTTACCACCTGAGCGTATTTCACCATGGCATGCTGCTCGGGCTCCAGCGGTCCCTCTGCGATGCGGGGTGTTTTGACATGCAGTGAAATTCGCAGCTCGTACTCCCCTTCTGCAAAGTCACCCAAATTCAATACGATCGGATGATCTATTCCTTCAATGGGAGTGAGTGAGCATGTACTGTCTGGTCGCAGGGTAACTGCATATTGTGCAAATCCCAGCTCCTCCCCATATATGATAATGGTATCTTGCCTATCGGGCGGTGTATCCATATACTGCGCAATAACCGATACCTTGCGTCCATCCTTCAAAAGGCGCTGCGGATCAATGTCCAATTGAAATTGTTTTGTGTCCTCTGGATGTGAAAGGATTAGCTTCGTCTCGGCAAGTACGGCTGAGTCAGCCAATGCAAAACCGAAATTCGAATTATGGTGATGTTGATTGGTATGTAATGGTGTGTTCATGATACATCCCCTCTCCTATGTCTGATGGCATATCACACCCCCAAATATATGTCATATTTGCCCTGACCGCAACCCCGGTTCCACTCACAAGGATAGATGTATTACTTATTAGATACCCATTTATAGCCTCATAAATTACCATTTTTTTATATTACACGAACTGCTCTCACAAAAAAAAGCCCCATACCGCGCCGCTTTGGCGATGCAGTATGAGACAATGCAGTTGACTCTATTAACGTATAGTTTCAGTGTGCAAATTAATTTACTAACCTTTCAAGATATCTCTACAATGTAGGAATCAGCTATGACAGCTATTTCCCCTTTGTTGTTTTGAACGTGTCCGATATACGCCGTGCCGGATTCAAATGACTGTGATGACGACCGTAGGCAAAGTAGATGATTAAACCAATAATTAACCAACCGAAGAACGTAATCCAGGTGAGAGCTGCAAGACGTGTCATGAGATACATACAACCAACAGCACTCAGAATAGGAATCAATGGGACGAAAGGCACGCGGAATCCCCTTTTGAGTTCCGGGTTGTTTTTTCGCAATACGATAATCCCCAGACTTACCACCGCAAAAGCAAACAGTGTTCCGATGTTGGTCAACTCCGCCAGATGGCCAAGTGAGATGAAACCCGAGAATAAAGCGACGATGATCCCAGCAACCCAAGTACCTGTAGCAGGTGTTTGGCTTTTGCCACTGACTTTGGAGAACACCGGAGACAATAGTCCGTCTCGTGACATGGAATAAAGCAAACGTGTCTGACCATACATCATTACAAGTAATACAGTGGTAATTCCCGTAATCGCTCCAAGCGAAACAATCCAGGACAATCCTTTCAACTGTACAAATTCAAAGGCAAAGGCAACCGGATCACTCACATTCAGCATGTGAAAAGGTACAATCCCTGTCAGGATCAACGATACAACGATGTAAAGCACGGTACAAATCGCAAGAGATGCAATAATACCGATTGGCAAGTCCCGTTGAGGACGTTTCACTTCTTCCGCAGCCGTAGAGACCGCATCGAACCCAATGTAAGCAAAAAATACCGTTGCCGCCCCTGCGGTTACTCCTGAAATACCAAACGGAAGGAACGGTTGCCAATTATCCGGCTGCACATAGAACACACCCACACCGATGAAGATCAGCACCACGATAATTTTAATCGCTACCATGATTCCGTTGGCACGAGCAGCCTCTTTCACCCCTCGGGTGAGCAGGAATGTAATGATTAACGTAATCACCGCTGCGGTGATATCAAAATAGGTTCCCTTTTCAGGACTAAATGCACTAGTGAGCGCATGGGGTAATTGCAACCCGAATCCAGACAATAACGTTTGAAAATATCCAGACCAGCCGCTGGCAACAGCCGCACTTGCAAATCCATACTCCAGAATAAGATCCCATCCAAGAATCCAGGCAATGACTTCGCCAAAAGCGGTATAGCTATATGTATACGCACTTCCTGAAGCAGGCACACTGGAAGCAAACTCCGAGTAACACAATGCAGCGAAGGCGCAGATAATACCTGCCAGCAGAAAAGACAGTACCAAACCGGGACCTGCATATTTTGCGGCAGCAACGCCTGTGAGTACAAATATACCCGTACCGATGATCGCACCTACCCCGAGGGTCATCAGATCCAATGGGCCAAGCACCCTCTTCAACATGTTGCTTTCATTATCTCCGGTGGCAATTGGCTTTTTTCTAAACAGTGAAGATCGATTCTGGTTTTGGTTCATACACAGTTTCCTCTCGTATTGAAAATGATGAAAGTGTCTCTTTACTTCAAATATTTTGTTTGAGTCATCTGTTCTATGAAAAAGTCCTTTGTTCTATCTTACCGATCAACTACAAAAATCTATCGATTTCTACACTTTGTCGCGTTGCTTTGTTAAATTTATTTTTGGGTGAAGGTATATTTTGTGCATTCTCGACGAAATTTATCATGATCTGTTGGACAGGGGAGAATATGAAAATCGATTTAAAAGAAAACTGCGTATAATTTATATTATGCGCAGTTTTTTAATAGCTTTTTTCTTTACCAAAACATCACAAAATGGTTGTTACATGCAACTGTGCAAATACAGTGCCTTTTCGCCTCTTTTTGCGGTTTATTCCTTGCTCCCCCTGTCCTGTTGCACGATAAACACTACGCCAAAGAGCCGCATATCCGTATGCGGCCCATCACTTGTAACGCTATTAGATCTATAAACGAGATAAGAACATCCACTCTATTCATTCAGGAAGAGAATCACTCTTTCACTCACACGGATCATCTAACTTATGAAAATACAATTCGCTCTGCATCCGACATCCGATATTGAGATAGCAGATATTCCTTGCTGTCCAGAGCCTTCCGACGAACCTCGTTCAGATCGACATGCAGCAGCTTACCTTCGCGCTTCACCGGACGACCTGCTACAAACACAGTATCCACATTGGATGGATTGGCAAATTGAACGACGGCTCCAACCGGATCATGCACCGGGAACAAGTTAAGGTCGGTGGTTCGGATCATAATCAGATCGGCTTCTTTACCTGGCGTAAGTGTGCCAACCTTCCGCTCAAGTCCCAGAGCCTTTGCCCCAGCAGAAGTTGCAAATCTCAGCACTTGACTGGATTGCAGATTAAGCTCACCAGGCATTTCACCCTGGAGCAAAAGTTGTTCATTTTCACGGGAACGTTCAGCTTGAAGTGCAAATTTCATCTGGGAGAACATATCCCCACCTGTTGATGTTACAACATCGACTCCGAGCGTTGGGGTTCCACCATTTTCAAGGAAGTACCCCGTTGCCGGATACCCATGCCCCATCATCATCTCTACTTCCGGTGTGACGGACAGTGAGGCGCCGCTATCGGCCAACATTTTATATTCATCCGTATCCATTGTATTTCCGTGTACGACGTTCAGACCCGGATTCAGCAAACCAGCCTCATATAATTTGCTTACCGAGCGGTCCACAGATCCCCAGCTTCCAAAGCCAACATGCATTGAACATATCGCATCCAGCTCTTGGGCAAGCTGAATTTCCTTCACCGTGGTATCCCAATGGCTAAACTCCGGACCTCGAATAGCAAGACCGAACGCGAGCAGCTGATCCCGTGAGGAAAAATACTGTTCCTTAACTCTTCTCACATCATTCGAATAAGTCAGCTTGCTTTCTCTGTTCCAGTAGGGCGTCTCACCTGGTACACCATAAGCGAAAACCGACCGAATACCCGCATCCCGAAGTCCGCGAATCAGTTCATCCGTGTGCTCCGGGGAATACGGCATACTCCAGTCAAGCACCGTGGTCACTCCTGCATTAAGCGCTTCCAATGAACCCAGCAAATTGGCGATATAGCTGTCTTGTGGCCGGAGTTTACTTCCCATCGCTCCATAGTAGAGATTCTGCAGATAGACCGGCAGTGACCAGTTGGTTCCCGCTGTTTTTACAAGTGACTCCCATACATGCCGGTGCGTATCTACAAGTCCAGGGAGTATGATCATCTCCGATGCATCTATCACTTCCGCTTCAATACAACTCAGATCGGGCTGGATAGCAGTAATAAGAGAATCCTCAATGAGAACGTCCGCCCGTTTATACTGACCCACTGACGAATCCATAGACAATACACAACCATTTTTCAGTAGATAACTTGTCCCCACAAGACACATCTCCAATCATTGTTTTTTGTTGGATATACGCTTGAATCCCGGATGTTAATCTCTGATGATGAAATGACTAGCTGAAATATTTTAAGTATATAACCATTATATAGAAGAGGATGGAAACATTCAATTTTGATTACAAAAAAACCTATTGAACATTTCCCGGTTGTCGAAAAGTACCGCAAATCACTCTGTGCATACGCCGTACTCTCATACACTCTACTCTTGCTGCTGATCCTTCTTCTGTTTTGCCCTAAATCTTCTAACCTTCATCAGATTACCACACATCTTGTCATCACAATACTTCTGGGTTCTGCTGCGCGTATCGTCATAGAACATCCAGCGACAATCCGCATTGTCACAGATACGAATCCTTCCCCCATCCCCTTCAACTACAGTGATGGCAAAATCGGCTGCAACCTCCGCCATGACCTGCTGCCATTGATTTCCTACAGGGATAAGTGAAAGATTCAGTCCCTCATCTCCAGCGTTCAGTCTTCTTATAACCTGACCTTCCTTCATCATGGCGTTTAGCCATTCCTGGTCTTGGTTCGATAATGCATTTCCGTCAGATAAACGAGTTGCAAGAGCCTGCAATTCATTTCTAAAGTTTCTCAAGGCTCCCTCCTCTTCCGGAGAAGCAGGTACAGGTGCAATCAGTTGCCATTGTTTGAGAAATCCTTGCTGCCATTCGGTTTTGCCAAGCCTGTCCTCTGAACGATCCCCGCCACGCCAGTCGTGGTAATCACTGTTAACAAAATCAGTCCATAGTCTATCCATACGTACCTCCGCTAAATGTAACTACCTAGATTCAAAAAGATAGTTACAAACATTCATGTTTGGGTTATATTAATTGTAACCACATTTAAGCACTTTAGCTAGTTACCATGAATTCATTTTAGGGAGGAAAAATCAATGACTACAACAGCAACAGAACTATTGCTCATTCAGAAAGATGATACCTGGGATCAATGTAACTGGATTGTGCCTTTATCCAAGGTACTCGAAGGACTGACTGCTGAACAGGCAGCCTGGGTTCCATCATCCGGTGGATTAAGCATCTGGCAGTTGGTTAACCATATGTATTACTATAATCATCGTTTGTTGAGTCGTATTCAGGGCACAACACCCTCTGGTGCACCTGCCGAAAACAATGAATCCACCTTCGGAGATCCGGGCGACCCTTCTGATACTGCTGGCTGGAGTGTACTTATGCAAAATACAACGCAATTAGCCGGACAGCTTCGTGATCAGCTCGCTTCATTAGAAGAATCCGATCTTGAAGCCCCGTACATGGATACAGATGAAAAATGGGCACATGAGCTTGCCCGCTGGGTACTCCACGATGCGTATCATGCAGGACAGATTGTATTACTACGCAGACAACAAGGAAGCTGGAATATCATATTCTAAAAAAACACTTGAACTGCTAGCGCTTACAGGAATAAGATGGACTTATTAATGTTACAGCTTGTTCAATACACAATATAATTGAATAGGATCTTCGGGGTAGGGTGAAATTCCCAACCGGCGGTGATGTTCTTCGGAACCAGCCCGCGACTCGCTGTTTGACCCGATGTAGGGATTCAGCGACTGACTTGGTGTGACTCCAAGGCCGACGGTACAGTCCGGATGAGAGAAGATCAACACATTGACATGCCGTTACCGAAAGGCTTATTTTCGTACGACATGTCAATGATTGAGCCCCCGTTTATTTGGTGTATACCAAAACGGGGGCTTTTGTCGATTTTGCCAACTGAAGATTCCGTGTTCTGACGAAGGAGTCCTGAATATGGAAAAGACACAACCTGCATCAACAGTTTACCGCAAGGAACGAAGTAATACCGGATTCTGGCTCGTCGTGCTCGGCGCCGCCCTTTGGGGTGTAGATCCACTGTTCCGTATTATTTTGCTCAAAACGATGACCTCCACGCAGATTGTACTGGTGGAACATATTATTGTCAGCCTTGTGGCGATTCCCGTGTTATGGAAGTTCCGGGCCGATTTGAAAAACCTGCGTGCTCGCCACTGGATTGCCGTGATATTTATCTCCTGGGGAGGATCTGCTCTCGCCACGGTATTGTTCACCCTGGCACTTACGCATAACGATCCCAACACCGTTTTGTTATTGCAAAAGATGCAGCCGCTATTTGCGATTGTTCTGGCTAAGCTGCTGCTGAAAGAAACATTGCCTCGCCGCTTCGGTGGACTGTTTATCATTGCACTTGCAGGAACATACCTGCTCACGTTTGGATTTACCCTTCCCCTTGGCAACTGGGACAATTGGGTTCATGCAGGTAGCCTGTTATCACTGGGTGCAGCTGCATTGTGGGGCGGTTCAACAGTTATGGGGCGGCTGATGCTGGGGCAAACCCGTTATGAAACGGTCACCTCTCTGCGCTTTGTCGTAGCCTTGCCACTGCTGATCTTTATGACGTGGAACGAAGGTGCTGCCTGGACATTCCCTTCCGCTACAGGTGAACAGGCGGCTGTAGCACTTAATATTCTGGGTCAGGCATTACTGCCAGGGTTACTGAGTCTTCTGTTATATTACAAAGGGCTCTCCTCCACCAAGGCCTCAGTCGCAACGCTCGCAGAACTGAGCTTCCCGATGGCCGGTGTACTGGTAAACTGGATTGCATTCCGTACATTAATTACATGGGAGCAACTGGTGGGCTTCATCCTCATCTGGATTGCCCTATTCGCCATCTCCAAACAGCAAGAACGATCAGCGACTCCGGCTGACGGTGCACCAAAGCTCCGTACGGATTGAATTTTATATAAAAGCAAATCAATTAAGGCACTGGACATCCTTTGAGATGTTCAGTGCCTTTTGTCTTTTCGCTATTCCGGTGGTACGATGACTTATGGAATAGTAGATTAAGTCAATTTAGAGAGGAACGATCATCATGTCTTCGTCTTCATCATTTTCGTATACATCTTACGATGCTATAGGTTTGGCTGAATTGGTTCGCGCACGGGAGATATCTCCTGTCGAATTGCTGGAAGCGGCGTATGCACGCCTGGAAGAAGTGAACCCGCAGCTCAATGCAGTCATTCGTACATATGAAACACGTGCACGTCAGGAAGCGAGTATAGTTCGCCCGGGAGAGCAGCCCTTTGCCGGCGTGCCCTTGTTATTGAAAGATATCTCTCAATCCCTGGAAGGTGAAATTCTCACCTCGGGTTCTCGTCTTCTCAGTGAGCATCGGGCACAGCGGAATTCTAATTTCGTTTCCCGTCTGCGCGATGCAGGCTTCATTATCATCGGACATACCAATACACCGGAATTTGGCCTGAAAAATATTACTGAGCCCCGTCTTCACGGTCCAAGTCGAAATCCATGGAATACAAATCACTCGCCAGGCGGTTCAAGTGGAGGTGCCGCTGCCGCGGTAGCCTCGGGAATTGTACCCCTTGCGGGAGCCAGTGACGGTGGCGGGTCCATCCGAATCCCTGCTTCATTCAGCGGCTTGTTCGGACTAAAACCTACACGTGGGCGGACACCTGTTGGACCAGGAGTTGGTCGTCAGTGGCAGGGTGCTTCGATTGATTTTGCCTTGTCCCGCTCCGTTCGCGACAGTGCTGCTTTGCTGGATACCCTGCAAGTGATTCAACCCGAAGCTGCGTTTCATGCTCCCCTCTTTCCAGGCAGCTACTTGGCTGATATGAATTATCCTCATCAACGCAAACTGAAAATTGCGTATACTACGGATTCGCCTGTGGGGACACCTGTCAGCGCGGAAGCCAAAGAATCTGTATACAAGCTCGTCCGCTGGCTGGAAGAACAAGGTCATGAGGTTGAAGAAAAGCTGAGTCCGGTTAATGGAGTCAAATTGATGGAGAACTATTACATG
The DNA here is from genome assembly GCF_001636635.1 of Paenibacillus sp. O199. Classification (NCBI taxonomy): domain Bacteria; kingdom Bacillati; phylum Bacillota; class Bacilli; order Caryophanales; family Paenibacillaceae; genus Paenibacillus; species Paenibacillus sp. O199. The sequence goes on from NZ_LGRP01000007.1 coordinate 13,494, forward strand.
ATGAACAGCGGCGAAATGGCGGCGATGATCTCTTCGATGGAACGTTCTATGGGCAGAGCATTAACCTCTGCTGATATGGAGATCGAGTCCTGGGTGCTGGCTGAAGCAGGCAAAAAAGTATCCGCTGCCGAATTCGTACATAGTCTGGCCGAATGGGATGTTGCCGCAGCTCAGATGTCCACATTGTTTGAACGCTATGATTTTTATGTCACACCTGTCAATGCTTTTCCGGCACCCAAAATCGGCGAATTGACACCTCATGATGAACAAATTCAGCATCTGATGCGTATTAGCGATTTGGACAAGATCCAGCAGCAGCAGTTGATTTATGAGATGTTTGAACCAAGTCTTACCTACACTCCGTTCACTCAGCTCGCGAATCTGACGGGTCAACCCGCCATGAGTGTTCCTGTGCATCTGACTCCTGAAGGCCTGCCCATGGGTGTACAGATTATGGCAACGAAAGGCCGTGAAGACTGGTTGCTTCATCTGGCTGGTCAGCTGGAAATATCCGAACTATGGGTCGGCATGAAGGGTAATCCACTGTTTCCAGCATAAACGCTGAATACAACCTGTATCATTTTCAATGTGAGACTTATGTTTTCCAATGTGCATGAAAGCCATGTCAGCTCCGCATACTGAAAGCAAAAACAGCGGAGGAATGTAACGAATGAATATGAATACAACGCAACGCCATAAACAGTCTGTTCGTATCCCGGCCAAAACCGGTTATGCCGTCAAGGTAAATAAAGGTTCATTAATTCGGGTGACCGATTTGGAGGGGCAGCAGGTCGTTGATTTTGTTGCATATGATGCTCAAAATGCCAATAATCGACTAGACCCAGGTGTAACGATGGACGTACTGCGGTCCTACCGGATCAAACCAGGACAGTCTGTGTATTCCAATCAATATCAGCCGTTGCTTAAGATCGTTCGTGACACGGTTGGTGTTCATGATTTCTTCAACTCTGCCTGTCGTCCGGAAATGTATGAAGTATTATATGACAAAAAGGATCATGCCAGCTGCTATCATAACCTAAATCAGGCTCTTGAACCGTTCGGGATCTTGCCGCCGGATCAGCATTATCCATTTAATTTGTTTATGAAATCGGTCGTAGATGATCTGGGCAAGATTGATGTCGTAGCTCCAGATTCGCGCGCCGGTGATTATGTGGAGATGGAGGCATTGATTGATTTGGTTATCGGTCTGTCAGCTTGTCCTTGTGAAGAAAGCTCATGCAATGGATATCATTGTACAGCCATTCAGCTGGATGTAGAGTCCTTATCAGATTAAGCGACGCACAGCTTGTTCTAATTTGCTCCAGACGGGAATACGATGACTTGTACCCATATGTGTGTGTCTTACCGGTACAATTCGTCGAACCCGTTAAGGAGTGAACGCGTATATGTCTGTACTGTTTAGTTATATTATTCTGGGAATCTCACTATCCGCTCCAATTGGTCCGATTAATGCCGCTCAGTTGGATCGCGGAGCCCGCCACGGATTTATGCATGCCTGGATTCTGGGACTGGGAGCCATGTTTGCCGATTTGGTGTACATGCTTCTGATCTACTTTGGAGTTGCCCATTTTCTGGACACGCCTTTCATGCGCTCTTTTCTTTGGTCTTTTGGCAGTTTTATTCTGGTGTATACCGGTGTGGAAACACTTTCCAAGTTGAAAGACGGTATCCAGACCTCTTCTACAGCAGAAGCAAGAGTGGGAAAATCTTTTGTCTCTGGCTTTCTCATGGCCCTGTCCAATCCCCTGAATATTTTATTCTGGCTCGGCATTTACGGCTCTATTCTTGCTACAACCGTGAAGCATACCGACACCGCTCATCTGCTACTATACAGTTCTGGTATTTTCATAGGAATCCTTGTCTGGGATGTCATCATGGCTGGCATGGCTAGTCGATTTCATAAACGCAGCAACGAAACCGTTTTGCGCTGGATCTCCATTATCTCAGGGATCTGTCTGATCGGATTTGGCCTGTACTTCGGTTTTGAAGCAGTACGATCTATCTTTTTCTGACATAAAAACTACACTGGACAGTCACCCAACGCCATCCGCATTAATACGTTAACGGTATCATGTGGAATGGAGTTGGGGAATCCATGGCAGAGCTGTACAGTGCCGATGAAATAAATGCATCATTCAAAGGTCTGCCCGAATGGCAGCAGGACGCTTATTCAAAATTTGCCAATATGATTGCAGATGAGGGTAATACGTATCCTTGTGTACCCGGACGTATGGGTTTTCTCTCCGGACATTTGAGATACGGATTCACAAGGGATCCGCGAACCCAAGCTTCTGCTGAAGACATGGCGGAATTACTTAGTCAATATGGGCCTGTTTCTCGGGAAACGGGACATTACGCTTCTTTGGTTGTCATTTGCGAGACACCGGATGATTTGAGAAACAACACAACAGTGGAGCAGTATCAGTCCTTGTTCTGGGAGATGCTTAACCGGGTAAGTTCACTCGATACTGCCTCCTGGCCTGAACATATTTCGACTGATCCGCATGAAGCCACATGGGAATTTTGCTTTGGCGGGGAGCCTTACTTTTGTTTCTGTGCCACTCCCGCGCACGAACTTAGAGCCAGTAGACACTTCCCTTATCTTATGTTTGCTTTTCAACCAAGGTGGGTGTTTGAATCCATTAATGACAACACACCTCTTGGCCGGAAAATGAAAACCTTGATTCGCAAGCGCTTGGCAGCCTATGATGCCGTTCCTGCTCATCCTTCGCTCATGTGGTATGGGGAGCAGGATAATCTGGAATGGAAACAATATTTCCTGCCCGATGACGAGCAGACCCCTTCCAAATGTCCTTTTTTGCGCATGAAGCAAGCCATTAGCAAATTGACGAAATAGCTGATACGAGACACCCATTCAGGGCTTTGATGGTTCAGTAGATGGCGAAGGTTGCGGTTTTCGTACTTTGTTTACAATGTAAGTAATCAAGGCTATCAATACAACAAGACCTATACTTGCCAGCAGACCTCTTCTGCTGGCTTTTTCCATAGCCGTGCCAGCTACTGCTGCAAGTATAAGGACCATGGCGATCCACACTTTGATGCGATTCCAACTTGTTGGCTTCATTTTTTTGATATACGTGATGCAAATCAGAAGCCAGGTATACATTAATACCAAGCTGCCTGCGGTTGTTACATATTCGAATAGGCTCTTAGGCATCCATAATGCCAGGAGAGTAGAAAGGATTAATCCAGCCGCTGTGCATCCTAATGCATATAGGGGCATGTTCTTTTTTCCCCAAGTCTTCGTAAACATCTTCGGTGCATCTCCGTCTTCACCCAGTTTAACCAACATGGACGTAATCGCATAGATTGAAGCGACCATCGTGGAGAACCCGGCGATTATCAAAATTCCATTGAGAATATGAACCACGACCGTAAATCCAATCGATGACATCGCTTTGACGAGAGGACTCTCGTCTGGTGTTAATTTAGCAGCAGGAACCAGAAGAAGGATTAAGGCAATTGCCACAACATACAGCGTACTGACGGTTAATAACATCACTCTGCCTGATTTCACTGCATCCTTAGGTTCTTTCAGCTTGGCTGCCATTAAACCCATGACCTCAATCCCGGCAAAGGCAAAAAAGGCATAAATAAACCCGGTCCACACGCCTTTTATTTTGTGAGGGAACCATTCATTCGTTATTTTCTGCGGCGTAATCTTCACATCTAACCAGCCCAGACAAGCCGCTGCTGCAATCGCGATAAAAGCAACCGTTGCAGCTAACTTGATTACTGCGAGTACATTTTCTGTTTGAGTTAACCCTTTGGCTCCCAATGCGGCGATGAACAATCCAATACATGCGTATACTGCCACAAACACCCACAAAGGAAACTTGGGAAACCAAAATTGAGAGAATAATCCGAGAGCCGTTAATGAACTGCCCATGATCAGCATTTCGGAAGACCAATACATCCATCCGCTTCCGAAACCGGCCCATGGGCCGAACGCTTCACCGGCATATGTTCGAAAAGCCCCTTCTTTCGGATCTTCTGCCGTCATCTGAGCTAATGCTCCAAATACAAAATAGGTCCCCGCAGCAGCCAGCACCAAAAGTACAAGCACGGATAAACCGGACCAATGAATAGCCAGACTTGTTCCGAGGAAAAATCCGGTTCCCAGCGTACACCCCGCTCCAAATAAGGAAAGACTAATCCAGCTCAGTTTCTCTTCTTCTTTTTGATGCACATGGCTTTTCATATGTATCCTCCTTCATGCGTACCCCATTACGGTTTACATATGATGGAGGTTTTATGTCATTAAGGTAAAAAGAAATAAAACTGACTTGAATAAGTTTACATAATAATTTTTACGTTAACTGTACCTATTTCTTTCCTAACAACTGTTGAAGCTCATCCAGTTCTATCTTGGCTTCCGGTTGGAAGTCCTCACTTTTTACATATTGTGCAAGGCTGTAGAGTAACTGGCGCCCTTCTGTCTGTTTAATCAATTTATCATAATGTAGTGCTCCAACCAGCAGCTTGCCTTTTCCAACTTGGCATTCAAACAGCAGCCCCAGCTTATGATTACGTTCAAAATTATCGATGGTTTGAACGAAAGGTTGAACATTCTCTGCGACCTTATCCAAAATAATAGACCGTGAATTCATAACGATATGCCACCAAGGATAAGTGGAATGGGTCTCACTTGGAAAGTGCTTCAATGCAGGGTGTGAGTTATTGATTAGAAGGCCTAGTGTGCCGACGGGAACTTGCTTGTTCATGCTTTCCGAAATGGATCGGAACATCGGATAACACCAGAAATCAGTACAATATGTGCCTTCGACTGAACTGTCGTTATCTTCGAGTGTTGGGAGCAGCAGCACGCTCTCACCTTTTTCAAGTAAGGCAATTACTTCTTCGGACAATTCCTTATAAATATAGTCATGTTCAATAGCTGTCACATCATGATCAGGGTATACCCATAGGTCATATTGTTTCCGAATATCGGTACCTGGAATATGCAGGGATAGAGTGATTGGCGTCATCTTTTTCACATCAGGCAGCTTGAACTTTATTTGGCTAATCTCAAACCAAGTTTCTCCAGAGACAAAAGAAATCTCGTCTTTTCCTTGTACAATCCGCTGATCCAAATCACGCATTTCCCACTCCACAGTCTGACCCCTCAATGAATCTGTTCGGTAGTACCTTAATTGAATATAGGCATTGAAATCTTCACCCGAATTGTAGTTATATTTCTCGAATCGGGCCAGAAGTACTGCATCGGAGCAATACGTCCTCCACTCCTCAGGAGTAACCAGCCCTTTCGAATCCATGAAGGCATCCAAAATACCTACCAGTGCAGTCCCCTGTCCACTAAAGTCCTGAAGATCGAGCAATTGAAATCCTGCCAGATGATTGGATCGAAATGCCGCCTCAAGCTCCTCCTTATAGCAGGCTACTGCAAGTTTGCCAGAGCTTTTGAAAAAGGGTTCAGCCAGATGTCCCATTCCTTTGGATTGCAATCGTTCCCGAAACACCTCGAAGTTTTTTGCCTTCAGCGATCCGGTATACTTCTCGATCTCTTCATAATTGGGATACATGGCATATTGTCCAATCTCATGGGAGATGACGGGTAGATGTGGAATGAGTTGTTGTTCAACAGAAGCGGCTTTCACGATCTTGGCCTCCGTGCCATATTGAATTTGAATTTCCGATTCTTCTGCTTGAATTCCCTCATTCTCCGAAACTGTCCTATCTGGCAAGATCATGTCGTCGTAATCCTTCAGGGTACCAGGCACGTCGGTTTGAACATGACCCAACGGTGCATCACACATGGCATAAGAGCCGCGGAAAAGTCTATCTTTGGAAAAACGTACGCCACAGTAAAAATCTTCTTCCTCTAGAATCAGCGGAGTGAACTGAAAATTGTTTGAACCCTGGGTGTACAGAGGGCGTGGATCAAATGCTCTATACGCTTTGATAATGGCATTCAGTCTTTCTTTACTGCCCCAAAGTTCATTACCGAGTGACATCATTACAAAAGAAGGATGATTCCCAAACGCCTTGAGCATGGCAAAGCCTTCACGAATAAGATAGTCCTGTTCAGCCTGATTATGCTGTGGGTCAAGTTCATCCGTGATTGTTCCCCAGAATGGCAACTCAGGCTCCATATAGATACCAAGCATATCTGCAGCGGTGAACGCTGCTTCAGGTGGACAACAGGTATGGAAACGATAATGATTTATACCATATGATTTGGAAATACTCAGGATTTGCAGCCATTCATCCACATCGGTTGGCGCGTAACCTGTAAGCGGGAAGATTAGACCATCATGTTTTCCACGAAGAAAGGTCTTTCGACCGTTGATGGTAAAAGCATCTCCATTAGCTTCAAAATCTCGCAGTCCTGTTATGATTTCAGTTGTATCCAGCACATCGCCATGTTCACCCATCAGAGTAAGGGTCAGCACATACAGATGTGGGTCAGAGTCACTCCAGAGAAATGCGTCGTCTCCCATATTGTAGAGCACATTAACTTCATCCTGGTTACATAGATAGGTTTGCTCATTCACCACATGATTTCTGTCTGATGCTATATATCCATGAGTCTCTTTTAAGAGCGGCTTGAAGGTTTGCGCAGTAACGGACAATACAGTACCTGGTATCGATGTGGACAATGTACTTGTGATTCTGAATGTTCGCTCTGTAGCATTGGGATAGATCTGTACCTCACCCAAGTGCACATCGTGGTAAAAATGAAGCTCCAGCTTCCCGGTAATTCCGTTCCAGTTGGTCTGAGTATCGATGGATGTAAGATGTCCGCCTTTCGTCGGATATTCCGTATTATCGACCCGGATAGTGAGGGTGTGTTCTCCCTCCGATAGCCCTTCCGGCAAGATATACACATGGGGGGTGTTAAGACTATCCTGCGCTCCAACTTCTTCACCATCGACCCATAACTTGGTTATGCGCGTGCGTTCCAGATACAAACTGCATTTCTTGCCAGCAAGCGTTGAAGGTATATCAATCTCCCTTTTCAGCCACACCCATCCTTCATATGCATATACATCAGTCAAAGACCCGATGTGAGCTACATCATTCTTTCTTCCTTTGCGTGCATGAGAAGTCGTGTTCGGCAGCGTTATGGTATCGTCAAATGGGCCTTGAGCGCCTTGTTTATGTTCATCCAGTTGAAGCTCCCAGCTTCCCTGCAAGTTCATTTTGGTTAACATGATCTTAGCTCCTCTATACTTTATGTATACAATCTATTCTTCTGTTTACGTATTTCTATTATATAACTGTAATCTTAGTCCACCCATATAATAAAATTTATGCTGAGTATAACAATATGGAAATAATCCAAAGGTTATCGCTGACAAGTTCGTCTCTATAATGACTTAGAAATTCAAAAAAAAGTCGCCTAAAAGGCGACTAGTGCTACTTATTTGAGTAGTCAATTCTCATACGCTGTTAGATCTGACAGTCCCGGCATGTTTACTTGGTTGTATAGGCCTCTGATTCCTCATACAAATCCGCTGGCAAGGCCTGTATGAAAGGCGACCAATCGCCCGCCATGTACAGATGAAGGCGATGCATAGCGCGCGTACAAGCCGTATAAAGAAGTTTGCGTTCATTGTCGCGGCTATAAGCTCCAGACGAAGCATCATAGACCAAGACTGCATCGAACTCAACACCTTTGGCAAGGTACACAGGAATGACCATTACACCTTTTTCAAAGTTGAACGTTTCCTTCGTAACGAGCTGCAACACTTCGCCTCCTTGAATCTGTAACGATTCATGGGCCTTGTGGCTTTCGGCGGCGGTCTTCGTAATAATAGCGATGGAATCAAAGCCCTCAGCTCTTAGTGACGCGATATCTGCCACCATTTGTGCATCCAGCTGCTCTCTGTCGTTGCTTCTCGTCAGCAGGGGCTTTAGGCCTTTTCTTTCAAAGGGTACAATTTCATCTCCGTCTGGAAGCATCGCTCTTGTAAATTCAACGATCTCCTTCGTTGAGCGATAACTGCGTACTAGGGAGAAAAGACTTGTTTCGGCTTCACCGTAGAGACGGACTAATGGTGAATCAGCTGCGGCCAAATTAGTAGCCTGCGTGAAGATCGCTTGCCCGAAATCGCCGAGCACGGTCATACGGGCTCGAGGAAACAGCTTTTTGAGATATTCATATTGAAATGTTGAATAATCCTGACCCTCGTCAACGAAGACATACTTAATTTCCGTGTTTGTCCGGACACCTTCAATCATTTCTTTTACATACAAATAGGGCGTCGCATCCTCATGGAACAACTCGCTCCGGATCAGGCTTTCCTTGGTTTGACTGCATATCTCAGGCCATAGCGAGGGGATAAACGTAGCATTCGTTTTCTCCCGATAAGTGGCTTCGTCAACAAACAATTCGCCATATATGCCTTTGATATCAACAAACGAGAATTTCTTGATACCTTTTCTTAGTGGGCTAAACCGTTCTTTCACGATCTTGCGGCCGAGCAGTTCCTCCTCCTTCTGGGCAAAGTCAAAATCACCTTCATCTTCTCGACGCTTCTTGCTTATTTTCTCACGAATTTGGGCGTACTGTTCCGCGATATCAAATACTTCCTTATCTTTATGCAGTACTTCGAAGATATCCGCATACTGATCGTTGTCGAGATAATTCAATTCTTCCTGTACCCATGATTCTTCACGTTCCATACGTTCCAGAGAAGCCAGCTCTTTCAGCAGCCACTCCTGCAAGAGTACAACGCGATTTAGCAAGGGCAGGGAACGATCATAACCGTAAAATTTGTCTCTCATTTGCTCCGCAGTAATCAAATCACGATTTCGAAACCGAATGCTGTTGAATCGCATGCCTTCCTGCCCCAACCAGTTTCCATAGTTCTGCAAGGCCTGCAAAAAAGCATCAGAAGCTTTATATTCGATTCCCTGAAGCCGCGCCTCATAACCTGGAGCTTCATGCGCGGTCAGTACATATTCAATCTGATCAAAGACATCCTCCGGACGCAACGAAGAGCCGAGCCAATAGTCGAGAAATTGTTGAAAAGTAGTCTGCTGCATATTATCTTCACCGAGCTCCGGAAGGACAGTGGAAATATAACTGCCAAACATCGGATTCGGTGAGAAAAGGACGATCTGATCAGCACTGATCGTCTGGCGGTGTTTGTACAATAAGTACGCCACTCGCTGCAAGGCTGCCGAAGTTTTACCGCTACCGGCTGCTCCTTGTACGATAAGCATTCGGCTTGTGTCATTACGGATAATGGCGTTTTGTTCCTTCTGAATGGTTGCCACGATGCTTTTCATTTGTGAATCCGCACCTTTGCCGAGCACTTGCTGCAATAATTGGTCTCCAATCGTTTCATTTGCATCAAACATGTTGTTGATTTCTCCGTTATGGATCTGAAATTGCCGTTTGAGCTCTATTGTGCCATCGATTCTTCCGATCGGCGTCACATAGGACGCTACACCGGGGGAAGAATCGTAGTACATGCTCGCGATCGGTGTACGCCAATCATAGATCAGAAAGCTCAATCCATCTTGGTCGACAAAAGAAGATACGCCGATATAGATCTGATCGGTGTAGGCCAGACCTTTCTCCTGAAAGTCGATGCGGCCAAAATAAGGGGACGGGAGCAAACGTTTCATGTTATTCCATTGCTGCGTCAACCGCATGTGACCACGTTCCCGCTCGGCCAATACCGCGGACTGCTGGTTAATGGTGTAGAAAGTCTCTTCGAAATCTTCGTGGGTGCTAGTGTTGATCGTAACTTCTTCCCAAAAGCGCTTGCGAATTTCCGTAGCCTGGTCATGCATTCCGGCAACCTTTGGCTCCAATTCTGCGATTTTGGCCTGCAGTTTGTTCCTTACAGACTCCAGCCGTTCCTGTTCCAGCTGCCAATCTTTTGTTTGCATCTCTCTAACCACTCCTTTTCCTATTTTTGGATGAAAAAGAGCATTGACAAATCAAAATTCCAGATGTAAAATTAAAGTAGGGATAAAAATAAGTACATACTTTAATTTTGTTTGTCAATGGCGCTAACGATTATATCATAGCGTTATTTTTCGTTCAATTCTTTTTTTCGTTTGCCAAAAGATGGCCTTTGAATTTATCAGGGGGTCATCTTTTTTCGTGTGTATTGGGTCTCCCTCTCCCTCTTTCCCTAACCGGACAAATGAAAGCACATAATGACAGGTTCTTGAATCAGTCTTCATCTATTATAAGAATCAAGGAGTGGTTAACCGTATGAACTGGATCGAATCATTACAGCTAGCTATTGCATATATGGAAGAACATTTACTCGAAAATATGACAATGGAGCAAATTGCAGCACAAGCTCATATTTCTCCCTTTCATTTTCAACGTACGTTTGCCTTATTAACTGATGTTACCGTAGCCGAATATATCAGACGAAGACGATTAACATTGGCAGCCAATGAACTGATACAGAGTGATCACAAAATCATTGATCTGGCGCTCAAGTATGGCTATGACACTCCTGAATCTTTCTCCAAAGCTTTTCGGAGGCAGCACGGAATTGCCCCCAGTGAAGCGCGTAAGAAGAGTACTTCTATCAAATCGTATAATCGTTTGGTTATTCAATTAAGTCTAAAAGGAGCAGAACCGATGAATCACAGAATTGTTGAACAAGCTGCGTTTACATTAGTAGGGATAAAGCAGGCTTTCTCTTATATTGATGGGGAAAACTTACGAGGCATAGCCAAAATGTGGCAGGATGCGTATACGAGTGGTACAGAAGATCGTTTATTTGATTTGAATAATGGTGTAATTCAAGGATTGTTAGGCGTCTGTGTGGATCAGAACGAGATTCAGGAGAAGCAGATGGAATACTGGATTGCTACGTCGTATGATGGTGAAGTACCTGAAGGATTATCATCCTTTACAATTCCAGCTTCCAAATGGAGTGTCTTTGAAGTCGAAGGTCCGATGCCGGAGAGTATGCAGCGTTTATGGAAGCAGATTATTTCTGAATGGTTCCCTTCCAACCCTTACAAGCATGCGGGTATACCTGAACTTGAAGTATATCCAGGACCTCACCAGCCGCCTCAAATCTGGATACCGATAAAATAAAGAGAATTATAGTATCCGTTCTTGTCCTCCATTCGGACAAGAACGGTATCCACCTCCATTGAACACTTCACTTCATTTTAACGATGACCTTTCCTTTGGCACTTCCACCTTCAAGATACTGAAATGCTTGCCCGACATCCTTGAAATTATAAACCTTATCAATCACCGGTTTAATGAGACCTTCCTCCAAGTAACCCTTTATTCGCTCTAATTGCAACCCGCTTGGTTTCATAAACAGAAAATGATATCTTGCCTGGTTTTTCTTCTCAAGAGTTGTAATCCTATGGCTCACCATCGATAGCAGTGTGGTCTTTAACCAGCCTAAGTTGGCTTCTCGCCCGAATCTCGCGTTCGGCAAACCGGAAATAGATACTATTTTCCCATTCGGCTTAAGTACTTGGAAGGATTTTTCCAGCACCTCGCCTCCTATCGTGTCATACACCGCGTCATATCCCGACAGCATTTCTTCAAAATTTTCTTTACAATAATTGATAATACGATCGGCACCAAGGGATTGGACCAATGCGTAACCTCTATCGCTGGCAGTAGTGGCAACATAAGCTCCCATTAATTTGGCCAACTGGATGGCGAACGTGCCAACCCCTCCTGATCCTGCGTGAATCAATATTTTTTGGCCTTTCTGAAGGTTCAAAATATCGTAAAAGGCTTGATATGTCGTAAGACCGACCAGTGGTATGGATGCTGCTTCTTCAAAGTTTAAGTTTTGGGGCTTCAGCGCGATGTCTTCTTCATGGACAGCAATGTATTCAGCCAAAGTTCCAATTCTGTCTTTACGAGGTCTTCCATATACCTCATCTCCAGGTTTATAAGCGTTTACCTGTTTACCCACCTTGACCACAACACCGGAAAAATCATTTCCAAGGATCAATGGCATCTTGTAATTCAGCAGGAGCTTTACCTTGCCCTCTTTTATTTTAAAATCAATCGGATTTAAGCTTGCTGCATGGATTTCCACCAAGACATCATGATCTCCGATTTGAGGAATAGGCATTTCTTTCTGTATCAAGGGAACATTCTTCCCGTATTTCTCAATTACCATGGCTTGCATTTAAATCACTCCATTACGTTTAAGAGTTTAAACATATGAACATATTATATCTAACACGTTAACAAATCAAGCATAATATCGTGATATCCAGACTGGAAGCTGGGATAAGGCTTACCTCTCTTCCAGTCTGAAGTCAAAATCCATCATAATATGCGTTAAATAACATACGCTAATCTTAGGAGACAAGGACCGCTCAAATCTTTTTAATTCGGGTCAGTTAGCGGTAAACATCCTGTCAGAACTGCTCCACCGTCAGGGTGGTTACTTACCATAAGTTCGCCTCCATGTTGCTTCATCATTCGTTGTGAGATCGTTAATCCTAATCCACTGCCTCCAGTTGCACGACTTCGAGACGTTTCCCCACGATACAAAGGTTCAAAAACGCGCTCTAATTCTTCGAAAGAGAAACCAGGTCCAGTATCACGGATTGTAAACCTGATTTTCTTGCCGTCTTTACAGCATCGGACTGTTATTGCGCCACCTGATGGCGTATATCTAACGGCATTCTCCAATATATTGTTCATCGCACGCTCCAATACATACGAATCTCCGTTAATAAAACAACCGTCAGTTAATTGGTTTAAGATAGAAATATGTTTCTGCTCAGCTTGTGGACTCACACTCTCTATCGACCTTCGGAGGATCTGTGTTAAATCTAGCGTTCTTGTGTTAAGTTCACTTTCCAAGTACTCCATTTTTGTAAAAGTGAAGAGGTCCTCAACCAATCGATCCAATTGAGCGGATTTCTCTTTGCATACGGCAATATATCGGGTGACCTTCTCCGGTGACTGAGCTATTCCTTGTTCCAATCCATCCAAATACCCCCGCAAGGCAAACAACGGTGTGCGTAAATCATGTGCAACGGCTGCGGTGACAAATCTGCGTTCTTCCTCAAGCTCCACTTGTTTACGGTGGGATTGTTCAAGCCCCTTCACCATAACTTCGAATCCATCACGGACTTCGGCAATTTCCGTGATTCTGGATTTAGGTAATTGGACTTCCCAATGTCCTGCTGCAATTTTTCTGGCCGCCTTGCTCATTTTCTCAAGAGGTTTAAGAAGGAATCTTCTCATTTCAACTCCAACCACAAAGAAAGAAAGCAGCAGTCCGAAAAATGCAGCAATCATTGGAACTCCGTTGGATTTAGGCAGATAAAGAACAACCCTCCCCAGCAATTCCCCATCCTTTATGACAGAGAACTGTTCGGTCGACGAGAATCGACTGTGACGCTTCGGGCTGGAACGATATATTTCCGAATTGGACGCAGATTCAATCTCCACATCCATCTTTGCTTTGCTCAACTCAGTATGAAGTTCGTTTTGCCAACCGGTATCCGTCCATTTATCCGTACCAACTTCAATCATGTGGATCATCTCAGTGAGATGTCTTTGCAGCGTTTCATTTTGCTGTTGGCTTGTAGAGATGCTAAACGACTGAGTGTCCATAAAGTGAGCCGTGACAAAAAAGATCCAAGGCAATGTAAGCAAGAAGAATAAACAAAGCATAGTAAATGTACGAATACGGAGTTTTCTCATGTTACACTCCCTCAAAACGGTATCCTACTCCCCACACGTTGATGAGGAATTGTGGATGGTTTGGATCGGATTCAATTTTTTCGCGAAGCCGGCTAAGATGTACCCGAATGGTATGCCTGTCGCCTACACCTTCCCAAAACTTTGCAAGCAGTTGTTCGTAGGAGAAAACCTGCCTCGGGTGCTCCGCAAATAATCGCAACAACTCATATTCTTTAGGTGTAAGCTCGACTTTTCCCCCTTCGATCAGGACTTCTCTTGCAGTCAGATTTAACTGGATGCGTCCATAATCCAAGATCTTCCTTTCCATGGGTTGCCTGGAAGTAGTGCGCCGTAACACGGCTTTCACTCTGGCAACAATTTCCCCAGGCGAAGCCGTTTTGACGATATAATCATCTCCTCCGAGCGTAAGGCCACGGATCTTGTCCACATCATCACTGCGAGCACTCAAGAAAAGGATTGGAACATTGCTGTCCCCTCGAATTCTACGGCATAGCTCAAATCCGTTTTGTCCCGGCATCATAATGTCCAGTACAATGCAATCTATGGAATGCTGTTGCAGTATGGCCCAAGCTTGTTCCGTATCACAAGCAGTCTTTACGTGAAATTGGTCATTCTCTAGAAAGTCCCTTAATAGCTCAACGATGCTCTGATCATCATCTACAACAAGTATCGTATGATACATACTCATGCTTATCCCACCTCTGCCATCTAGTTTATCATTTTTTCTTCCTTTACCAAGTCGAGACTAAATTCTGTGATGATTTGTTTATCGTTTTGTGACCTTTTTAGGACTTCCTTTGAGATATTTGTTTGTTACGATTCTAACTGTGAGTACGGACGACTTAAAGATAAGGGGATGGATGCAATGTTAACTGTTCAAATCGTGTTATTTGATGGCTTCGACCTATTGGATGCCGTTGCACCTTACGAAGTATTTTGCGCCGCTTCCATGCATACCGACAACGCCGTAAGAGTAGAGATGGTCACGGCTGAAGGTCCAAGACCAGTGACTAGTGGTATGAATGGTTTGACAATTGAAGCGAACAACACTCTTGACCCGGAACGTGGGGGTATCATACTTGTGCCTGGTGCAGCCGGTAATGTTGAAGGAGATGGTCCAGACTCGATTCCTGCCATTCTTGGTAAAGCCATGAATACGGAATTGACTACAATGATCAAGACAGCTCTCGACCACAAAGACATCTTAGTCGCTACAGTCTGCGGTGGTTCCCTCTTGTTAGCTATGGGAGGACTCCTGGAAGGAAGATCTGCTGTAACACATCGTTTGGGTATGGATTTACTTGGTGCGACTGGGGCAATTCCTGTCCCGGCACGCGTAGTGGATGATGGTAATCTGGTTACTGGCGGCGGTGTGACCTCGGGGCTTGATGTTGCGTTGTATCTGGTCGAACGTGAACTGGGGCCACGTATCGCACACGAGATAGAGCAGTTGTTTGAGTATGAGCGGAGAGGAACCGTTTGGAGAGCAAAGGGCATTGCGCCCACCACTCACAAGTCGTTGACAGACAACGAACCGAACATTGTAATGAATCAAACGGTAGTGACCTCTGGCATATTGCTTAATGAGAAAACTCAGACAACCGTCTTTGATGGGAATTGGGACACAACAATCGCTACACCAGTCGGTAAACTGGAGGTCAAACTCTACATAAAGACAATTTCTGATGTGATCCAGGGCACAGCAACACAAGGTAACGAAACAATCCCATTTATGAACCCTGTACTCTGCGACAACAAGTTGACCTGGAGCCTGTCAATTACTAAACCTATGCGTTTGAATCTGAAATTCGAAGTTGCCGTGGATGGAGATCAAATGAATGGAATCGCTAAGGCTGGCCTTCTTCCTGCTTCCAAATTAACAGGAAAACGAATAAACTAGCCTGGTTAGCTATGTGCACAAAAAAGAGTTTCGGGGTTGTAGTTTGATATGAAGAAACGAGGAACGTTATACGGATGGCTGGCCTGCGTCAGTATTTTCTTTATTGTGTATGCTCTAGTGAAGAACTATTGGATAGACCCTGAAGCTTCAAGCTTTTTAAGCCATAAGACCGGTTCGAAGCGTGAGCTTCATCTTCCGATCTGGCTGAATGTCATGTACGTTCATGTTGCGTTTGCATGTTTGGCCATGGCGTCTGGATTACTCAACTTCTCTAATCGGATTTTTGAAAAGAGCCGCAGGTTCCACCGTATAAATGGTTATGTTTACATTGTGTCCGTAGCGCTTGTTGTACTGACTTCCGGTTATATGGCCCCTTACGCTACTGGAGGGAAAATAAGCAGTATCGGTTTCAATGCGCTTAATATCATCTGGCTATTCATTACGATTACCGCTCTCATTCAAATTAAACAGAAACGAATGGTTCAACACCGGAACTGGATGATTCGAAGTTATGCCTTTTGCTTCACGAACATGTTGATTCACCTCATCACTTCCCTTTTTCATCTGGGATTCGGGTTGGCTTATGTTACAAGCTACACTGTAAGTATTTATGGCTCTATTGCTTTGCTGCTAGTTATTCCAGAATTCATCATCAGAATGAACTTCAAATCAAGAACAGCCCCCGAATAATTTTTCGGAGGCTGTTCTGCATTCTAGGTTGCATCTGCCGTGAGTGGTAGCTTTACTTAGTTAACATCAGCTTACAGCGGCAGTCAAACGAATCACGGTTAACTCCGGTTTTGCGAAGAAGCGCAGAGGCATTCGGGTGGTTCCGATTCCTCGGTTGACATATAGCTTTAGCGGCTTGCTTTTGCCTTGCAAAGAGTATAGTCCTGCGACATATTTGTGAGCTAATGCAGTTGTAATAAGCGGTTTGATCAAAGGAATTCTGACTTGCCCACCATGGCTATGGCCGGACAGCTGCAGGTCAATCGGATATGCGCTCAATTGATCCGCAACATCCGGTTCATGAACGAGTAGCAGGTTGAAATCCTCTTTACGGAGCGATTGCAGCGTACGCTTAACTTGCGGCTTTCCAAGCAAAAAATCATCGAGTCCGGCTATGTTTATTTTATCCCCTGTGGCGGTACGGATCGTATGCACCTCATTGACCAATACGGTAAATCCCGCGTCCTCCATGTATTGCTTATACTTTTGGCTGCCGCCGCCTCCCCTGTCGTGATTTCCGTAAACCGCATATTTTCCGAGAGGGGCATTTATTTTCGCTAACACTCGCTGTGCTTTCTTTCTATTTTCCGAGCCAAAGCGTGTGTAATGATCCATTAAATCTCCAGTGAACACCACGATATCTGGCTTCAGACGATTCATACGATCAACTAAAGATTGAAGCTGATCCACCGAATAATCGAGACCCAAGTGGGTGTCAGAGAATTGCACAATTTGAATTCCATTCATTGATATTGGCACAAATTCATTGACGATATCCAGGCGAGTTACTGCCAGATCTTTAGGTTCAATCTCCCTTGCATAACAGCCGATTCCTAATAGAACAAGCAATATTGCAATGGTGATCTTTCTCCATTTCACTTCGTCAGGCTTTCCTTGATCTCATTCCAAATCGGATTGTCTGCCTTACCGCGTGCTGGCTGCTCTCCTTTTTCAATGGCATCCCAATACTTCCAGTTGGGCTTCTCACTGCCTAATTCATAGTCCATCCCATCCCATGTATCTTCACGAAATGCATAGAAAGCCCAATGCCATCCGTATTCATTAAAGATAGATATCAGATCCGCCATGTATCGATCTGCACCTTGAACCATTCGGTTCGTTCCGAATTCCGAAGCTATAATCCGGTTCGCAGGTATGTTATGATCAGAAGCCCACTTGGCGACAGGCTCGACAAATTGTTTCAGAGTCTGACGGTTAAACTCTTTTTCCGTCTCATCATCTCCAACCTTTACGCTCCCCGGATAAGAATACGTAAATCCTTTTTTCTTGTTCTGGCTTGTCATCTCATAAGGCTCATACATATGAAAAGCATACAGCACGTTAGGATCATCAATCGGTTTCAGATACGTAAAGGCCCAAGGCGTTGCGTAGAGCCCCGAATCCAAAATGATGGGAGTTGTCTGGTCTACCGTCCTGATCTCTTTGGTTATCGTGTCATAGAGTGAATTCAGATCAGCTGCGGTATGTTCCACTTTGGCATACCACTCTGAATAATCCTGCGTCCAGAAGTCATGAAAACCCGTACCCGTTTCCGGATGAGGCTCATTAATCAGGTTATAGCCGATGACGGCAGGATGATTCTTCAATCGTTGTGCAAGATCCTTCCAAAACTGAGCGGCCTGCTTGTGATATTCAGTATCATTCCAGATCCGATCATCATTTTTGGCCCCGTTGAACTGCCGCCAACGATCTCCTGGTAAGCTAAGCACCGTAATAATCACTTTCATCCCTTTAGCTTCCGCGGCGTCCAGATCCGCTTTGAGTCGGGCAAAATCTTCTTCCACGATACCTTCGTACTTATCCGAGCTGCCTATCAAAAAATCTGCGTTGATATTGGCATCTGGCTTGTCGTTAAACAAAAAATCTCGATCCTTACTCCACTTATCGGGCGCAAGCCGTACAAACTCTATGCCCTGTTCCTTGGCTGCTTCATAATTGTCAGGGAGGGATGTGGAGTTCATAAAATTAGTCCCTTTTCGCTGTTCATTCCAATAGCTCATTTTCTCCGAAGGAACGGCCTCCTTCTCCTCCTGACTGCTGTTCATCCCTGAAATCTCCAATGGCTTTGGAGAAGCTGAATTAGAACTGCATCCAGCTAGTGCAATCAAAATGGCCGCTGAGAGTAAAACATTTTTTCCGATAGGCCAACTCGATTTGGTTGATATTTTCTTCAAAGTCAATCACCTCGATAGCCATCTTACCCGTTGTCTGTTACGCCAATATGACAAAACGAGCTATTATCCAATCGGAGTTCCATCGGGCAGTTTGATATCTGGTTTTAACAGAACGACATCCCCTTTTTCGGGTATTCCTCCCAGAACCAATACTTCTGATTTAAACCCAGCTATCCGGCGCGGTGGAAAGTTGACTACTCCTATGATTTGTTTCCCGATCAGTTCCTCGGCGGCATATCTTTTAGTAATTTGTGCACTAGAATTTTTTATTCCAATGTCTTGTCCAAAATCAATCTCAAGTTTGATCGCAGGCACTTTCGCTTCTGCAAAAAACTCAGCTTTTGTAACGGTTCCGACGCGAATATCCAGTTTCAAAAAATCATCAATGGTAGCCATATATATTCTCCTCTTCTACTTGTCTTATAGTTGTAGTTGTGTAAATTCACGTCAAGTTCGAACTTCAGAAACGGTATATCGCCAGGATTTTGCCCAAAAATAAACCCCCATGCCGAGTACGGTCATCATCCCGCCTATAAACTGAAACAGAGAGATGGTTTCTCCCAGAAATACAAAGGCGAGTATGATGGCAAGAACAGGCTCTCCAATAATACCCACAGATAAAGTCGTTGCGCCTAAAGATTTCAATAATAGATTAATTAGTAATTGTCCAAAGATGGTTGGAATTATGGCAAGCAACAAGAAATACATCCAATCTGAAGTGTTATATCCGGTCAGGGAGATATGATTGAATAGACTGTAGATAAGCAAGACACTTCCCGCAAGGAAGAAAACAATAACGCTGTACACATTTGCATTGATTTTATGACTTACTTTTTGTCCAGCAAGCATATATGCCGAAACCGCGATTGTACCTAATAAAGATAATCCATCTCCGATCAGTGCCTCTCTTGACACCCCGATGTCGCCCCATGCGATAATGACTGATCCTGCAAGAGCAGTGACCATGCATAGGATGGTAACCATGTTTGCTCGTTCCTTGAAGATGAAGTATGACCCGACCATTACAAATAAGGGCTGCAACGATAAAATGACCATGGAACTTGCAACAGAGGTATGCACCAATGACTCCATCCAAAATAAGAAATGTAACCCGAGAAAGAGTCCGGCTAACAACACAACACTCCAATCTTTTTTGTTCATCTTAAGGTTTCGAAGACTTTTCCAAGGTACAAAAGGAAGCATTAGTATTACGGTTATGAACAATCTGTACATCCCAGCTACAGAGGTTGGCGTCTCTGAGGACTTTATCAATATGGAAGAGATTGAGATGGACAAAATGCTGATAAATAGCAGCATGTACGGATGAGGCGGATACAACGATTTATTCATTTCTAAACTTGCTCCTTCAACATGTTCTATCCAAATTCTGTGCACAGGATTATAGTGATAAAACAAAGATTGGATATAATAATATCATCGTTAATGTTTTAATTGTGTAATAATATCGCTATATTATATATAAATATCATCATTCGAAAGGACACATTTAAATGTCAAAGCAGCTTCACGAGACGATTCTTTTCCCTGATGCTTCATTTCCATACATTATGTACACAGCTAATTCCGAGAAAATTATTCCTGAAGGTAGAGGATTTAATGACCTGCATTGGCATGAAGAGCTACAGATTACATTGGTTACTCAAGGAAGGTTAGTTATACAGGTAAACGGTGTTGATCATGAGCTATTGGCTGGTCAAGCTATCCTAATTAATAAGGGAGTTCTGCATGTTACGACGCATCTGACCCACAACGGACAATATGTGAGCTTTAATTTCCCTGAAAAGCTATTAGCCTTCTACGCGGATAGTGCCATGGAGAAAAATTATGTATTACCTTATACGGACTCTGCCCTGGTATCGCTGGTAATCAAGGGCGATGTAGAATGGCAACAGATTGTGCTAGATATGTTATGGGATATGAAAAAGAGATTTGATATGAAAAAAAAGTGGGGATGGGAATATGAGGTTTCCATTAAAACCGTACAATTGTGGCTAATATTGATTCATAATATTACGCTTTCCTCCGAGGAAGCGCCCAAGTATGTAAAACTTCAGCAAGAGCGCCTTCAACTCATGCTCAGCTTTATCCATCAACAATATTCAACGAATATCACACTGCAAGAAATTGCTGATACAGCACATCTGAGCATCTCGGAGTGCACACGGAGTTTTAAGAAGACCATTCATATGACACCGTATGATTACTTAATTAAGTACCGGATCAAAAAGAGCATGGAGTTATTAATTTCAACCGATTATACAGTAACTGAAATAGCTCATAGGGTTGGTTTTAACCATGTAAATAACTTCATTCAGTCTTTCAAAAAACATCAAAACCAAACGCCTAAGGGTTTTCGGAATTCGAGTAATGAGATCAAACAACAAAGAAAGAATTAGTCTGTTTTCTCTGTTGTTCTGCTCAAAAAAACCAATCCGCTTTCCGGATTGGTTCTTCTTCTTACATTACTTAAATCCAACATTAAGTCCATATACCGGATGAGGTACATACGGCTCTTCCAAGCGCGCCATTTCTTCTGATGTTAATGCAATCGACAGAGCTTCAGCTGCATTTTCGAGATGGGATGTCTTCGTAGCGCCAATTATCGGAGCCGTAACCGGATTCTTGTGCAGCAACCAGGCAAGAGCGATTTGTACACGGGGAACGCCGCGTTTTTCGGCGATTTCTGCAACCCGCTCTACCACCAATTGATCGGTGCTGGCTGTCGCATCGTATTTGGCCTTTTGAACCTGATCCGTCTCGGAACGTTGTGTTGTTTCCTGCCAATCCCTGGTCAACCGGCCAGAAGCAAGTGGGCTGTAAGGAATTACTCCGATTTTCTCTTCCTGACAAAGAGGCATCATTTCCCTTTCCTCTTCACGGTAGATCAGGTTATAGTGGTTCTGCATCGATACAAAGCGGGTCCATCCATTTCTCTCGGCAACATACAAAGCCTTTTGGAATTGCCACGCTGACATGGCAGATGCACCAATATATCTTGCCTTCCCTGCCTTCACCACATCATGTAATGCTTCCATGGTCTCTTCAATAGGGGTATGGTTGTCCCAGCGGTGAATTTGATACAAATCCACATAGTCCGTTCCCAGCCTCTTGAGGCTCTTGTCGATCTCACTCATAATTGCCTTTCGAGAAAGTCCGGCGCCATTCGGACCATCATGCATGCGGGAAAAGACTTTTGTTGCAAGGACAATTTCATCTCGATTAGCGTAGTCCTTGAGAGCCCGACCGAGGATTTCCTCACTTGTTCCGCCTGCATATACATTTGCTGTATCAAAGAAATTAATACCTAACTCCAAGGCTTTCTGAATGACGGGACGACTATTCTCTTCATCCAGCACCCATTGATGAAATCCATGCCCTGGTTCACCAAATCCCATGCAGCCAAGACAAAGTCGAGATACTTCCATGCCTGTATTTCCTAATTTCACATATTCCATTGGTTAATCCTCCTCAGACATTTAGGTTGAGACAACGTTGTAACGCATGAGACAACAATAACAAGAAAATAGATGCATTTCTTTGCTGCTAAGCTCATTGGATTTGTTTATTTAGCTCATTTGTCTCAAATAATGAAAAAAAGCGTTTCACGATATTTTATCGCGAAGCGCTTTACTCAACAGTGGTACATAGTCACTTATGCTTAAAGTATGGACCGATTAAGCTGGCTTTATGTTGTTTTTCCCTCGCTTCGTTTGCATTGCTGTCTAAACTCCGAGGGCGGAAGCCCGACCTGAAGCTTAAACACTTTGGAAAAATGAGCAACGTTTTCGAAACCTGTTGAGAAACAGACATCGGTAACGGACAGAGACGTCTCGGCCAACAGTTTCTTGGCTTTATCCAGCCTCTGATTACGAATCCATTTCAAGGGTGAAGTGTGGTAGAGAGCCTGAAAATCCCTTTTGAAGGTAGACAGGCTTTTGCCGGACAAATAAGCCAGATCACTTATGGAGATGGGATTGGTGATATTCTCCTCCATTATTTTGCCGATGTTACTGTTTTTATCATGATTCGGTAGCAGAAGTTGGTGTAAGAAATGATCATTGGCCTGCGCCAGATGAAACAGGAGTTCCATGAATTTGAGGCGGATCAGACCGTCTTTTACCTCATCTGGATTTTCGAAATAGGGTTTCAATGACGCTATATAAGAGCGAGTGAGTTCATTGACCGGAATAATGGACACCGGCATGATTTCATTCACGGTATCCGTCGGTTTGAAGCCAGAAAACTGAATAAACTCCGCAAGCATATTTTCGTTCAGGAAAAACATCATATAGTCCAGTATGAACTCTGATCCTTGTTCACCCGACTTTATGTAATCAATGCGAATTGATTTGTGAAGAAACACCATTTCATTACTGCGTACAGTGTACTCCTGATCCATGAATCGAACCGTGTAGATGCCTGATATAACGAACAACAACATATGATCTTTCAGAAAATACGAGCCTGTTGTCCCTTGTGTGTGTAAACAGAATTGAATGACGGATAACCCATTCTGCTTTAAGCTTCCTTGTTTGTCTGGTGCACGTTCCAGTCCTTGTGGTGCTTTGATTATCTTCCCGTTTCTCATGGACATGAATAGTCCCGCCTTTTTAGCTTTTAATAATAGAATAACAGGAAACGGAATTCAATGCATTTTGGGCTCTCTAACCTACGTTAGTGCTCTAACAACTTCTCCACTGGAGCCGTTTTCCGTCAAGGAAGCGAGATTAACAATTTTATCAACAACTGAATCCGGTTCCTTCTCACCTCTTGGATTTTGTTCAGTTCTCAAATTGCCCGGATCGAACATATTAACCAATATTCCATGTTTTGCTTCCTCAATTGCTATCGTTCTCAATAATGCCTCCAGCCCGGCTTTGGCAGCTGAATATGCCCCGAATCCCGGATAGTTCAGATTGGCCATTATGGAAGTAATGGATACAATGCGTCCATACTGCTGAGCTCTCATGATTGGAAGAAATGTTTTGGTCACCAAAAATGGACTATATAAATTGAGGCGGATGTTATCATCCCATGTTTCCAATGTCATATCATGAATGGGAATGTGCGCACCTGTACCCCCTGCGTTGTTGATCAATACGTCTATCCGTCCTGTCTGCTCCAGCACTTGGTCACGGAGGCGCTGAACGTCATCCTGATCCGTTATATCCGCAGGAATGATCAAAGATTGGCCTCCTGAGTTTTTTATGATCTGTGCCACGTCCTGCAATTTTTCTTTTCGACGTCCAACTAAAACAACTTGTGCTCCCTCTTCAGCCAGTTTTATCGCCACAGCTTTACCAAGGCCGGTTCCTGCACCTGTAACAATGACTACTTTATTCTTCATCAATACCATCTTCAATCCATCCTCTCAGATTGTTATTATGAAGCGAACAATTTGAACCATTATCTAAAATGGCGTACTTAAAGGATAAGAGGAGAGTTCTCCACTTAACCTCTATTAAATATTAAACGGAGAGTTCTCCTCTTGTCAACATTGTGACTTTAAGACAAGTGTCAGATATGGCGAATGTGATGGATGGTTTCTACAAAAAGAAAAACAGCCCCGTGATTAGGGCTGTTCATTGAAAATGTATGTGCACTCATCGTTCAGAAAGGATCATCTGCGAAACAGAGTCACGTTCGACACACTGTATATTGATCCTGTAAGTAGACTCAACAGCCTCTCCTTTTAACATTTGAATGAGTACATGTCCAGCAAAGGAGCCTGCGTCTGTTTTGGGTTGTCGAAAAGTCGTAAGAGGTGGATTTAAGTATTCGGATACATGTATGTTGTCAAATCCAATAATGGATAGATCTTCGGGTATGGAGACCTGATGTTCTTTAAAAGCCTCTAAGCCTCCAATGGCCATTTCATCATTCGCAAAAAAGACTGCCGTTGGAAGCTCTCCCTCCATTAGCAACTTGGCTGCGTTGTAGCCACCTGTTTTCAGAAATTGGCCGCCAAGTCTCCAATTCTCATTCTCTTCCACCCCTGCTTCATGCATAGCTCTCAGATAACCCTGATATCGCATCAGATTACAATCCGAACTTAAAGGCCCGCTAATATAGGCTATTGCGCGGTGACCTTTATCCAGAAGAAAACGGGTTGCCATATAACCACCTTGCTCATCATCCATCAGAACATTTACAATATGCTCACTATGGAGTTCCCGGTCCATCACTACAATAGGAAATCCCGTTTCGGCAGCCTGCAACAACAACTCATCTTCAATATTTTCAGCGATTACAATCACGCCGTCCAGCCTTCTCTCCCTGATAAAGCGTGCAGCTGTCGATCGCTCTCCGCCTAAAGAGCTGCATACGATCAAGTCGTATCCCTGACTTATGGCGCTGGATTCAATCCCACTCACCAAGTCTGAAAAATAGGGGACGGACATATCATGAACAATAACACCAATCGTTTGTGTGTTTTTTCGCTTTAATTCGGATGCGGCTCCATGCTTGATGTAATTAAGCTCACTTGCTGCTGCAAGTACTTTCTGTCTTGTGTGCTCACTTACATGTTTTTTGCCGTTGAGTACATAGGACACGGTTGAACTCGCGACACCCGCTAACTTTGCTACGTCTTTAATCGTTATCATTAAATACTCCCCAAGAAGACTGTTATTGGTTCACTGACACATGAATTCTTATATCTTTCACCGCATTTTAACACAGTCATCTTGGGAAGTGCACAAAAAGTTACAATACAATCATTCTGAAATTTCAAAATATATTATCGATCAGGTCCAAATACAAGATTGGCAGATTGTTTGGCTTGTTCAATAACCTCCATCACCTTCTCGCTATGCTCAAGCATAGCTGTGACTTTCTCCAGATCTTGTTCACGAATCATACGCTCGAATTCAACAAACTCGTCATACATGCGATGAGGATGATCCTTAATATCTACCCGAATCGGCGTTTCCTTATGAAGCGCAAGATCAAAGGATTCACATTTGTTGGCCGAGCTCATCATATGGATATATCCTTTATTCCCTTGGATGTTCATTGCATTAGGGGCTGTGCTGTCTTTGGAGCCTATGCAAACACACTTGAACTCACCGTAGTCCAAAAGCAACATGCCTGAAGTGTCAATTCCGCGTTCCACGTTGGCCCAGTATTCCACCTTCTTCGGGCTTCCGAAAAGCCCTACGACCAGATGAATATTATACAAATTAATATCCATCAAGGCTCCACCAGACATTTCCGGATTAAATGCTGGCAGCACTTCTCCAGCCTGAAAAGCCTCATAGCGGGATGAATATTGGGAATAGTTACACTCCACAATTTTGATGTCACCCAGTTTGCGCAGATTCTCCTTCATGGACAAATAGTTCTTCAAATATTGGTTTGTGATGGCTTCGACCAACACTAGCTGTTTTTGCCGTGCAATCTCTTTAAGTTCAAGAAATTCTTGCAGGTTGGAAGTGAACGGCTTCTCACAGATAACATGTTTGCCGCCCAATATCGCTTCTTTGGCATATGCATAATGAAGATGATTCGGAAGCCCGATATAGATCGTATCCACTTCATCATTCGTAATCATTTCGCTATATTCTAAATGTATTCGACCAATTCCATACTGCTCTTGCAGAGTCAGCAATTTATCCAGATGACTAGGTCTGGAACATATGGCCCCCAAGGTAATCGCAGGAATTTCATGAATAAAGCTCAATAGATCCTTTACAATCATTCCAGCTCCGACAATTCCGAGTTTCATATTAGTTACACTCCTCCATACCTTTTTCTAATATTTCCATAACCGCGATCGTTTCTTGGTCTTGAATCACTTTTTCTTTGCCATGGTTGATGGCTTCATAGATATCGTCGTACACTCTTGCATAATCGCCTTGTTCAGAAGTTACTTTTTCTTCATGATAGATTCCTTCGTCATCCAGATACGTCAGTACGCCATAGTGCTGAGGCATATCCTTACCAAAATCGGGATGTCCTTTGGGAAGGTAAAATAACTTCAGATGTTCCTCTTGACGATCCTCAGTTTGTTTTACGAATACCCCCTTTTTGCCGTATACTACAAAACTCGGGCGTGGCTTTAAGCGGAAAAAGCTGGATTTGACTGATACTTTCAGCGAAGAATAATAAAAGTCCAGATCGAAATAATCATTCATTCTGCCAGGACCCAGCAATTGACGAACATCGTAATGTATCTTGTCCGGTTGCCCGAAATAGGATAATACCTGATCAATGGTGTGAACACCGTGCCCGTATAAATAACTTTTGTATTTGGAAAAATGGGTGGTAGCATTCGGAATCTCCGGTCGATAATAATCGTAATGCATCTCCACTTCCAGCAAATCGCCAAGCTTTCCTGATTCAATCACTTTCTTGGTCGTCAGAAAATCCGAGTCATATCGTCGGTTCTGATAACATTGAATCAAGAGATTTTTTTCTTTGGCGTATTGGAAAATGGATTCGGCTTCTTCTTTGGTCAGCATGAAAGGTTTTTCAACAAGTACATGTTTTCCGTGATCAAGTGCCCTCTTTGCATACTCATAATGGGATTCGGTATGTGTACAGACCACCACCAACTGAATGTCATCGTCATTCATTAAAGCTGCAAGATCATCTGTATACAGAACACCAGGAGCCTTCTTCCACTCCGTTTTCTCCGGATGACGGGCGTATATCGTTTTTACTTTCAAATGATCCCGATTCAATGAAAAAGGAAGATGATAACGATTTGTACTTTTGCCATTGCCAATATAACCGATGGTTAACATATGAATTCCCCCTTAGGCTCTTTTTCATTTATTATAGAAGAAGAAAATCCTCCGGAGGAGCTTTGAAGAAATTACGGTACATTTGACCAATAATTCGTATTTCGGATGCCCTCTCTTTAAACAAAATGTTTACTGGACGCTCTACATCAACGTTATTTCAATGAATCCGGGGTGAACCTGTTGAAAATATTGACCCAATTAACAGACATGAACAACTTTACACCAAATGAAAAAAGCATCGCTTCTTATATTCTGACTCATAAGGAGCTAATGCTTCACTTGAATATTCAAGAGCTTGCCAAAGCTACATACACGTCACATTCTGCCATCAATCGATTGACTCATAAGCTTGGACTTTCGGGGTTTAAGGAGTTCAGCATTAAGCTTGCTCGAGAGTTTCAACAAGATGCTCAGAACATCTCCAATATCGATCCCAATTATCCGTTCGCTCTCGGTGAATCTTCACTCCAGGTGGCAAAAGATATAGCTGAACTAATGAAAGAAACGATTGAGAAAAACTTTGCTTTTATGGATGAAGCCTCTCTAACAGAAGCAGCCCATTTGCTCGATCAGGCGAAACGAATCTTCATCTATGCGTTGGGGGATTCTCAGATTCGCGCGAAGAGCTTTCAGAATAAATTGATTAAAATCAATAAATACGTCGTGATCACAACAGAGCTATCTGAATGGGCCTACCACACCATAAATCTTACCCCACAGGATTGCGCCATTTTTTTGACCTACCATGAAAAATCGCCCATTTTCTTAAAGGCAGCCCAACATTTCTCGCTTGAAAAAATTCCATTTATCACGATTACCGCGAATCATCAAAGTGAGTTGGCCAAAATGAGCACGATCTGTATCCAGGTGCCGAATGACGAAACAAAACATGCAAAGATTGGTACATTTTCATCACAAATTGCCTTTGATTACGTATTAAACGTGATTTATTCCTGTATTTTTCAAATTGACTACGCCAATAACATGCAAATGATTACTTATTCGTTGAAGAATTTCAATTTGGATGAGTGATATGAGAGGTCCGGGTGTAAAAGCAGGTAATTACAACATACCAAAAAACCTTCAAGAACGAAGCCTTGAAGGCTTTTTGGTATGGTTTTAGAGTACTTTCTCCAGGAAGCTGATCGTTCGTTCATTTTTTGGATTTCCGAATATTTCATCAGGAGTACCCTGTTCTACAACATATCCACCGTCCATGAAGACAACCCGATCCGCAACTTCACGGGCAAAGCCCATTTCATGGGTCACGATAATCATCGTCATACCTTCGCTCGCAAGATCCTTCATTACACCAAGGACTTCGCCTACCATCTCGGGGTCGAGCGCCGAAGTTGGTTCATCGAATAACATAACGTCCGGATTCATGGCAAGCGCACGAGCGATTGCTACGCGCTGTTTTTGTCCGCCCGAAAGTTGGTTGGGATAGCTGTCAGCTTTATCCGACAAACCAACCCGATCCAGCAGACGCAATGCCGTCTCGCGTGCTTCCTGTTCTTTTAATATCCCAAGTTCTCTGGGGGCAAACATAATATTTTTGAGCACGCTGAAATGAGGAAACAGGTTAAAATGCTGAAATACCATACCTATGTTCTCGCGAGCTTTGTTAATGTTCGTTTTGGGATCATTTAGATCCCGATCATCTACGATAACCCGTCCAGCTGTGATCTCATCTAACTGGTTAATGCAGCGCAAAAACGTACTTTTACCTGAACCTGAAGGTCCAATGACACAGACAACTTCACCTTCGTTGACCGATATATCGATGCCCTTCAACACATGATTCGTCCCAAAACTTTTCTTTAATCCTTCAACGTTAATTTTACCCACGACGAACCCTCACCTCCAGGTAGTCAGCAATTTTAGTCAATGTGATGATAACAATCAGGTACATAATCGCAACGGTCAACCAAATATCGAAAGAGGCGAATGTTCTTGCGATGACAATCTTACCGGATTGCGTCAACTCCACCAAGCCAATGACGGACAAGATCGACGTATCTTTCAATGTTATAACCATCTGATTAATAAATGAAGGTATCATAACCCGTATGGCCTGAGGGATTACAATCTTTATCATCGCTTTGCGATAAGGAAGTCCCAATGAACGGGCTGCTTCCATCTGTCCACGATCAATCGATTGAATACCCCCGCGTATAATTTCCGTTACGTACGCCCCTGCATTCAGACTCAACGTGAGAATGGCGGCCAGGAACAGTGGCATGGTGAAGCCCATGGCCTGAGGAATCCCGAAATAAATAAAGAATGCTAGGACGATCAACGGTATCCCGCGGAAAATATCCACAAATACGGTAGCAACACCACGAAGGAACTTATTTTGTCCTACTTTCATAAAACCAAAGATCAAGCCGATGATGAAAGCGAAAAACAGCGAAATAATCGTATATAAGAGGGTATTTCCCAGACCTTTGAACAGTGCGGGCAGAGATTTTTGGACTAATTCCCAACGACCTTGGTTTGCGACAACGGCATTTTCACCAAGGTATTTCTCTTTAATACGATCATACTCCCCGCTTACCTTAATATTCGTTAGGCCGTCATTAAACATTTTTAGGAGTTCCTGGTTCTGTCCTTTGCTTACTGCAAATCCGTAGGAAGCCCCGTCTTCTTTCTTGGTCACGATTTTTAAACCGTTATTCTGATTTGTCCCGAATCTTAGAACTGGTTCATCTTCAAAACATGCAATCGAGTTTCCAGTTTTCACATCATCATACATTTGCGAAGAATCGTCGAATGGAACAATGGTAAAACCATATTTTGAGGCAATAGACTCAGCAAAGCTGTATCCTTCTGTGCCCGTTTTCACGGCGACCTTTTTACCGCGAAGATCTTCGTAGCTTTTTACAGTATCATTATTGGCACTAATTCCCATAACAACGCCTGATTCATAGTAATGCTCTGAGAAATCAAACTTTTGTTTTCGTTCATCTGTAATACTCATTCCAGCAATAACGCCATCCACCTGATTGGACTCAAGAGCTTGCACAGCCGCATTAAATCCCAGCGCTTTGATTTGATAATTGAAGTTCTGGTCTTTGGCGATCGCATCCAGCAAATCCATATCGATGCCTACATAATCCCCGTTTTCATCTTGATATTCAAATGGTGCAAATGTGATGTCCGTACCGATCACATAGGTTTTACCTGAATTGGAGTTTGCATTGGCATCCCCCGACCATACGGATAACCCCGCCACTAGGAGCAGAATTAGTGATAGTACATAAAATGAGACCTTGGTTGTTTTCATATGTCCTCCTCATCTCGGTGTTCTCCGAATCCTAATCATTTTCTTGTCATTGATGTTACTGTCGTACATTTTTAGGTGTCTTTGCACATTATATTGTTATTATTTGCAGTATATTAACAATCAATGCTTTCCCTAACATTCTTCACTTTCCTCCGCAACGTTTTATTTGACATCCATTTAAAGATCCACGTTATATTTACCCTTCAGGACTACTTTTAAAAACCTAAATTGAACTTAAATAAAAAAAGTCGCCATATAGGCGACTCTATAACAGACAAAATGATGATCTTCCGATGACAATTGCCAAGGTATTTAATCTTTCTTTATAAGAATGAACACTTCGGGTTATTCCTCAGCGAATAATTTTGAAAGTGGATTTTCCACTTTTTTATCCAGGGTTACCTTGCCCGTCTTGTCCAATATATAGTACTGATAATAAGCGCTGCTGAATCCAATGGATTGCTGCATCTTCATCATAAATGGTTCAAGACTCCCGCTGCTCAGATGATCTTCATTCCAGAAGTAGTGCAGCATCAAACGATTTTGATTATAAGGGTGTTTGATCACATAGGCTCCAGCAGCAGACGGTTGGTTCATAGTCGTTTTCCATTTAAACCCGATATGGGTAGCACGGTCTATAATGCTGGATTTTAATGCTTGTACAAAACCATTTGATTTGGCGTTGCCAAGTACAATCAGGTTGCTGGTAGCCAGTTCTTTTTTCATTTTTCGCTTCAACTCCTGCCGGTCCTGAATCAGGTCATACTTCACTCCGGTTAAATCCAGCAGAGTTGTCAGTTGGTTTACCATAGCTTCCTGTTGTTTGTTCGCTGCGTTGCTCTCCTGATCACTGAGCACAATGGCTAATGGCTCACCTTGAAGGGCTTTATCCATCACACGGCTCATCGTTTCAAAAGGTAAATTCGGAACCTGAGTTAATGCTGATTCATACAACGATTGAAACTGATCATGCAGATATGCCGTTTTCTCCTCATTCGACAGTTGATACTCGGGCTTCAGCGTAAAATTAGGCTCATATAAAGCCGTCTTCATATCATCTCGCGCCTCTTTCCCCAGTACATCTTCTATCGTTTGCAGAAGTCCGTCAATCGTAGCGTTTTGGTACACATAGCGTTTAAAATACTCTTTCATAAAGGCATCGAATTTCTCTTCACCGACGGAACGGTACAATTGGTATATCGCTTGTCGGCCTTTATCGTAATAAACTGGGCTTGCCCAATCTCCCACCTCGTCATTAGTTGAAGCAATAGCCTTATCCACAGTGGAATCGTCAAATTGGATGGACTTGAAGCCATTCATCGTATCCCCCTGCTTCTCAGAAAAATACACTTTGGAGAAATCTGCAAATCCTTCGTCTAGGAAAGACTCTGTCTCCGAATTATTCCCGATTAACGCATGAAACCACTGGTGCGCGATTTCATGCACAAATACCGTGTCTTGTTCTGGAGCAGAATTTATTCCGATTTGCCCCATTTGGATAAGCCTTGAATACTCGATAGCTACACCTTCTACATATGATTCAACAATCCGGAATTCAGGATAAGGGTATTTACCGTATTTATCACTGAAAAAATCAATGGCTTTGAATGCTTGATCAACATACCCATCAACGATCTTTTTCTTACCTGGCTGGTTGTCAAAATAATAATACTCTACGGTGAGGCCATTCCGGGTTACGCTGTCCACTTTGAAGTTCGGGCTGGCAAAGAAAGCAAACTCCCTCGTATTCTTGGCTACGGTGGATACCAGTTTGCGTCCAGTCTCTGCATCCTCCCGTGTGGTTATCGTACCAGGCATAACTACCTGATATTGATCGGGAACATTGAACTGAACTTCATAATCCGCGGAAGTATAATAATCCGTTTCAAATGTTTTACTGTAAGGTTTGCTATCCCATTCATGCTTGGCCTCGTCATAGACTGACATTACAGGGAACCAATGAGCCCCATTGATAATATCTTTGTAATACGATAACCGCTGTGAGCCATAGGGAATCTTCAGATTAAAATGGACTTGAACCGTCACGGATTCACCAGGCTGAAGGGGTTGCTCCAATTTCACCGACATAGCTTGGTCTTTATTACTGAAATCAAGGGCTTGCCCACCGGTCGTCACCTTCTCAATATCAATTCCTCCAAGAAAGTCTTCCGGTTTCTTATCAGGGTTATTTTTGCTAATCTCTTCATTGGAATGTTTAAACATGGTCGTCTGTGTCGATTCCGAAAGATTGGCATCAGCATAAGTATGAAAAACCAGTTGCTTCAATGTATCTTTGCTCGTATTTCTGTAAGTAATGGATTCACTCCCCTCTATGGTCATCTTCTTCTCATCCAGCCGGGCTTGAATTCGATATTGGATAGGCGCTTGAGCCTGAATATCTTTTGTGGCCTGTGAAATAGCAGATACAGGAGCTGCATTAGCGGCAGCACTACCCGTACTTATGATTGGGCATGCGGTCAGAATCATAGCGAGTGCGCTGATGGCTGTTATTCTGATTCGATTTGATGTGTATGAACGTGAATGATTGATATAAATCTCTCCCTCGAATGATTTTTGAAGCTCAGAGGCAAGTATAGAAGATCAACCTTACACTGGATTAATGCGTATCTTAAATTTCGTTTAAAAAAAGAAGCTGTTTGTATTAAATGAGCACGCTATATCGGATTGTCTCCGCTTCAATTTCGAAAGCAATATATGACTACGTAATGATGTGAATTATGAGATTCGACACTATAACGTCTGCGTTGCCGATGATTTCTGGCGTCGTAAGGTCATCATGATTAAAGATGCAGCTAATACCGTCAGGATGATTCCGAGCATTTGAAATCCTATAAAACTGAATGTGTCTCCCATGACAAATCCAATCAACAACGATGACAAAATGGTCCCCAGATATCTCGATGTATTAAAAATACCTGAAGCGACACCGATCATATCTTTGGGTGTGCTCTTAAACAAAGCCGCCTGCATACCAACACTGTTGAGCCCATTACTTATACCAAATACAGCTAAGGGCAAGATGACATTCACCACTGGTGAAGTCTTATCCAATGCCACAATCAAGATGGACCCGAACGTCATTAACACCGCTGAAACGATCAAAGCTGGCCGTGTACCTGATTTGTCAATCCAGCGTCCGGCAAAAGGAGAACTGATGAGTGAACATAAACCGAGGGTTAGCATCATTAGTCCTGTATGAACTTCGTTCAGATGGCGTACCTGCTGTAAATAAGATGGCACACCAAAAAACAGAGCGTAAAACAGAGTGTTAACCAGCATAAATTGTACATTAACCCAGGTCATTTCAGGATATTTGGCAAATACTTTCAGCGGAATAAAAGGGGACGCTGTTTTCAATTCATGTCGTATAAAACTTGCTAATGCAAGCAAACCGATCCCCCCTGCCATAAGGTGCCAAGTTAAAAGATGTCCGGTTGATTTAACGGAAAGCACGCTCATTAGCAGAGTCACCAATGCGACTGTGAACAAGAGTATGCCTGGCGCATCAATCAGCAGGAACCATTTCTTCATGGACATGTCACCATGGTTGGTTTTGAGGGTCGTTTCTTTGGGAATGGTTTTCCAGGCGAATATAAAGCTTGCGATCACCAATGGAATATTCACTAGAAAAATACTTTGCCAATCCCACCAATGGATCAATACACCGCCAATAAAAGGGCCTATCGCGGCTGCACCGGACAGGAACATCGCAAGGATAGACAGGGCAGCAGCCTGCTTCTCAGTAACGTGGATTCTTACAATCGCCATTCCGACGGCTACCATCATGCTTGTGCCAACAGATTGAATGATCCGGAATACGATAAGCCAAGAAAAGTCCGGAGATAACGGAGCTAACATGGAGGAACCAGAGACAACAACCAGACCGATAAGGAATATCTTTCTGCGGCCGAACAGATCACTGCACTTGCCCATGACCAGTTGAGCCACAGCACTTGCAATGTAAAAGGAAAAAATAATCCATGACACGGTCGTAACATCAAGTATAAACTCCTGTTGTAGTCTTGCAATCGCTATAGATATCATGGAGGAATTGAGCGGATTCAGCATGATTCCCAAGCCTACAGATATCATTAACCATATATTTCGAGCGTTCATTATGTATACCCCTCCTTCTTCTGTTGTCATCTTAATGGAATCCCTTTATTTATTCCAACGCATTTTATGTTATGATTTGATGAACTAAAAGGAATAAGAGAGTGGTGCGAAATGGAACTTCTTCAGCTACGCTATTTTCTAACGTTAGCCCGATGTGAACATGTTACGGAAGCTGCGGGTAAGCTGCATGTCACTCAATCCTCACTGAGCAAGACGATACAACGTTTGGAGGATGACTTGGGTGCACCGTTATTTGATCGATTGGGCAGAAAGCTGCGGTTAAACGAATTCGGAAGAACATTCCTTCGACGGACCGAAAAAGCCCTATTCGAATTGGAACAGGGAAAACAGGAAATTGCTGATCTCTCCAACCCGGATCACGGTACACTTCAATTGGCAGTCACTACAGCAAGCACATTACCAGGAATCTTGCGGGAATTCCGAAAAAATAAACCGAATGTTCAGTTTCATGTACAAATGGTTACGTTGGAAGACATGTGCACGCTACTTCACCGAGGCGAAATTGATTTTTGCCTGTCCTCCCCTCCAATCCAGGGGGATGATATCGAATGTCAGATGCTGTTCCAGGATCCAATTGTAGTAGCTGTGCCTCTCGGTCATCGATATGCGGATCGAAGCAGCATCACATTAGGAGAACTTAAGGATGAGTGGTTTGTGGGGGTGACAAAAGGATATGGTATTCGTGATCTGGTGGACTCCAAATGCCAATCCGTCGGATTCGTACCGAAGTATGTTTATGAAGGAGATGAGCCTGCAAGATTAACTGCACTTGTGGAGGCGGAGATTGGGATTGCCTTTATACCCAATACAGCAAGAAACCCGCAGGAACGCATTGTATATCTCCGAATCGAGGATCAGAACCTTGTGCGGGAAATTGCTTTATTGTCGCATAAAAACAGATATATATCGAAAGCAGCTATCGCGTTTCGCAGCGTAGTTATAGATTATTTTGGTGCAATGTGCAAACCAATTGCTGAATGACCATTACAAAGACCCCGCTCACCGACGTAAGTGAGAGCGAGGTCTTTTGTTGTAGGCTATCGATCATGCCTATTTCCGCCAAAAGGTTGAACAGTCTGCTTTTTCCGTAATGTTGAAATCAATCATTCGTTCCAGTAATGAAAAATCAACCGGTCCATCCCACCGGATACGCACCAACTCCTTGGTGTGCTCATAACCGGCCTTCACAATTTCATCGGAAAAATGATTAATCCCTGCCTTCTCAGGCGCCACAGCCAAATGATGTTTGGATACACTAAATCCAATAATAAATGTGCCATGATCGGTAAACATGGGCTGATTCCACGCTATTTTTGGTACTAAATTGGGGTATTTCTTGATAATCCATTCTAAAACTTCTTCCGTACGATCCCGATGTCCCAGGTTATCAATTCGTGCTAGATATTCTGCAAAAACGTCCATATTATCTTCTCCTAACCCAGATTTATTTCGCATACTTCATCTCATATTATCATGAAAATGAAATTGAAAAACCCTTTGGGCCAGATTCGCCAAAGGGTTGAAAAAATATATATTACTCAAGGACTACTTCACCGAAAGCAGGCTGTCCGAAATAAATTTCAGCTGACCTTCAAGCGATACAGGATCGTTGTATGTATCGGAGGTCGGATCAAGCTGGAACACATGGCCCTCTTTGACCGCAGTTAGGTTTTTCCACACCGTATTATCATAAACAATCTTCGGATCGGTTGTATCTCCTGACCACGGGCTGGTGAAAATGATGTCGCCTGCATATTCCGGTAACACTTCCATCGAGATTGATGCCCAGCCTGTGCCACTGTCAATTGCCTCTGTCTGAGCCCTTTTTGGTGCCTTGAGGCCAAATTCGTCATAGAGTATTTCACCACCACGACCGTAATTATGCCCAAATACAAATAATCCTTTGGCGTATGGATTCAAAATGGAGACTGTACGATCTCCCACAGCGGCAATTACTTTTGGCTTGAGCTCATTGATCTTCGCTTCCCATTGCGAAATCCAGTCTTTTGCCTGGGCTTCTCTATTGGTTAGTTTACCCATCTCCAACATGAGATCCTTGAAATTGCGCTTACCATATTGTAACTGTACCACTGGTGCAATCTGCGACAACTTGTCGAGACCCTCCATACTGGTGTATGCGATGATCAGATCAGGCTTTAGGCTGATCAGTTGTTCGGCTGTGGGCTGCTCTCCCAGATCTGTTGCCCCCTCACTTTTGAGCTGATCCTTGATGTACTTGTTGTTTATGGCGCCTGACGTTGCACCGACGACTGGAGCATCAAGTGCAACAAAGTACCCTGTTGAAAATGCGGTCAGATCGATAATCCGCTTCGGATCCACAGGTACTTCCACTTCACCTGCATCTGACTGATATGTAACGGTCTCTCCCTCGGCACCTGTTGTGGTAGCGGCACCAGACGCAGAAGTTGAGTCGGTTGATGATTCAGTGTCTGCAGCACCGGTTGTTGTTGTCTCCGTTGTATTGCTTGTCGTTGCGGCCTGACCGCATGCACTCAGTAAGAGCAATACAATCAATGCGGATATAATCCATATCGAATTTTTTCGTTTCAGCAAAATAAACCCACCTTTTTTCAAATGATATTGATAATCGTTATCAACGATACCATGCAATAGTACATTTGACAAGATGCTTTCATATTCGACAAAAGACAAACAAAAAAACACCTACCAAGGCAGGTGCTTCGACGCATATAAATTATTTTAAAACAAACTGCTTCCCAAATTACATTAACGGTTTAATCATTTAACCCTTTACCATCCAGAATCTGCTGTGTAGATTTCTCAACCCTTGACACGCGTGTTTTGGATTGCTTTGGTTGCGAAAAATAAAAAAGGTATGCCCGTTGACGTCCAGGCGTCAATGCTTCAAATGCCGTTTTCAAAGCAGGATTTTCATCCAGTTTAGTTTGAAACTCTTGTGGAACATCATATTCTGTATTTTTTTTGAGTTCCACCTTCAATCCGGCCTTTTCAACCTCAATGGCTTCAAGAATGTACTCTTTCAGGATAGTTTCCATGTCAACGATTTGTTGAAGATTGGTGAACCGGATCTGGCGAGCAGCTTGTACATTTTCTGTTTGTTGGATTAGAATACCCTGCTTATCCTTTAACAAGGCTCCTTTATGGAAAAGAAGCGCACAATACTCCTTAAATCCATGAATGATAACGATGTTTTTATTCTCCAACGTGTAACAAGGATGCATCCATTTATAGTCTTCTGTAAGGCCACAGGATAGAACGATCTCTCTTAGCTTCTCCGATTCTTCTTTCCACTTCTTTGCTTTGTTTAAATATTCATCCACCTTGGGATTTGTTTTATTAGTTGTCATCAGGGACCATCCTTCATCATGCTAGTCATATTATTGTGTTTTCTAAAATAATTCTTCTCTTACATATGATTGCCAAGAGAAAGCAGTTAATTTCATTCGAAACCATGTAGTGTCGCTTAAATATTATGACACCATTTGGCGTCTGGTCAACACTAACTATTATTTAACTCATATACATATGTCCTTTGTCCCACCTCTTACCCCTTACTAGAAAGCCGATAATAAAGAAATCAAAGTGAGAAAGCCCCTAGGATTTGGCGTATTGTAAAATTGCCGCCGCTGCACGGATTCGTAGGTCCTCTTCTTCGC
Organism: Paenibacillus sp. O199; assembly: GCF_001636635.1. Taxonomy (NCBI): domain Bacteria; kingdom Bacillati; phylum Bacillota; class Bacilli; order Caryophanales; family Paenibacillaceae; genus Paenibacillus; species Paenibacillus sp. O199. The sequence continues at coordinate 51,879 of NZ_LGRP01000007.1, forward strand.
TATGCAATGCCTTTTTTAGAACATTGAGCGCTTCTTGAATAGTACCTTCATCTACTCTAACTGAAGAATCATTATCTCCTTCAGTGGTTTCAGAGGTGATCGAAACCCAAGGTTCCAGTTGAGCCTGAGAAATTGGATGTTCGAATTTCGCAATGATTGAATAATGACTTACAAGTGCAAGTACTTTGTCACTTAACTCTGCTAAGGGAATACGTCCCAGCCAGGTAACACCTCGTCGATGACATATGTATTCCTCTCCGGTTCCGTTGGAATCATCGTAAAAATAATCGCCCAAATCCCCAACATATGCCCATTGATCATCATTTATCAAGACATAATCCCCATCCTGCATGACGTAGACAAAAGTATGGAGCGTGTCCAGGACATCACGAAGTTCCGCCTTTCCTATCCTGTAGCGTTGAACTAGTTGCGCTTTCCATTCTTCTGTAGACTCGTGCTCCAAATCTCCTGTCGCCGGCCAACCAATGCCGATAAAGTTATTCTCCAGGAACGACGCGGTCCAGTCGACCTCTTGCAATGTAGATTGTATATGAAACAGATTCATATGATTTCTCCTCTATAGTGATTTCAGGATTTAAGACTAAGTATATACTCCAGACATTCGTCTCTGCATTAAAATCAATCAAAGTTTGAACTTACTATATATGTTCAACTAAACATTTACACGAGAACGGAGAGGACAGAAATAACCTGAAGAAGCGAAGCGTTCGCCTTTATCCCCGGATTTTCCCTTTTAAAAAAGGAATCAAAAAAATCTGGGGATAACAGCGATCGGAAGGTTGTTCTGTCATCGGAGTGTCAGTGTAAATATTCATTAGTTGAACTTATATAGCTTAGTACAAACCTGACTCTGGTTCCGCAGCATCCATTCAATACTTGACTACCTACTACACGTTGTAGTAAATTGTATCTACTACGTAGTGTAGTAATAACCTTCGATATGGACGCATAACGAAGTTAAGGAGTGTTCACCGTGAACCATCTTCAAAAATTATCGGATACTGAAATGGAGCTGATGGAAGTGATCTGGGAGTGTGAGCCACCTGTCACCTCCACCGAACTGCTGAACATGTTTTCCCAAAGGGGTAAAGCATGGAAGGCGCAAACCATCTCCACCTTTCTCTCTAGACTAGTAGACAAAGGGGCCCTTACAGCTACAAGGGATGGACGTACCAACAAGTATGTTCCCTGTATTTCGCCCGAAGACTACAAGCTATTGGAGGCACAACAAGTCCTGGATGGATTATATCAAGGCTCTGTAAAAAATTTGATTTCAGCTTTGTATGATGGCGACAAGCTTTCTGATCAAGACATTGCAGAGCTGAGACAATGGTTTTCAGAAAAGTAGGTGTAGTCTATGGATACCATTCTTGTATTACTGTCTACGCTGACTGTTGCCGGAAGTGTCGTTGTCGCTTTCATTCTGTCTTTGCGCCTTGCTCCCTTTCAAGTCATTCCTGCAAAATGGCGTTTTGGAATTGGGAAAATGGCTTTAGTTTTGTATCTATTGCCCATCTTTCTGGTCTTTAATTGGATTTTTTCGTTGTTCACATCCAGTACTACAGTAAACGAGTTACCCTTAAATGTTCAACAAGTGTTACCTGGAGCATTCAATCCGACTCCTGCCATCCAGGTACAGACCATTTCAGCAAATGTAGCTCTCGCTTTAATATGCTTATGGGTAATCGGGGTCATAGCTTTTGCAGCATGGCAAACATATTGTTATCACAGGTTTCTCAAGACATTAAAACTTACGCGAACTATCGTTCCGAAGAACAGTGAAGTTGCGATGCTGCTCCCTGTAATCAAGGAGAATCTGGGTCTCAAGAGAGAGGTTCGGCTTGCTTACAGCACTCTAATTCGCAGTCCTTTTCTAATTGGATTGAGGAAACCTACTATTTATCTGCCTCTAAAGAATTCTGAAAGTGTGGATATCGGTATGGTGTTCCATCATGAACTGATCCACTTGAAAAGGAAAGACCTATGGATCAAGGCGCTCATATTAGTAGCCCGTGCATTGCATTGGTTCAATCCATTGGTTCATATGCTTTCCAAAGATATTCATACATGGAGTGAACTGTCCTGCGATGAAGAAGTTGTAAAGGGAATGACCCTTGCGGATCGTAAACGCTATGGGGAAACCATCCTGAACGTAGTGGCAGGATCAAGGAATTTACCTATACAATTCTGCTCCTCTTTATCCGGGGACGGCAAACAACTAAAAAGGAGATTAACTTTTATGCTTAACGTAAAGAATGTGAACAAGAAAACCTTTGTTATAGCGATATCGACGTTATTTGTTGTTGGTGCAGTTAGTACAGTGACAACGGCTTGGGCTTCGAGCAATACTCCGAGGGTGGTTGCGAGTGAGGAAGCTTCCGCGGTAACGCGTCCATCGCAGCAAACGGCTGTCCGTGAAGAAGCTCCTGCAGTAACACGTCCATCAGCTCAAGCGACAGCTCGTGAGGAAGTTCCAGTAGTAACACACCCATCAGCTCAAGCGGCAGCTCGCGAGGAAGTTTCTGTGGTACCACATTCGGATGACCAAGTGGTAGCCCGTCAAGAAGCTCCTGTAGTAACGCGTCCATCAGCACAGCCGGTTGTGCCTGAAGAATCTCCTGTAGTAGCACGTTCAGCAGCACAACCCACAGTTCGTGATGAAGCAGCTGTAGTAGCTCGTCCATCGGCTCAAGCGGCCGTTCGTGAAGAGGCTTCTGTAGTACCCGCTCAAGAATCTTCCCGTCGTTAAAACCATTTCCATGAAATCACAAAATAAATAGGCTTGATATAAAGATTCTAAGAAGCAGCCTTCGTTCAATTGTTGAACGAAGGCTGCTTCATTATTGTAGAAAAGATTAGTTTCGCTTGAGACTAACCGGCTACCTTCTCAAACGACAAAGACCAACAACATTTTGTTGTTGGTCTTGCCTGTCTTTTCTTCTCCGTTCAGCTTGCCTCATCACCCATAACTATGGTGACTGGCCTCGACACGACCCCAATCGCGGAAACGGCTGTTTTATTACTGTTCTTTATACACACGTACATAATCCACTTGCATAGTTGCCGGGATATCGGACGCGTTCGGAGTACGGCCACCGTCGAAGTTTCCGCCGACTGCCAAGTTCATAATGAGATAGAACGGCTCATCGAAAGGTGCGTTCGGATTGTTCGGTGCAGCTGTGGAATACCACTGCTGGTTAGTGACTTTATAGAAAAACTTGCCGTCGACATACCATTTAATGTTGTCCTCTTCCCAGACTACCGAGTATACATGATAATCATTGGCAAAAGTTTGCCCTTCTGGGAAGTGATAATCGCCACCTGAAGACTGGTTCACCGGCCATTGTCCGCCAAAGTGTACGGTACCGCTTACAGATCCTGGTAGACGTCCTCTCGCTTCCATGACATCGATTTCACCTGATGCAGCCCATGTGCCGTATACAGAATCTTTTGGAAGCATCCAAAGTGCTGGCCAAACGCCATCCCCTGTAGGAAGCTTGGCACGAAAATCTACTCTGCCGTACTTCAAGGAAAGTTTATCCTTGGTGTTAATCTTACCGGAGGAATACTGTGCATACCGATTCGGATCCTGCGGAAAAGATTTGCTATCGTTCATAGCCTTGATATTCAACTTTCCGTCCTGTACAAATACATTTTGGGTGCTGTTTGTGTAGTGCTGCAGTTCTGCATTTCCCCATCCCCAGGTAGCAGGATCGTTATTGAGATAATAGCCTGTTTCATAGTTCCATTTACTTGTATCCAGCGTAGTTCCGTTAAATTCATCCTGCCAGATAAGATTCATGCCCGCGATAGCTGGGTCGGTTGGTGTTCCAATCGAGATATCCTCTTGATCGGATACATCCGGACGCGGAGCATTTGGATTACCGATGAAGGTATAGTTGACAAAGTTGTTGCCAATATTTCCACCCGCCTGTCCGTTCAGCGGATATCCGATACGGATTTGCATATTTTCCTGGATTGGCTGGAACCAAAGACCATAGATATAATCGGCCCAGTATCCCCACTGATTGGCATCAGACATATTGTTGTAGCCATTAGCGGAGTATGCAAACTTGCTCTGACTGGAGTTACTCAAATCCACCCATTGCCCATTGATGTTAATCTGGTATACAAAGTTGCCCAGTTCCTTGGCGATTGGCGCACCCCCATCAATTTTGGGAAGTGGAATTCCAATGGAACCATTCGCATCTGCTGTGAAGGTTGTTCCTTCGTATGGCGTAATGACATATGAATTTCTTGTAGGTTCATTAAACGTAATGGTATAAACAAGGTTAGCCGAGGAAGTCTTTGATTCCAATTTGACGTTGATCGACTCCGTTACGGTAAACCAGTACCCTCCACCACCGTCGGTGAATTGGCCGAAGTTATGATCATAAATCCAGCCGCTGGCTGCATTATTGTCAATATCAATCCATGTGCTGCTGTTTACAGGTTTTACATACACCTTCAAATCATCCGCTACGGCTTCATAGGTTACCGCAGAATCATTGTTGAACGTTGGATATGTAAAGCCTGCACCGCCTGTGAAACTTGCTGTAAGTTGCGGCCCTTGTGTCGGATTCATGGCTGTGATGGTTGTTTTGTTAATATTTTGGAATACAAGTTGATATTCAAGCTTAACACCATTTGCTTTGGAGTACAGTTGAATTTCGGTTGTTGCGGAAAGGGTGAACCAATAGCCATTGAAACCACCATCGCTCCAGTGCCCCCAGTTTTGGTTATAGATATAACCTCCGGCTTGATCAATATCAACCCAGTTGTTACCCACTTTCACATTGACACCCACATCACTGTAGACATCATTCCACGTAGCGGTGCCCCCATTGAACTTAGGCATAACAAATCCGTAGCTGGCTTTGCCAACCCCTGATTTTGAAATAACAGGTCCATCCGCTGGTGAGAAGTACTCCATTGAGGTAACTGTCGTTCCAGCTGCTTGAACTTTTGAAGTTGGCAGCACGCCAACACTAGCCAGCATCACAACCACTAAGAACAAACCAAGTACCTTTTTCATAAACCGTTTCTCCGTAAAGTGAGATGGTTTCATAATTGCCCTCCTTTGATAGGATAATAGTTTCACCCAATCTATGCGTATAAAGGTAATCGCTTACATCGGGGAATATCTTTATTCTATCGAATAGGATAATCTGCTGAAAAGGTACAATTATTTTTGTTATATCCCATTTTTTTGGGTTTTGATTCAATTTATATATTTGTACTGTGATATTATACTTCACGTTCTACCTTTTGGCGCATCATTTGTCGATACTCTGTGGGTTGAATTTCCATCACAAGGCGGAACGCTCGCGTAAAGCTTTTGTAGCTTTCATAGCCTACCATAGCAGCAACTTCAACAATCTTATGATCGGTTTCGGCTAGGAGACGCCGTGCTTTATCCATACGTACATCTCTCAGATATTCGGCAAAACCTTTGCCAATGTTCTTCTTGAATAGATTTGAGAAATAGGCGTAATTAAGCGACACATGATTGGATACCATCGCGAGGTCCAGCGGCTTATGATAGCTCTCGTGTATAAAACGGATGGCTTCATTTAAATCCTGAGAATTGCGATAACTGTGCTTATATTCAAAATAGAACTGATTCAGTCGAAGCAGCTGCTGTTGCAGGGCTTGAATATAATCGCGAATCCCCGGATAATCAAAGAGATTACGCAAAGATTCAAGATCCAGCGCTTCTTCACCCATGTAGGGGCGAATTACTCGTTCGTATTCCTCCATCATCTGCACTGTGGCACCACAGAGCTGTTGGGTATAGCCAATATGATAGCGTTGAAGCACATTTTTATGAAATATTGCGGAAATGCCCTGAGCAATTTTACCACTATCGTCGGTCCCAACAGACTGGAACAGTTCATACAGTTCTTCATAGGGAAGTTGCCACTGCTGCTCCATATGCTCAATAGCTGCTGGCAGGATGATATATTGATCTGGAAACAGATAACTATGGTGGAATAGCTCATGTACTTGTGTATAGCTGCCGGGCAACATCTTTAATCCTTGCTGCGGGTCAGTCATAACGGTTATGGCATCGATCATTCCTTCCTTGAGTGCCGCTGGCAAAGCATCCGGATCTATCGCTGCATCCACTGCAAGGATCAGATACGGGCTGTGTTGCAGGCAAACGCAACCTTGTCTACCGAACACACTATAAGCAATAGCTTCCATGCTATGGACGCTGCTGGAACCCGGCTGGTTGATCCAACATTTCTCTCGCAGCAAACATAAGCGATAATTGTGCCAAAGCGAAGGATTTTGTTCCTGGATTTGGAGGATCCAGGCCTCATCGTTTAACGCTCCCTGCATAAACATTCGTAATTCTTTACGATCTGTCTCTCGGGCGAGACGGGAGACATGCTGCATGTTGTACGTAAGCGTCTGCCGTGTCTGGATTTCTTGCCATACATGCTCTAGTGAAGTTTGCAGATCCTCTCGCTTCAGAGGTTTTAACAAGTATCCCTTTGCCCCAAGTTCGATGGCTTTTTGAGCATATGTAAAATCACTATAACCGCTAATAATGAGGTATTCCACCTCGATGCGCTCCTCTTTGGTCTTTGCCATCAGTGCGAGTCCGTCCATGTCCGGCATCATAATATCAGTAATAACGATGTGAATGTTATGCTGGCGCAAAAGGATTAGCGCCTCCATCCCACTTGCGGCAGAGTATATGTTGTTCAGCTCCAGAGGAAATTGATGCAGCATCGCCTGCAGACCGTCACGTATGTGCTTTTGATCGTCCACAACCAGAATATTGATCACTCCTACCACCCTCCAAGATTTACATTTTCCCAAGGCAAATGTATCGTTACACAGGTATAAGCGCCCTGAACACTATCAATCCAAAGACCATAATCCTCGCCATAATGAAGCTGCAGCCGCTTATTCACATTTTCCAAACCAAGTCCATTCTTGCTGGTAACAATCGGCGAATCCGAGTCTCCCCGCAGTGCCGCTTGCAGTCGAACTAACATCTCCGGGTCTAACCCCTCTCCATCATCTTGTATCTTAATAAGCAAGCGTTCATTCTCCACTGAAACGGTGATCTGAATACACACACTCTCGCCTGATGGTGCAGCGTGATGAACTGCATTTTCAACGATAGGCTGCATGCACATTTTAGGAATTGCATAGCGGAGCACCTCCTGCGGGAGATCTGCCGTCAACATGATGCTGCCGCCTTCCATTAAATTAATAAATTGAATATAACTTTGAATGTTGGCAAGTTCCTCGCGAAGCGCAACCGTATCGCTGCGCCACTGCATGCTGTAGCGAAGTTGCGAACCTAATGATACCAATGAATTCGCAATAGCAGGTTGTCGTTGAACCTCCGCGAGCATTCGAATAGATTCCAGTGCGTTATACAAAAAATGAGAGTTGATCTGCGAATGCAGGGAATGCAGCTGTGCGTTTTTGGCGATTAATTGTTTATCCACGACCTGTGTCATCAGACGTTGAACCTCATGTAACATTTTGTTGTAGCTCACAGCCACCTCATCGATCTCATCCCCTCTTTCGTTCTCATCTAGGCCGGTATCAATCGTTGCATCCAGTTCTCCTTTTCGTACCTGACGCATTGAAGCCAGTACGCTGTCCAGTCGTCGGAAAATGCGCCGAGTTGTATGTGATACGAGCAGCATGATGAGCAGCAGAACACATAATGTAATCGTTACCACAAATGCATACCAGCTGCGTGGCCCCTTCATCAATGCCTGATGGGAGGCGATATCGACCACATAAGTGTTTAGCGGAGCGATGTAGCGGTACAGTGCATAGTAGCTCTGATCTCCTACCTTAATTTTAACGGGACTTCCCTGTGGCAGTACATCCAGCTGGCGATGAATACCGCCAAGGATTTCGTCCAGTCCTTCACCGGCTTTTCGAGAAAACTCATGCTGGGGATTATAAACATATTGGGGAGGATCGCTTTCGTTCATCAAAACAGAAAAGAAGTCTCCCTTGCTCTCCTGGAGCAGGTCGCTGAAAAACATACTGTGCGGAACGCGAATTTCCATAATACTAGGTCGTTTTTTCTCCTGACCCTGAAGGCGAACCAGCCGGTAATAGGATAGCGTATGTTCACCATCCTTAAAAGAAAATAAGCGGTAAGCCGCACCACCTTCATCCCGAAGCTTTGCCCAGTAATCCTGCGGCCAAAATTTCTGATAATGATAGATTTCAGGCCAGATTTCATATAAGTTCGGGTTATCCACGTAAAAGCTGAGCTCACTGATCATCGCATTACTCTGAATGATATTTTGCATTTGCTCAAATTGGTTTTGCTTAAATTTCACCAGTCGTAGTCCATCCACAAGCATATTGGAATGAATAAAATCCACAAATGACTTTTGAGTGAGTGCCGTGTTGGAAGCGTTCTCAATGATATCCATTCTGCTGCGCAATTGTTCGTTTAGCCATGAAACGTGGCTGTTGCCCGCTGACATAGCGTCCTTGTATAGCTGGGTTTCCTGCATGCGAATATATAAAAAGGATACTAAAATAACGGGTATGGCAATCATCACGCTAAACGCCAGAAACAGCTTTTGGGATATACGGGCATTGCGGTAAAGTTTCCTCATTCTAGTCAGTAGGTAATTCACTCTGAAATCCGCACCACCTTTGTTATACCATATATTACAAGTTAGTCGATAGAGAGCGAGGTTGTTAGGGAATGATTATTCAGCCATCTTGGCTTTTCTCGCTTCCAGCTCGGTCTGACGGTATTCCATTACCTGATTAAAACCGTAATTCACACGACGGGCCAAGAAATTTTCGAAAATTTTATCAAAAGCAGCTTCATCTTTGGCAGTAATCAGTTCAGGCAAGACTTCTTCCCAATTCTGAGAAATACGCGACCAGGATAAGGCTATATCGGAATCTCCTACAGGATCTATTCCCTTATAGATGCCACTGTCCATATCCGCCTGTTTGTTCGCGAACTCCTCCATTTGCTTAACGGATAGCGCCTTTTCTGGTCTCCACTGGTTAACGAAGGCAGGGTTGCGCAGCATCCAGTAGGTATCCATGATACCGTATTCCTTTTCCAGACGCTCCCTATCTGAGTCAAGCAATTGGACCATTTCCGCCGTCAACTGCGGTTTGCCATCCCTCATTGCCCATGTTTCGCCTTCTTTACCCAGAAATACATCCCTTTGGCCTTCTTCACTCGCTAAATAGCTCAAAAATCGGATGGCTCGTTCAGGACTCTTGGTGGATTTACTAATCATCGTAACCATCCAACCGTCCATGTTACCAGGGAACAATCTGGCGGAATCACCTTGACTGTTTTGCGGGCCATCCACAGCGATGTAGTATGAGTTTGGATATGCACCTGCCGCCAATATCGGATTGATAGCCGCCATGCCAGTCCACTCGCGAATCATCATAAAATAACGGGAATTACTGGTTTTTTCCTCTACCTGAGCATTCGAATCTACTAGAAAATCTACATTAATCAGGCCACGCTCATAAGCTGTACGGAAGGTTTTCAACCAGGTGATATAGTCTGGGTCGGTCATACGGTCGTTAAATTTCCCGTCCTTTTCATGCGGAATAGCCAGCAGGTTTTGCAGGTACTCGGTCATCCCATAAGAGACATCCCCCTGAGCAAAGAAGGGACTGATGAGCTGACCTTTATACACAGAATACTGATCCTTTAACAATTGCAGTGCGTTCAGAAAGCCTTCCGGAGTGCTCAAATCCGGTCTTCCCATAGCCTCATACAGATCTTTTCGCACTAAGAAGGTTTGGTTCGCAGCCGTCAAACCAGTGGCCTGCATTAGGCTGGGACTGTATGAATCATTTGGAATGCCATATGTATTACCGTTTTCCTGACGATACCACTTCAATGTACCGTCCCCCGCGACCTTGAAAAAGTAAGGATCATATTGCTCCGCCAGTTCATTTAAGGCATACACCTGATCCCCTTCCCACAACTTATGAATCGCACTTTCCCACGAGCCTATTGTCATCAAATCCGGCAGCTTACCGGAAGTCATCATGAGCGCAATTTGTTCGCTTGCTTCACCCGATGGCAGTTCGAATTTGATGTTAACACCTGTTTTCTCTGTTACAATTTTGGAGGTCATGCTCTTACCCCATGTGTGCCCATACCAGTTCGCACCTACAAACCAGGTTAAATCCACAGGCGTGGTATCAAGCTTCCATGCGGGTTCATCGGGGTTCGACTTGTATTCAATCGGCTGTTGTTTAGGATGAACGGGCTGTGGGAGTGATGGATTTTCAATTTGCTCTGATTGGGAACACGCGGCCAAAACCAGCATTAAGATTATGGTCCCATAGATGACCATGCTGTGCTTAATGGAACCGGGTTTCATTCCACATCCTCCTTTCTTGACTACAGTTGTGAATTAACCTTTGCATTAATCATCCTATCACCGATTTTACTATCCTTGGATCGAAATGGAAATGCCGCTGACTACCTAAATATTGGTTTAGATAAGTTCTAACTCAGGCACGGCTATTTAAAGAGGATTATTACTCTTTAAATAAAATAAAACAAAGGCAGCTGATTACTCAGCTTCCTTTGTTTTATTGCCTTCGGGAGAGTCTTCCCGTTAGATTATAAATCTCACTCGTAAGCGCCGATATTCACAGCAGCCCCCTGTACTCTCGGTTTCCCCTCAATGTCCAGTGTTCCGATAATTGCGTTGTCCGTGTTCCCGGCATCAATCGCTGGAGATGTAGATTGAAGATGGAAATCGTATCCTGAAGCATTCACAAATTTGGGATCGATGAACAAGGAATGCGCGTCATTGCCAGTTCCCGTTTTATAAGCGGAGAATCCTGTGTAATCTTTATTTTTCCAAGTCCAGCTGGCTCCATTGCTTCCGGCAGGGGCGAAATAAAGATTATAATCCACAACGTTTCCGGAATTTTTGGTGTATTCATTGTAAATCAATACATCTGTAGAGCTGGCTACAAAAATGTTGTTCTTAATTACGTTATTTTGTGTGTCGTATTGAACGTAAAGCTGGCCGCTGCCATCGCCAAGCGTGTCATTTTTGTATACGGTATTGTTAACGATCTTACAGTTTACGGTGGAGCCGCGTTTGGTATCATACCCGCCCATCGCGATGCCAGTGAGTCGGTTGTTGTAGACTGCGTTGCTGCGAACAGTAATATTGCTGGTAGATTTACCGGCATGCTCGGACGCAATCTCGATACCGATATCATTGTTGTAGCTGTAGTTCTGTTCAATAATACTATCCTTGCCACCATCGACATAAATGCCATCGGCCGCATTACTGTTATTCGGAAGTGACTTCCCATACGAAGGATTATTGTTGGAAGTGATATTGTAGACTCTGTTGCCCTTCACGAGTCCGTTCCGTACCTGATCGTAAGTCGTATTCGGCGCTTTACCCTCATATCCGATGAGATCAATGCCAATGTTGTCGTTATCGTGGATGACATTATTCGTCACCGAGAAGGTGTCCACGTTACCGTTGAGAACCAGGGATTCGCTGGAGCCGAGCACAAGATTATACAGTTCATTACCATTAATCGTAATATCGTGAATGGATTCCGGTGCCTTTGTTCCATATACGGCGATCCCATGTGCGTCACGGCCAAGGAGATCACTGCCGGTTGGGGTGGCCGTGTTTTTGATATCATGGACTTTGTTACCAGACAAATTGATAAAGCTGCCTGATCCGTGAACATAAATGCCTACGGGCATGACGTCCTTGGTAGCTGTAGTATAATTGCGAATTTCAAATCCCTGAAGGGTAACGTAATTCACATCGGTCAGGTCAATCAACCCTTCAATCCCGCTAACCGAAAGTCCTGTACCGTCAATAATCGGAGTCTCCGTGCCATCGTTAGTGAATACAATCGGCCCCTGTGAAGCGGAGCCTGAGCGGGTGATCTTCAGCTTCTGGTTGTACACACCGCCACGAACATGCACCGTACTGCCTGCAGGAACAGCATCCGCTGCGTGCTGGAGCGTCTTCCATGGCGCGCTGCTCGTTCCCGCACTGGAGTCATTTCCGTTTGTCGCTACGTAGTAATCTGTGCCTGCTGCGGCAGCAGATGAGGACCATTCAATGCCTGAAACCAGTCCTATCCCTACCGCCATACTTAATCCCACCAGCAATGTTTTACCGAATTTCAACATATTCTCAACTCCCTTTGATCAATTTGGTTGTGTTAGATTAAAATCAGGATTTATTGTTCATGCTCAGCCTGCAAAAGAAGAACAGCCTCCATTGTCGGCAAACTCCCTGTGCCACCAATGCCAAGTGTGGACAATGCTCCACATGCATTGGCAAATCGCAGCAGTTCATCACTTCGCATCCCAAGCAAGTATCCATATATAATTCCTGCGTTGAAACAGTCTCCTGCCCCTGTCGTATCGACGGGTGTCAAAGTGTAAGATCCGGCCGATATTCTACTTTCGTCCAGTTGACGTAGTGTAGCACCTTTTGACCCTTGTTTGACCGCTACAATTCCTGCCACATCAGGAAACATGGAATCAAGCACATGGCTTACCCCAGCGGCAGGGAAAATGTGCAGCAGTTCATCCTCGCTGGGAATAAACAAATCAGTTACCGTCAGTAGTGCACTTATGCCCTCGCGGTCCCATTGATTGGATACATCCCAGCCGGTATCAAAAGACGTGCTGATTCCATCTGCCCGCAATCTTGTAAAGAGCTCTCGCCAATGAGGTCTCATTCCATCCTGCAAATAATAGGAACCAAAATGAAGATGTGAGGCCTGCTGTAGCAGGGACTCCGGGATATAATCCGGTGTTAACAATGGGATACTGCCAGCGTAAGTTAACAACCCGCGGTCATCGGGTGTGGAGAGCGACAGAGTTACACCTGTCTTGATGCCAGACAATCGGGTAACATGCTCTGTATTTACGCCCATACGCTGCAGCTCAGCTATACAGAATTTTCCGAAATCGTCATCTCCCACTACGCTAACGAATCTCACATCCGCTCCCAGGCTTGCCAGCGCACAGGCCGTAATTGCTGAAGAGGAACCAAGTACAATCTCGAAGCCATCAACCATTTTCTCCCGATTCCATTCCGGCATGACATCCGTTCCCGATACAATGACGTCTACATTTAGCTCGCCAGCAATGACAACAACGGGACTTGTTTGTTGTCTCTGCATCATTTCAATACCGGAACAAATCCCTGTTCCGCCTCATACAGTTCATCGAACATACTTCCGATCTCCTCCAGGGAGCATACAGCAGCAGTTAGTGGATCGAGCATCAGTGCATGGCGAGCCATTTCCCTGTCACTCCTCCTCACAGCTTCCACTGCCAGGTCAAAAAAAGCCATGTTCGAGCGGCACAATGCGGCCAAATGCTCGGGCAGTCTTCCAAAGCGACAAGGCTGAACGCCTTTCCTATCAACGAGACAGGCCACTTCCACCACACCATCAGCCTGCAGATTTTCAATCAGCCCCCGGTTAGGAACGTTACCATAAATGACCTTCGGCTCATTCTTCAATACTGCTTCGATAATAATGGCTGCATATTCATTACTGGATTTCAGCTCAAGCGGTGCCGTTCCCTCAAGCTGTGAAACGATCTGCTCATCATTCTCTCTCCGCCAGATCGGCCAGTTGTCAGCGTAGAATCCCGTAGCTCCGTTATAACCTGAGTTGCAGTGCTGGTCGATAAGTGATTGGCGTTTACGGTAATACGGGATATATTCCGAGAAATGGCCGCTGGATTCCGAAACGAATGCACCCAGGTATTTCATCGCATCAAAGCGGACCGGGTCCTGCCGCAGCAGTTCAGGAGTTTGTATTTTCTCCAGTAATACTGGATACAGATCTCTCCCGGCGTGGGACAGCTCCACGAACCAGGACATGTGGTTAATACCTCCGGCTTTCCATGACATCTCTTCATATGGAACTCCTGCATATTCAGCCAGTTGAGCCGACGTGTTCTGGATAGAGTGGCATAGTCCCACCACCGGAATATCCGTAATGCGGGAAGTCAGGAGTGTAACCGCCGACATCGGGTTGGTATAGTTTAGAATGATGCAGTCTGGGCAGAGCGCTTCGATATCCCGCACAATCTCCATCCAGCTGGGAAGGGTACGGAGTGTCTTGAACAGTCCCCCTGGTCCCAGCGTATCGCCAATGCACTGCTTTACCCCATATTTCAGCGGAATTTCATATTCATAACGAACCGTCTCCAGCCCGCCTACTTCAATTTGATTAATCACGAACTGTGAACCGCCGATGACCTCTCTGCGATTTGTAGAGGCAATCACCTCCCACGTCTTCCCTGTCTGTTCCACGATCTGAAGCACCAGCCTGCGTGCCAACTCAAGCCGCCGCTCGTCAATATCAACCAGGGCAATAGTTCCACCCTCCAAGCCTTCAATCAGCAGGATATCCATAGCGATCTCTCGTGTAAATGCACTGCCTGCTCCGATAATTGAGATTTTAGTCATAACTCTTCTCCTCACCCGTTATTTCATGCCCGTCATAGCTAGGCCTTTAATAAATTGCTTCTGGAAGATCAGGAACATTATAATAACCGGTATTGTAATCAATACCGCAGCTGACATGACGACGTTGTAATTGACCTGGTGCGTTCCGTTAAAATAGACCAATGCCAGCGGAACGGTCATCTTGCTCTCATCATTTAATACAATCAGTGGCCACAGATAGTTATTCCAGGAGTTCATAAACGTGAATATTCCCAACGCTGACAGCATCGGCAGAATAAGCGGCATGACGATGCGAAGCATCAGCCTGAATTCGCCAGAACCGTCCATCCTTGCTGCCTCCAGCAGCTCCTGTGGAATCTCTTCTATGAATTGTTTAGCCAGAAATACGCCGTAGGAGCTAACCAGATTGGGCAAAATAATCGCCAGCAAATGGTTAACCAGTCCAAGCTCAGCCGTGATCAGATACGTGGGAATCATAATAACCTGAAAGGGAATCATCATGGTTGCCAGGATCAGAATGAACAGCAGTTTCTTACCTCTAAACTGATGCTTGGCAAAGACATATCCGGCTAGAGCGCTTGTAAACAAGGTCACCACCGTTATGATGACGGAAGTCATCAGACTGTTCAGCAGCCACGTGACAAACGGCGCCTCGCTAAAAACCGTTCGGTATCCGTCCAGACTCGGCTTACTTGGTAAAAAACCGGCGGAACCTGAGACGATGTCCATGTTACTTTTCAGAGATGAAAGTACCATCCAGACATAAGGCAAAAGCATAACACAAGCTATAACTGCAAGAACTGCGATAGTAAACCCTTCCCACAGGCTGAATTTACGCGGCATCGGATTCTACTCCCCTCTCCTCTTAATGTTCCCATTGCGTGCGTCCCCACCGAAGTTGCAGCAGCGTCACAAGCAAGATGATCATTAGAAATACGGTTGCCATAGCAGATGCGTACCCCATATTGGAGCTGGAGAAGGCCTGTTCATAGATTTGCAGTGACAGCACTCGTGTTTCGTTGAAGGGTCCGCCCTTGGTCATAATCTGAAATTGTGGGAAGGCCTGAAAATAGGAAACAACTGTCGTGATGGAAACAAACAGCAACGTTCTGCGCAGCAATGGCAGTGTGATGTGAAGAAAGACATGCCATCGGCCCGCCCCCTCCAGCGTCGCTGCTTCATAGTACATATCCGGGATAGAATCCAGTCCAGCAATGAAAAGAACGATATTATAGCCAATATCAGCCCACAAGGTCATCATAATGACGGAGTAGAGCGCATAATGCGGATCACTGAGCCACTGGATCGGCGCCATATTCATCTTGGCGAGAATCATGTTGAACAAGCCGTCATTGTAATTGAACATGGTATTCCAGACGATGGCCGTTCCCGCCAGCGGAGCGATCGTGGGAAGAAAGAATATAGTCCGAAAGCCATTTTTAAGCCACGGGATGCGGACTCGCTGAATCGCTGAAGCAATCAAAAGCGTAATGACAATGTTGATCAATACGGCGATAAATACAAATTTGAAGGTTACCCACAGTGACTTCAGAAAGATGGAGTCCTGGAACATGCGAATATAGTTTTCCGCCCCCACGAATATCGCGTTTGAGCTGAGCGGGTCATACTTGAATGCGGATAAGCCCAGGCTCCATGCGATGGGAAGGAAAGCAAACACCCCGAACAGAAGCAAGATCGGTACGAGTGAGATGATGATGAACCTTCGTTTTGCCCTGTAAGCTGTTGACTTTACCGCTGGGTTAACCTTGTCCGCCTTGTTGGTAGATATAGCAGTACTCATGCCCCAGCACCCCTATCACTTATGTTGATCCTGATTATCATTGATCGTCTGTTCAATGTTCGCTAACCCGTCCTGGACACTCTGCTGTCCACTAGCCATCAGCTGGAAATTGTCGTTAACCTGCTTGAAGAAGAAATCCCGGTCTGCTATAGGGCCGATCCATTGACCTAACGCCAATATGTCCAGCGAAGGCTTTAGATGAGGATTGTTCTTCAGGAATTCCGGGTTTTCGGCAATTTCTTTTTTGGCTGGTACGGTAAAGGTATCCGTATTCCATGTCGAGAGGTTGTCCTTCTCCGAGATGAATTGGATGAAATCAAGCGCAGCCTCCTGCTGTTTGCTTTTCTTGGATACCGCAAGACCCCAACCGGATTCGGCAGCAAAAACGGGTGGATTTTCCGTAAAGGAAGGCACGGAAACGTATTCAAAATCATCAACCTTATAGTTGTTCTGTCCCGCAGCAATCGTCCAGGGACCGCGATAGGTCATGGCTGATTTCCCCTGAAAAAAATAGTCAGAGGTATCCAGCTCACCGCCGAACGTGGTTAAATCCGCAACTTTGTCATCGGCCACGAGCGAGACCAAGGTGGACATCGCTTTCTCCGCCTCCGGTGAGTGGAAATTAACATGTTCGTCTTCACCCATAAAACTTGCACCTTGCTGCAAAATAAGGGATAAGAAAGTAAACGTAATATTGTCTGCTGATACAAAATCGAAACCTTTGACTTTGATGACATTGTTCTCACGGACAGTCAATTTTCTGGCGTAATCCACAAGCTCTGTCCAGTTGGACGGTGCGTGATCGAAGCCTTGGTCTTTGAGCATTTGCGGGTGAATCAACATGCCGCCGTTCTCAATGTTGTATTCAAGTGGCAGCCCGTATAACTTGTTGTCTCGCAAATATCCCCCAAGGGGAGCATCATAGTACTCTTTTTTTACATTTTCACTATCAGGGATTTCGACAAGCAGATCGTTCTTGGAATATTCGGGCACCCACGTGCCGAAAAATTCGGCAATATCGGGTGGTTTCTTCGCGGAGAATGAGGCTTTCAGCTTCTGGCTGTATACATCATATGGAAAGGTCTGATACTCGATCGTTATATCGGGGTGTAAGGTCTGGTATTTGGATATTAATTTCTTGTATGCGCCCACAATGGCATCTTCCTGATGACTCCAAAAGACCAGATTCACCTTACCTTGCGGGTCTGCGGATGTATCGCCGCCTGAAGAGGAGGAGCTGGAACAGCCCGCTTCAGCGAATACAACACAAACCATCGCAATGATCAGCATAAACTTGGAAAAATGCATTCGCATATCCTCCCTTGTCCTGCAAATTAGCCAGCATATGAAGGGAAGGGCGTTTGAGTATTACGCGTATTTAAATAGAAGCAATGTGGTCTGTAGTTGTATGTATCGCAATCTGATGCTCCTGGCACGCCTGCTCAAACCATCCCTCCGGCTGTTTATTCGTAATTACCCCTGTCACCTGAGTTAAGGGAGCAATCGTAAACAAAGCACTTTTCTCAATCTTGCTTTGATCGAATACAGCATAAACTTCGCTGGAACGTTCCATTGTTAATTGGGCAATACGAGCTTCAAGCTCGGAATGCATCGTAAAGCCAAAATTCTGCGTTACTCCGTCCACCCCGAGAAACATTTTCGTAATGTTAATTTTGTCGATCACACTTTCTGCCAGCGGACCGCATAACTCGTAGCTTTTAGACCGCATAACGCCGCCAATGACCACAACCTGAATATCTTCGGCATCAGCCAATTCATAAGCAATATTCACCGCGTTGGTGACAATCGTAATATTACGATGCTTTTTGAGTGCTTTCGCAATAAAGAACGTCGTTGTACCGCCCGTCAGGCAGATAATGTCTCCCTCTTTAACAAGGGCAGCGGCCGTGGCAGCGATCCGTTCCTTATCCATCCGTCGGAAATCGCGTTTTGCTGCAAATGGTAGCTCCGATACCGCCGACGTCAGGCCCCCTTCATATATGGCTCCCCCATTTGTTCGAATAATTTCGCCCGCTTTTTCAAGTGCGTCCAAGTCACGTCTTGCGGTTGCTTCCGAGCAGCCAACCGTCTGGACAATCTCTTGCAGCGATATTTTTCCATGCGATTTAATCAGTTCCAATGTTTGTGCTCTGCGCAGTTCACCCTTTGAATATTGCATAAGTCTCTCCTTTAATATGTCTGGGCCTGCATGATATCCGTTAACTTCAGCCCGTGCTAGCTCTATTGTGTAGGATGAAAGGATGGATTGCAATATGTCGACGTGAACTGCATCCCATAAGAAAAGTATCTCTCTAACGGTTATTCATGAGGGATATGAAGCTGATTTTCAAAACCTTCAACCATCATAAAGGTATAATTTGCACCTGATGTTCGTACTCCTCAAACAGAACATAGTCGATGTCACCTGCTTTAGAAGACATTGCATTCGTAGCAGCAGCCGCGACAGCCGTACGCAGTCTGGACTCATCCGAATCGCCGCGCTCTCCTGCATATGCCATGCCGGCAACAAAGGCGTCTCCGCAACCTACCGTATTCACAGGCTGAATGGTTGGCGGCTTCACCATATATGCTTTTCCGTTTAAAATAGCCAGAGCACCGTCACTGCCGAGTGTTATGCACACCTCATCAATGTCTTGATCCGCCAACCTGTGCGCTGCACGGGCCCATTCGCTCACGTTTCTTGGCTTCTGCCCCAGCCATTCGGCCAGCTCCTGCTCATTCGGCTTCACGAAATGGGGTGTTGCACTCAGCCCAATGGTGAAACTTGTTCCACCTGTATCCAGAAAGGCTCGCGCGCCTGCTGAACGAACAATACAAATCAGTTCTGCGTACAATGTGTCCGGTGCACCTGGGGGCAAGCTTCCAGACATAATAACTGCACTAGACTGGATGGCGAGCTCCTGTACTTTTTTCTTGATCGCTTCAACTTCAGCTTCTGACATATTTGGACCCTGCCCAAGCAGCTCGGTAGAGCTACCACTGGAATCATCCACAATGTTGAGGCAGACTCGTGAGTCTCCCGCTGATTGGATAAAAGCAGTCCGTATCCCTCGTTCAGTCAGATTTCTCTCAATAAATACACCGTTATTGCCGGCAATAATGCCTGTAGCTGTGACTTCACCGCCGAGCTGCCGGATCACCTTGGCTACGTTATTGCCTTTGCCGCCCGGCTCATTAACCTGTCTTGTCACCCGATGCATTTGACCTACGCCAAACTTGTCAACGTATAATGTCCGGTCGATGGCCGCATGGAGTGTGACCGTGGTAATCATCGGACTACGCCGGCTTTGCCAGTGCTTCCACATAACCGTATTTTCTCCATGGCAAGCCGTTTAACTGCTTCCTTCGCCGGAGCCATGTATTTACGTGGATCATTCTCTTCTGGATGGATTAAAAATACATCTTTGATAGCTTCGGAAAAAGCAATACGCAGCTCTGTGGCTATATTTACCTTGGACATCCCAAGTGCAACCGCCCGATGAATCTGTTCAGCTGGTATGCCCGAACCACCGTGCAGCACCAAAGGAACCGATACTCGATTCGCAATGGTTTCAATTCGTTCAAAATCTATGTTCGGCTGTCCCTTATAAATACCGTGTGCGGTACCGATTGCTGGAGCCAGTGTAGTTACACCAGTACGTTCAACAAACTGCACGCAATCTTCCGGATCTGCTAGGGAAGCATGCTGTTCCTCGACGACAATATCGTCCTCAACGCCGCCAACCTTACCAAGCTCAGCCTCCACGTTTACGCCAGATGCCTGAGCAACCTCCATCACTTTACGGGTTAGGTTCACATTTTCTTCAAAAGGATACATGGATGCATCGATCATAACGGAGGTATAACCTGCTCGTATGCATCGGATAATCGTTGAAAAATCAGTGCAGTGATCCAAATGAAGTGCGATGGGGATATCCGTCAAGTCCGCTGCGGTTTTAGCCGCATGAGCAATGTAATCTGGTCCCAAGTGGTTGACTGTGCCCACCGTGGTTTGAATAATGAGCGGTGATTCGGTTTCTACAGCCGCTTCAACGACAGCCTGAAGCATTTCCAGGGTATGAACGTTAAATGCAGCGATGGCGTATTGATCCCTGCGAGCTGTTTGCAGCATTTCAGTGGACGAGATCAGTGGCATATCCATTCCCCCTTTTAAGGTTTCGTCGTTACATAGCGACGATTTGAACGATCCTGCACCTCCCTTCACGGGTCAGATGAGTATGGGAAACATTTGATGATTTCTAGCTTGTGATCATAATAATCTTTTTATTTGATTAAATCAATCATTATTTTGGAAAACTATTGCAATTTACAGGGATATAAAGGCATAATTATGATTATCACAATCATTTAACTATATATTTGATCGAAAAGATCACAAACTGAAGCTATCAATCTAAATCATTCCCGGGAGGTATTTTTATGAGTTTGACGTATCTTGAAGTAAAAGAACAATATAAGGCCCTACAGCAGACCTACAACTATTTACTGGCCAAGCGCACGGAATTTACTGCCTTTGTCCAAGCTCAAGCGATTACCTCCGTAACCTTTGTTGGCGCCGGGTCCAGCTATTGCTTGAGCGAAGCGGCCGCTTTTTCCTTCCGTTTGCGTG
Organism: Paenibacillus sp. O199; assembly: GCF_001636635.1. NCBI lineage: Bacteria > Bacillati > Bacillota > Bacilli > Caryophanales > Paenibacillaceae > Paenibacillus > Paenibacillus sp. O199. The sequence goes on from NZ_LGRP01000007.1 coordinate 72,811, forward strand.
CTGGCCTGCCTGCAATGTCACTTGCCGCTGGTGATCTCATGCTCCATGCAGAACGCTATCGTCCCATGCTGGAGGGTAGCCTGATCATAGCGCCGTCACGATCTGGCAGTACGAGTGAGGTCGTTGAAGCATTGCGTTTACTTCAGTCCGATCAACGTATTCCATTATTAACGATTTCTTGTGTAACGGGCTCGCCGTTATCCAAAAACGCTGATTTCCCTCTGGAACTGCCCTGGGCTTTTGACCATAGCGTTTGCCAGACCCGCACAGTAACCAATCTGTATGCAGCCAATCTGCTGCTTGCCGCTTTTCTTGCTGGTGATGAGGAGCTGATTATCGATATGCAGGAAGCGATTCATCAAGGTGAAGCCTACATGGCATGTGTAGAGGACAGCATCCGCCGTGTCTCCAACTTCAATTGGACGAATACAGTCCTGCTTGCAGACGGTGAACTACAAGGCCTGGCAGCCGAGGGTGCCATCGCTTTGACCGAAATTGCCAAGACACAAGCCCACGCATACCATCTTCTTGACGTTCGGCACGGCCCGATGGTCACCGTGGGTTCGGATACTTTAGTGATTGCTGCCTTGTCGGACAGCGGTATTGAGCATCAACGCAATCTGTTGAGGGATATTAAGGAGCGTGGAGCCACCATTATTACATTTGCCGATCGGGCGATGGGCATCCCGCAGGAGTTCATCGACCTTGAAATCACAACTAGTCATCCGCTTAATACAGCGGTGCGGGGTATTCCTTTCATCTTCATCTCGCAAATCGCTGCTTTGGCTAATGCCGAACGCCATGGTATTAACCCGGATCAGCCCGATGGGCTGGTGGCCTGGGTCAAGCTATAAAAGATAGCTTTGTTCTTTCAATTGGCTTGGAAGGTTGGAAAAGGGGAATTTCAGAGGGAGATTCAAAGACTTCTATTCAGCAGAATAGAAGTCTTTTACTTGAAGGTCAAAAATCAATTTCATGCGTCCCGTGAGATAATTAGGCAAACATTTGATATGAATGATATAACGCTAGAATGATGATTTGGTACATAATAAACCTATAAGAAGGAGGGCTTTAACATGGAAAAAGTAATACTTAACAATGGTGTGGAGATGCCCATTATGGGTTTTGGTGTTTATCAAATTGCAGATCAAAATGAATGCGAACAAAGCGTTTACGATGCCATTATGGCAGGATATCGCCTGATTGATACAGCTGCCTCATATCTAAACGAAGAAGCCGTTGGTCGAGCCATTAAACGAAGTGGTGTCCCAAGAGAAGAATTATTTATTACTACAAAGCTTTGGGTTCAGGATACTGGATATGAAAACACTAAAAAAGCATTCCAAAAATCTCTGGATCGATTGCAATTGGATGTGTTGGATCTGTATTTAATTCATCAGCCTTTTGGCGATGTGTACGGCTCTTGGCGCGCTATGGAGGAATTGTATCGTGAAGGAAAGGTCCGTGCTATTGGAGTTAGCAACTTCCAGATGGATCGTCTGATCGATTTAATCATTCATAATGAGGTAGTTCCTGCGGTAAACCAGGTTGAAACACACCCTTTCAATCAACAAATCGAAAGTGCTGCTTTTATGAAAGAAAATAATGTTCAGATTCAATCCTGGGCGCCTTTTGCTGAAGGAAGAAATGATCTTTTCCAGAATGATGTATTGCTATCCATTGCGAAAAAGGTGAATAAATCTGTTGCACAGGTCGTTTTACGCTGGTTGACACAAAGAGAAGTCGTTGTCATTCCGAAGTCTGTTCGTAAAGAGAGAATTGTTGAGAACTTCAATATCTTTGACTTTGAATTAAGCCAAAATGATATGGAATCAATTACTGCATTAGATACGAAGCAAAGTCTGTTCTTTTCTCATAACGACCCAGAAATGGTGAAGTGGCTCGGTACACGTAAACTTGAAATCTGACCCTTTCTATCGATAAAAAAGTCGCCATTTCTGGCGACTTTTTGTGTTCATGCCCTATTGAACTGTTTACTACAATCCAATAAACATATTTCTACTGAACGGTCCCCAATTTCCTCCAGTGAATCCGGATCTCCCCTCCAAATTGACAAAGCATGGAAGCAAAATATAAAGAACACCCATAGTCGCGTTAACATTGAAGGTTATAACAAATCTCGTTTTGGAATTATTAATAGGAGCGATCATCCCCCGATCAGCACGAATCGAATTTTCTTTGCCGATGGCTTCTCCCATTCCTAGACTGGCTATATCTGATGGACTAGCCATATTACTTCTTATCCAATAGTTCGATATGTTTGTTGCGGATGCTAAATCCGCTGGTTGATCGTACGTCACTACAATCTGATTGGATGCGACTTGCCTAACCTCCACAACTACAGGATGAGGAGTCATAGCTTCCCTTTCTCTCCCGCCCACGTTCTCGATCCAATAAGGATGTGATGTATTCGAATGATGATTAATTGACATAAGATTAAAACCTCCATGACTGACTTCAATAGTCATTTGTCCTGAGATAATGTATGTAGGTGAATGACCAATGGTGTCTTACAATGCACCCCAGATCACAGCCAGCCATAGCTTCAAATCCTCAGCACTCAAATGCTATTAAGCTTTTATCTCACGTACAGTCACAAAAAAATACACTTCACACAATGATAAAGTGTCTGAGTGTATTTTTTATGGTCAACCTATTATTCTAGTATTATAAATCCGTTGGTGAGTATATTGAATGATATTATTTATTTAGAATAGGTATTTCCCTAGCAGGTTCTTCAAGTTGATTGAATCCCATGGCATATGCTCGGTAATACCCAATCCCACAACATCTGTTTCTTCCGACAATTCTTTGAGCAGATGAAGGAGCTGAGGAATTTGCAAGCTTCCCGCAGGAGAGTACGTATAAGGGCCTTCAGGATTAGCGAATAATAACGAGCGAAAAGCCTTAGGATCAAGCACATCTAGATCCAGGTGAATAGCCAGATGTTTAATGCCGCTTTCTTTGATCCACTGTTTGATGGATGCTGTACTTTTCGTTAATTCTTTGACTCCGGCAGTTTTAATGCCAAGTCTTTGAATCATTTCAGTATCTGATTCTGCAGTCGTTATACCTAATCGTTTAAAAGCTTCTGAGATCACTTCGTCTTCCTGTTCTGTAGGTGTTGCCAACCCCGCGATAAAGACATTTTCAGGTTTTAGAGGGATTTTTACATGTTTTGCAAACTCTTCATCCCCTTCTCCCAAAAGATTACCCAGAGGTAGCGTATGTCCGTTATCATAACCCGCGTAACCAACCAAATCACTGTGCGCATCGATCCAGATCAAGCCTAATTCTCCATTATACCTTTCGTTTAAATAGGCAAACGGAGCTTGTTCGACCAAGCAGTCTCCACCAAACATAACGATGCGGTCAGGCTTGTGAGCATGAATAATATGCTGTGCTGCTTCCAATTGTTCAATGAGCTGTTTTCTCCCATTTACACCATTCTCGTTTTCCAGTGGAGTTCCATCATATGCTTGTACAGGAACTTGGATCAGGGGTTGATCATTATCAGGAGCCAGCCAGGCAAGCAGTTCCGCCCCAAAAGAGTAGTTAGGATTATTTCCCCCTTGCCATTGAGGCATTAACAGACGTATTGTTTTTTGATTCAAGTTTTTCTCTCCTTTACTTCAAAGTAAGGTTAGTATAAACTGAACGCAAATCAAAAAGTAGTACGCACTATTATGACAGGTACTACCCGAAAGGATAGCATAAATATGAGCATGGCTGAATATCAAGGTAAGGTTAAACATATTCAAGATACGCCTTTTGGCTATACATTGTCTGTCATTGGCGGCAAATGGAAGATGGTCATTATTTATCTTTTGGCAGAAAACCAACCGGTACGCTTTAATGAACTGAAAAGACAAATTGGAGCGATTACGTTTAAAACACTGAGTTCACAACTAAAAGAATTAGAAGCGGATGGTATGGTCGAACGGAAAGAGTATCCACAAGTCCCGCCTAAAGTCGAGTACAGACTGACCGATAAAGCGGAAACGTTATTGCCTGTTCTGGAAGGTTTATGTGAGTGGGGAGTACAAAATCAAAGTGAAAGAGATGTGTTGGAGGATGATTAACTTTAGAAATAAAACCTATCGCTGTACCTCGGAAATTGTCATGAGCTTACTTAGCGGTAAATGGAAAATTTCTATACTCAATCACTTAACTAAAGGTCCCATTCGGTTTAATGAACTTCAGCGACTTCTTCCGGACGCAACTCAACGCATGATTACAATGCAGCTCAGAATGCTTGAAAGCGACGGCCTGATTATTCGCAAGGTCTATCCGGTTGCACCGCCAAAAGTAGAATATTATTTGTCCGATCTGGGCGAGGAACTGGCCCCCATGCTACAGATGTTGTGCAAGTTTGGTACGACTTATATCGAGAAATTCCCCGACGAAGTATCTTGCGACAATGATGACTCTCGCCGCGACATCGCTAATGTAAATTAAAGTAGTCGTAATTAGACGGCAGCAGCTCTGTACGAGTACGCTGCCGTCGTCATATCATCTGTCACGAATGGTTTATAGCATTACAACACCAAAAATTGCGTTCCATACCCCTTCCCAGAAACCAAAGCTGCTTCCAGCTCCTCTTGATCTCCTTTGTCCACTAACACCACATTTTCGGGATACAGCTTGCCTAACAAAGCCCACTGTACAAGTTCATTTCCGCCTGTTGGTATGATATGGACTCCATTATCCGTATTTGTCACCAATCCGGAATGCGACAGAATGTCTGCTACCTGATGAATGCTGGTCGATGTTCGCTTCACAGTAGCATCCTTGGAATGGTTGTTCTTTTCAGGCCGATATGAAAATCGATGTCCCCTGAAGAGCTGACCGAGATCCACACTAGATTCTACACTAGATGATACATGACCTTCCCTCTCCAGTCTGAAACGCAAGGTCGTTCGATCTGAATCTGTATTCGGAAGCAGCCGTGCGATGGATGGAAGATCACTATGATTCTCTGAAATGTGAAAGTGATCCTTGCTGCCAGGTATACCCGTTCCTGCTTCGTCGCGTGGTGCAGCATAATAATCGTCATATTCATATTCGAAAGAGATGGCAACTAAATCTTTTGTATCTTCAGTCTCAATGGTTTGTACCGGATGCCACTTCAGAAGATAACGTGCAGCCGTACCAGCCGACTCTCCCAAGCCAGCGGGCAACACAGTTCCCAAAGGATATTGAAAGCCGTAACCAGCAGAGGTCAAACTCGAGCTAAGCACACTCTGTGCATATTGAACAATCGCCTTGTGAGTTAATTCCTTCCCGAGCAATTGAGTTAAAAAGACCTTACGGGCAGGCTCCAGAAAACGTAATCCTTTGAATTGCGTGTGTTCCATGACTTCAAACGGTACTTGTTCCCAATTGGCAAAGGGAAGTAATGCATCCCGCAGCAATACAAATTGGTGCAAGTATTCATTATATAACTGCATAACTCTTGGTCCCCCAGCGGGACCCCAAACCTGAGCAATAGCTTCCGGTATCAGGGTATGACCATAGCAATGACTTCTAAATTCCAGCTCTCCTAGGGTTTCCGGTCCATATTGCGCCAGTGCCCTCTTTTCAGAATTAATCTCTCGTGCCCAGAGAACCAATTGTTCACCGATACGTGCCGCCTGTGCCGTAACTTCAACACCTGCCTTATCCTTCAAAGCCAAAGGTCCAAGCGGTAGTGATGAAAGATCACCGGAGATCGCCAAATTGGCCTGAAGGCTGTCCAATAACACCGAAGGATTACCGTCTATCGGTTCGCCCAGCTGAACCAGTATCGCCTCAAGCAGTTTATCCAGCTCTATGACGACCTCTTTTGCTCTATATATGCCATTAGGCAATTTCCAATCCAAAGCCGCATTCTCTCCTGGTCTAATTGAATCCTGTGGATATGTGCCAATGAGAGACTCCACATCTATTGCGTTTCCCCATACGATCCGTTTATCTTTCAAGTGAAGTTGATACGCTGGCATTTTTCCCACCCCTTCAGTACGATTTTTATATTGAACGACAATTCAATTTGCCCTTCGAATGTTAGATTATCAGGTGCCCTGATCGTTGAATAGTACGCACTTTTTTGTATGATCCGATCATTTTTGTGTGGTAGGATACTTTTTGATCCTGCAAAATAAAGGGTCGATTTGTACGACAAACAATGCATCACCTTTCCGATCCTGTGCATTAGAATGAAATACAAGCATTTCAAAAAGAGATGCCCCGGCTAATCTGCATTAGCGCGGGCATCTCTTTATGTTCAACGACCTACTTTGCAGCATATAGGGCCGTCTTAAACTATTTGGGTACTTTACAACGTTTCGACTATTCTCCGCGAACAACACGAAACCCCTGATCCAGACCAAAACCATTTGCATCGAATTTGCCTCGAAAAGCGATCTCGTTATTGTTGACACCACCGATCCAGCCCCCGCCTTTTATTACCCGAAATGAAGCCATTTGGCTCTCAGCATCGCTGTACCAGTCCCAGCACCATTCTCTTACATTGCCAGACATATCGTAGATACCAAGCTCGTTGGGCTGTTGAGTACCAATCGATTTGGTTTGGTTTTTGTTGCTCTCTATGGCAGGCCAGTTCCAGTCTCCAGTTAAGATTTTGTCCCCGGCGTTCTTCCAATACCATGCGACTTTGTCGGCGTTGTCGCTGCCGCTGTATGTGTAATTCTTGCTATCCTGACCTCCGCTTGCGGCATATTCCCATTCCGCTTCTGTAGGCAGTCGGTAACCATTAGTTCCCTCATTAATGGTTACTATCCATTTAATATTATCGTTCTCATTCTTATTATTCAGGTCTTGGGTATCCTTATCGATGTTGTAATGCGGCTTCAAGCCCTCTTGTATACTTCTTAGATTGCAATACTCTATCGCATCATACCAACTCACCATTTCTACCGGTAATTGATCTCCTTTGAATTCGGAGGGGTTATTTCCCATGACATTTTCCCACTCTTTTTGAGTTACCTCATATTTTCCGATATAAAAGTTCGAAAGGGTCGCATTTCTTCCAGAAAAATTGGACTTGTTACTCTTAAACATTCCACCTTGCACGAATACAAGGTTATCCTTCGGTTCGGGTTTATCCTGCGAGCAGGCAGTAATTCCTAGCATTGTTGCTATTAAAAAGAACATTAATAGCTTTCTCATTGAACAATCTCCTTTAAGCGAATGGAAAATAAAAAATGGCCTATGATACCTATCATTTCGTATCCGGCAACGTCGAAGGCCATTTGTCTGACTTAAACGGCCTTCAACATATCCGGACTGAAAGTAGAACTGAGGAAAAGGCATTGAGCCTGTCCTTAATGTATAAAAATCTTTTTTACTTACGTTAAATGGGGTTGCTTACCGTGGATTACTTACCACACCGTTACGTTGGAACTTCCGCTGCTTTGATATCCTTCTGTCGCTAACACCTGGTATGACCAACTGCTACCCAGATTCATTCCTTTACTTGCCCATGCGTTCACATGGTTGCTGAATGTAATAGCGGAGTTAACCCCGGTCGCTCTCTTCGATTGTCTTACGCTCCAGCACTGGGCAAAGGTTTGTGTACCGTCAATGGAAGGTGCATTGTATCGCATCGTTGTATAGATGTCATAGGTTCCTCCATCACTGTTGACAGTACCTTTAAACGTTCCGGTTGGTCGGTATGTGCCCCAACTATCTACAACGTAATATTCAATAAGTGCATTTCTTGTCCACCCGTAAAGTGTCAAATATCCATTACCGGATGGAGACCAAACCCCAGCATTATAGTTAATTGTCCGGTTTGGAGATCCAACATTCCAGCCTTTACCAACAACAAAGTTCCCCGTATTCTGCGATGTCACACTGTAATTGCCGCCTGATCCATTCACGGCATTGACCGTACCGCCGCCATCGGTCCAATTCTGCCAATAATCTGTCGCTGCACTTGAGGTTGCTGCAAACACGCCAAAACTCATGGAAGCCGCAAGAATGACCGTCATCATTTTTTTGCTAAATTTAAACATACTCTACCTCCCAATATGATTGTATTTGCCCTATCGACTGCTTTCGTCTGATTCTCGGTTGAAGTTTTCAATTACCATTTGATGCAATTATTTTTTTTACTTTCACCTCCTTTCTGACTAAATTATAGAATGATAGCGGTTACATAAAAACCTGACAAATTAAAGATTAATCTCTAATATGTTTAGATCTATATCTGCTTTCCTTCTAAAAATCGACTTGTACCTATAAGAAAACAAATATGCAAAAAGCCGCCCAGAAGGGCGGCTGTGAAAGTGATGCTGAGGATATTAGTGCTGGATAGACTACACATTAATAAATTATTTTAGCAATACAGACCAGTCCGGGTCTTTGTACCTTTTATCCACTACACGTCTTACCAGGATAAGTTCCTCCGGAATGTCGTCTAACCCCATAATCCGATATTCATAAGGCTGCTGCGTATCGCGATTCCCCATACTAATAAATCCCTCTCTCCAATTATTAGAAAGCGTATTTTTTAAGGTTGAAATCCCCCACTTACTAACGTCATACTGCTTGCCTGATGAATCGTATGCTTTCCATTCTTCATTGTTTATTTCGTTATCCATTTCCCCGTAGAACGATACGGCTGTTTCAAATGTGGCATCAGGGTTTTGTGAGTCCTCAAGCGACGTCCCAACCAACTCTATGCGGTCTGTTAATATTTGAAAAGATTTGGGTTCTATCAGCTCCGATGGCCTAAAGGAAATTCTGCTACCGTCTGTTTCCGCGACCGAGTAACCATCCAAAATAAAACGATATGGTTCATGCTCTGGCAAGTACTTGAAAATATAACTCCAACGAATCTTCCCGTCTCCAATGACTGCATAATCAGTAGACATCAGACTAACCATGTCACCATTCTTTCTCGAATTTACCGAATGAATTTCTTCATTCTCTTTAGTTTCAAAGTGAAAGCTCAACATCTGCTTTTCCCATAAATCACCGGGTGACCTTGCCATTGCAGCATCATTAAGTTCAGTCTCCAGTTCAAAACGGACTCCTTGTACCATTCTCGTTAACCTCTTTAAAGTGACTGTCATTCCGTGTGGCGTTGTGTAGCTACCTGATAATTCTTCTATCTTCGTTTGCTGGTTAGCCTCTCTCATATCTATATCAAAGCTAAAGTTCCATTCTCCTTCAATGGAAGGCTCGTTTCTGTTGCCAAGCGTCCCAATATTCCCTTCTATCGTAATCTTGTCTGTCTCCAATGGCTCATTGAAGAAAGCAACCATATAATAAAAATCATTTGTGTACCCCATATCGTACATGGTGTCCAAGTCTTTACCGTTAGCATCTTTGATTGTAATGTTGTTCAGATCTCCAAGGAGTAACTTATAGCGATCGTGCTTACCTTTTTTATCAAAGAGTTGAAGAGCCATCGTCACTCGGGTAGGGTCTGCAACTGCTTCATCAATTACCAGCGTATAACCTTTGTCCTTGACTTTAATGTGAGGATTATGCACTAGTCCCAATTCTTGTGCCCGCAAAAGTCCAATATCCGGGTTATCCTTGGCAAATAAAGACCGGATCATCTCACCAAATGTTGGTACGGAATAAATCGAAACCGCTCCTAGGATGAAAAAGAGGGCTAAAGCTGCTGCTGCCCATCTCCATTTTTTATGGGGATATTTCTTTTTTACCTTCTGCTCCGAAATGGAGGAAAGTGCGTTCTCCATAGCAAGTTGTACTGTATCAGGAATGATCAGGTCTTTTCTTTTAGCATTTATTAATTGCTTGATCTCACGGTCAACCGGATCATGAAAATTCATATCTGCCCTCTCCTTCCTCTAGAACGAGCTCTGATAATTGTCGTCTGGCCCTGAATAACCTTGACTTTACTGTTCCTTCAGAAACTTCAAGCACTCTAGCTATTTCCTTGACCGATAAGTCCTCGATATAAAAAAGTGTCACGATGGTTTGAAGCTGTTCATCCAATTCGTCAATTACCTCAAACAGCTCAATTTGTTCAAAATCCCCCTTATAAGATGTCTTTCTCATATCATAAGGGACAAGGGATACTCGCTTTTTTTTCTTAATAATCCGATTACACTCATTGATTAAAATCCGAATGATCCAAGTTTTAAAATAAGTTGGCTCTTTCAGTGTATGTACATTAGAAAAAGCTTTAGCAATGGTCTCCTGTATTGCATCTGCACAATCTTCATCCGTTTTAACGATTGATCTTCCTATAACAAATAGGCTTTGTTGAACAGCACGTATTAAAAATACAAAAGCTTCCTTATCTCCTTGTCTTGCAAGTTCGGCTTTTTCTGATAAATCCACCAATGCTCCCCCTTTCCTTCATTCCTTCTATTCATTAGATCATCCTATACTTGGTTTGGTTCACAAGAAAACACTAATCTTTTTTTTTCAATTCTACCCCCGTATCTTTTTACGAAGTTGATTCGTTTACAAAGAGATACTATTTCTTTCTACGGAGGACTAATATTATGGAAATTTCAAAGGGAGTCGAAATGCTCCATCTAGACTATCATGGGAATGTGATACACCCTATTCTTTTAAAGGATCAAGAAATGACTATTCTAATAGACACTGGTTTTCCAGGTCAATTTGAGGATTTACGTGTGGCAATGGAGAAGGCTGGCGTTTCAATAGACCAATTAAATGCAGTTATTTTGACCCATCAGGATGTCGATCATATAGGGAATCTACCGGAGATTTTACAGACGCGTGGCAACGCTGTTTATGTATATGCACACGAATTGGATAAGCCGTACATCCAAGGAGAACTGCCTCTGATAAAAGATGGTCACCTGGAGAATCCCCCGAAGGGCACAGTAAACCATACTTTAATAGATGGTCAGGAACTGCCGTTTTGCGGCGGGATTCGCGTTATTCACACGCCTGGACACACACCCGGTCATATCAGTCTTTATTTGAAGGAAAGTAAAACTCTCATTGCCGGGGATTCCATGTACAGTGTAGAAGGTATACTTGGTGGAATTCACGCCCCGACTACACCGGATATGAACGCAGCAAAGCTCTCGTTGAGAAAATATGCAGATTTCGATATTACATCTGTCATTTGTTACCACGGGGGATTAAGTAATGTAAATGTGAAAGATCAGATAGCAGCACTCAACCAAGATTAAATTTTCAATATACACTATCGGTGAGTATTATTCAGTTATTTTAAAACCAGACTGCTCATTTTGCTGTCATTATAAATCATAAAGACGCTTCTTCAGGTGCTCGCCACCCGTGGGAACGTCTTTTTTCGTTGAAGAGAATAAGTAAATCATTGGACATTTTTGTTGCAAACCCATAATTGTTCGTATACAATAAAACAAATTAGTTGTTCTATAAATATAGAACAAGAAAGAACAGGGGGAAATTCGAGCTATGAACTACAAAGTGGAAGTTGATTTCGCGCCCATTTATGAATGTGTAAGCAGCCTGACGGTTTTCATGAGTAAACAGAATCATAATGCTCTGGATGCTGGAAAACTATGGGTCAGAGAAGTACAAGATCGGTTCGCACCTGCCAAACTACAACAAATGCGGGAGACGATGAAACTTGTAGATGATTTTAGCCTAGCACCTTATATTTGGAGTTGTCCTGGTGAACGCTCAGTGAGTAGTTTTTTGGATTGGCTTGAAGACCTAACCACGGGCCAGCTATATGACATCGCTGCTAATGTGAAGTTGTCCGTTCCCTCCAATCTCCCGGAACTGCGCAGCCGGACATCCGAAGCGCTGCGTGAATGGGATACCCACTATTTCAGCCAAATTGATTCGGCGATTATCGAAGGTCTCGCCTTAGAAGCTGAAACCAGACAGTCCAGTTTAAACGGAACCAATGACTTAGAGGTCTATGAGGAGGCAACAGAAGGTATGCGTCTATACCCCACCCCTCTGCTCAAACAAGTGATTCTAATCCCTCAATATCATGCTCGTCCCTTTGTCACCTCAGCCATCTTTGATGAAGTGATTTTCACAAGTTACTCTGCCGATATTCTCCCACCAGCAACGGGTCGGCCTGAACATCGGTTGTTGCGTCTAACGCGAGCTTTGTCCGACGAGACCAGATTATATATCCTCCGCCTGTTGGCTGGAAGGCAGTTAACATTCACTGAGATCGTTAGCGAGGTTAAACTTTCTAAAAGTACGGTTCACTACCACCTGATTTCATTAAGGGCAGCGGGGCTTGTCATCGTGCATTATAACCAGAAAACGACCTCTTACAGCTTGCGTTTAGAAGCTCTCAACAAGCTTTCGGAACAGATTTCAGCTTATATTGAAGAATGATGATCATGCCCTTTAACCTACGCACACGGAGGAACACTCATGCTTAAGCGCAGTTATTATGGTTTACTAGCGACTGTCACTCTGAGTTCATTTGGTGACGTATTTGGTCTTCTGGCTATGGAATGGCTTGTCTATGAAATAACTGCATCTAAGATGGCCATGGGTGCGATGGCACTAAGCTTTAGCATTCCAGAAGTGGCCATTCGGTTGCTCGGCTCGCCGTTATCCGATCGGTTACACCGAGGGCGGTTCATGGCAGTGCTTGCTTCTGTTAGGTTGCTTGCTCTCTTATTACCGCTGAGTCTGGGACTCGCAGGCCACTTGCAATTATGGCATCTTTTCCTGGCCGCAGGACTAAGCGGGGCATGTTCTGCCCTATTCATGCCCACCGCAATGGCAATTATTCCAGGAGTATCAGATAAACACAAATTGGTGCGTGCATTCGCGGTAATCGACGGCTGCCGTAATGCAGCTGCTTTGTTGGGCCCAGCCTTAGCCGGAGCTCTTACTGCCGTAGCTGGGGCGTTGCCAACGCTGGGCATCAACGCCGTTTGTTACACCGCCGCCATTGCCACGTTGCTCTATCTGCCCACAATGCAGAAGCCAGTAGCAGCTAAGTCCTCATTTTCAATTAAAGCTTATTTCAGAGATATCCATGAAGGTTTCTCCTTTTATCGTAGTTTCCCGGCCATGCTTTCGATTATGGGAATGGTTTCGATCAGCAACATGTCTTCTGTAGCGATCTGGACGATGATGATTCCTTTTGTTCGTGAAGTGTTAAATCGGGATGCCGCTGCTATAGGTACACTCACCACTGCTTCAGCATGTGGCACATTAATAGGACTTTTGGTCATCTCGTGGATGGGTGAAATCAAAAGACGACGGACAGTTATGTTGTGCAGCCTAGCCGCCATCGGGCTTTTTAACGCCTTACTGGGCCTATTCCCGAGTTATCCGTTTGCGCTCGTTGCCTTATGTGCCGCTGGTGCAGCAGGACCTTTCTTTGGTTCTCTCAGTTCAGCTTTGCATGGTACACTTGTCCCCGGACCTCTTCAAGGCCGAGTCAACTCAATACGGTTCCTCATTGGTGGCGGACTACAGCCTGTAGGTGCTTTTGCAGGTGCAGCGGTTGCAGAACTCTATGGTCTGCCTTTCTTATTCTTGTCTTTGGGTCTGCTCCCCTTGCTTTGTTCGGTCGCCGCAGCTTTCCTTCCCAACCTGAAGAATTTAGATGGTGATTTATCTGCTTTACAGAATAGAACACAATTCAATTCTCATAACAAGGTAATTAACACATTATAGGAATATCATTTTTCTAAAATAGGTGAATCTCTGGATTAGTTGTGTGTATCCGCTATAGCTGACTTGTAATCTACAAATCGGATACACACCGCACAAAAAAGAACGACAATCCCGATCAAGGTTTTGTCGTTCCTCATTCATTTAAATTTTCTTTCCTATATCTTCTACGCTACAGCAGTTCGAACTGAAGCTGAGGTTCTGTTATCTCAGTTTTCCCTTCCAGCTGTACAGCGCCATATCCCAATTCCAGAACCGCAGCAATTCGCTCGTTGCCTAACACGCCAAACTTTTCAGCACGACTCCGGTCGTACATCCAGTCATGCAACGTACTGCGCACACCCAGGCCCTGTTCATGGGCAAGCAAACGAAAATTTTGGATCAGACAGCAGACAGCTGCAAAGTCCTCTTCCCGCTTATGATGATCCGCCTCTTCCTTCACCAGAACCAGAAGATACGCTGGAGCGTGCTCCTGCATTCCCTGCATGAGTTTCCCATTACGATTATCAGCAAAAATAAATCGCCACGGCTCACGAAGTCCATCATTTGGCGCCCACACGGCGTGATTGAGCAATTCAAGGATTAGCTCCTGTGATACCGGTCGATCCAAAAAATATTTCGGACTGTGTATGCCCCCTTGCAGATCGGACAATTCCATATTTACATCCTCCCTTCTACGTAGTCTGACCCTGAAATACAGTCCACTTTTGCTCAGCTGGTGTTCTTTTCCGGCTTCTTGGCGCTTTGTCGTAATATCCCATATGAAGAATGCCAACAAATCTTTCATCCTCACGCAGTCCAATTCCTTTGAAAAAGCCTTCATTCTGAATCATGGACTCTGTATCCCACAGCATTCCTAACCCTTGTTCCCATCCCAGCAGTTGGAAGCTCTGCATCATCCCGCAGGCAGCCGCATAATTGCGATCATTGGTCAGACGATCCGGTCCTACAGTCGACATAACAATGACATGAGCAGGAATATCGGTAAACCTCTTTTTAAACACATCCAGCAGTTTTCCCGGAATCAACTTGCCGAGCTTGCTCTGCGACATCTGTTCCAGCATGCAGTCCACCAACCGTTTGCGTGCTTCGGGGGTTCCGGCATAAACGACACGCCATAAGCCAGCTTCAACAGATGGTTGAAGCCGCGTAGCCTTGTGCAGCAATTCAACAACCAACTCCTTTTCCACCGGTGTAGAATTACATTTACGAATACTTCTGCGTTCCCTGATCAATTCTGCCAGACTCAAGTGTTTCACTCTCCTTCAGTTTATCTGGATTCCATATCCATGCTGCTGTCTTGAAGAAATTGAAGTATTATTTTCAGCTCCGGTTCCGAATATTTGTCCAAAGAACGATAGAACCGTTCAGCCTCAAGTACATGTAAACGTTCATGCAGTTCAAAGATCTTTTTGCCTTGTGGTGACAACCGGAAATAGCTCTCCTTCTTGTTGTCATTCATTTTCGTACGTTTGACGAATCCTTCCTCCAGCAGTTTGTTGCCGATCTTGGTAATACTTGCTTTGGACAAATTCATCGCCTCAGCAATCCCTGTGTTGTTAATAGGCTCATGCTTGCCAATGCAATCTATCATATGAACCGCGGTCAAATGCTGAGGGATTTTGTCCATGCTTTCCCGCTGGGCGATACTTAGAAAATGTTCAATTTCCGTATCCTTGTGATTCTCATATACATGTAAAAACCGGATAAATTGGTCATACAGTAACTGTTTTGTTCGATCGTTTGAATCCATTCTTCAATCGCTCCTTATTTACTTATAAACAATAAAAAAACCTTGAATGATTAAACTAATTCAGGAAATTAATCCGATATAGTTTACTTGTTAACAATATATCATGAGTGAGAACAGTTATCAACTATTTCCTCTGGTAAAAGAAAAAAATTAGAATTAAGCCCTAGGCTACCTTACTGCTTGGAGAATGGCATCTTACATACAGAAACATTTTCTATTTTGATAACGTCTACATATTTAAATAATTAATCTTTAGAGGAGGAGCCTATGTTTAAAAAAATCACTATTTCCTTGCTGACAACGACTCTGCTCATCCTGCCGAGCTTTGCGGCTACCGGGGAAGCTGCAAACCAGTACATCACAATGGATACTGGCATGCTACAAAATAATCGTGTTCTAATTCCGTTACGGGCAGTGTCCGAAAACTTGGGAGCGGAAGTTAACTGGAATAAAGAACTAAAAAATATCACCATTACCAAAGGTGAAATGACAATACTTTTGACCATTAACTCTAAAAAGATACTGGTTAACCAAGAGGCAGTTTCTCTGGATGTTCCTGCGGAATTAAACGATAACACCACCTATATCCCGGCGCGGTTTATCAGTCAAACTTTAGGCGCTGACGTGCAATGGAATCAACAAACCAGCCAAGCAACAATCACTCTGGATGGCACGCAAATACAGGTGACGATGGCAAAACCCAAAGTGCAAGTGCCCAATACAAAGAGAATAACGGCCAAACAACAGCAAATCTTCGTTGATAAATTAAATGAAGCGACAAACCTGTCTTCCATTAAGCAAATTCGGACATACTTTAGCGCCTATTTTACAGATCGTTTTATCAACGAAATTATTCGGGATAAAGGGCTGGAATACAACTTTAAATTCAAAGTCATCAGCCAATCCGGTCTGACTTACCGTGACAGCAATACAGCTAGATTAAGTCAATACTCGGGTTCTAGTTCCGTTTACGGTAAGAAGGAAACACTCTACCGAAGTGCCACACTCGTCTATACAAATAAGGGCTGGAAAGTAGATCGTGTTGAATTTTCATTAATAGACGAGATACTTAATCCTTAAGATCATCTCTCTCTCTATAAGAGAAATCCATTAACTATTGAACAATTTTGCTTTTTCAAGTACTATCAATCTAAACAATTCAAACGATCATATGTAACTGGCGAACACGGTGAACCGTGAGGGAGCATATGGTTTTGTAATAAGCCGTACGCCTGGGCAGAGGTAAGGAATATTTATTTCCTTGCCTCTTTTTTATGTTGAAAGGGCGATGTGAAAATGAGTACTGACAAACTGATCTTGAATGGCCAAACGGTAGCGGATTTTATGAAGGAAGACATGGCCTCGAAGGTTGCCATTCTTAAGGAAAAAGGCATTCAGCCTTGTCTCGCTACAATTCTCGTCGGAGATGATCCTTCTTCAGCGACTTATGTGCGTATGAAAGGAAATGCTTGTGCTCGCTTAGGCGTGCAATCCATTAAGGTCGTTCTTTCTGCGGATACCACCACGGATGAATTAATTCAAGAAATAAACAAGCTAAATGATGACCCTTCCGTACACGGTATTTTGCTTCAGCACCCTGTCCCGAATCATATCGATGAAAGAGCAGCTTTTGATGCCATTAGTATCGAGAAAGACGTTGACGGTGTTACGACTCTCGGTTTTGCACTTAATGCTTTTGGAGACGCAGAATTCCCTTCCTGTACACCACAGGCTATTATGCGCATTTTGGATTTCTACAATATTCAGATCGAGGGCAAACATGCAGTTGTCATCGGAAGAAGTCCAATTCTGGGCAAACCTGTCTCAGCCATGCTGCTAAACCGGAATGCAACGGTGACGACTTGCCACTCCAAAACCGTGAATCTGGAAGAAATCGTGAAGCTTGGCGATATCATAATTGCAGCCGTGGGTAAACCGCTCTTTGTTAAAGGAGACTGGATTAAACCAGGTGCTGTCGTTATTGATGCAGGTTATAACAAAGGCAACGTCGGAGATGTGGACTACGAAGCTTGCTTTGTTCCTTCTTCAGCAATTACACCTGTACCGGGCGGTGTTGGTCCTGTAACGATTGCGACGCTCATTGAACATACGATTAAATCTGCCTACAAGCTGTCTGAAAATGCATAATTGAATTAGCCAAAAAACAAGGTCCCTCCAGTTGACGAGGGGCCTGTTTTGTCTTTGAATAAGCTCGAATTGAAAATAAGAAAATATATAGATCTTTTTTTCTCTTTTTACAAACCGACTAAATCTATATTATTATGAACAAGGCTTAGGAAGGAGATAAACATAACTTGAAACCTTTAGTACAGCTCCTGCATTTTGGTTATCATCAGGCGATGAGTTGCATTTTTCCTGTGGCGATCTTTGGAACGTTGGCCCTTTCTAGCGTAATTCAGATACCCTTTCTTTATCGCTATGATGCCATTCTGCTTGTTTTATTAGCAGTACAATACCTTATGTACCGGAGCGGATTGGAAACACGTGATGAAATCAAAGTCATATGTATATTTCACGTGATTGGATTGGTACTGGAGATGTATAAGGTGTGGATGGGATCCTGGTCATACCCTGAGCCTGGTTATACCAAGCTCTTTGGCGTTCCCCTTTATAGCGGATTTATGTATGCAAGTGTAGCAAGCTTTATGTGCCAAATATGGCGCAGATTGCGTATGGACATGACAGGCTGGCCTGGGTTTGCATCTTCGGTTCTGTTAGGAGGAGCCATCTATATCAACTTTTTCACACATCATTTTATTCCCGATTTTCGTTGGTGGTTGACCGCTCTGGTATTTATTGTTTTTCGTAAAACATGGATTATCTATCGGGTACGATTAACTACCTATCGAATGCCGTTAACGCTCGCTTTTGTCATCGTAGGTTTTTTCATCTGGACTGCTGAAAATATAGCTACATTTTTTAACGGCTGGAAATACCCTGACCAGCATGACTCCTGGCAACTGGTCAGTTTTAGCAAGATAAGTTCGTGGTTCCTTTTGGTGATTATTAGTGTCATCATTGTGGCCCAACTGAAATATGTCAAAGCTAATCGAAAATAATGAGTAGGAGGATACAATGGAAGACTTTATTTTGTGGTTGAAATATGTGTTATTAGGTATCGTACAAGGGGCTACAGAGCCTATTCCGGTTTCTTCAAGCGGACATTTGATTATCGTTCAACGACTGCTTGGCATGCAGCAGAACGGATTATCCTTTGAAATTTTGACAAACACAGCCTCACTGATTGCCATTATGTTTATTTTTCGGGAAGATATCAAAAAACTTATTGTAGGAGGCTGGCGATTTCTAGTCTCTCGCAATGCGGAGTACAGAGCAGATTTTATGTTTTGTCTATACATAATCATTGGTACCCTGCCTGCTGCGATCGGGGCTGTGCTATTCAAGGATAAAATTGAAGAAATATTCACTTCTGTCTATACGGTTGCGATTAGTTTACTGATCACAGGGGTTGCGCTGTGGCTTATTCGAAACCTTCGCGGGCGCAAAAGAGATGGGGATTTGTCTGCGAAAGACGCAGTACTGGTGGGTCTGGCTCAAGCGGTGGCTCTTATTCCGGGAATAAGCCGCTCTGGTGCAACAGTGATTGCATCTATTGCTGTCGGGATGAAACAAGAAACGGCGTTGAAATTTTCTTTTATGCTCTACATTCCGATCAGCATTGGCGGGGTAATATTAGGGGCTTCTGACATTGTAACCGATCCGCACCGAGCGCAGTTAGCTATACCTTACATTTTAGCGTTCATTACGACCCTTATCGTAACCTACTTTTCAATGAGATGGTTCATGGGAATTATGGCAAGAGGGAACTTGATTTACTTTTCATACTATTGCTTCGTAGTCGGAATTCTTTTACTTATTTTTTTGTAAACCCGAATTTTCCTTGTAACGTATAAGGGAACAACCCTCAACAATGGGTTGTTCCCTTTTTATTGTTTTCCAAACTTGACGATCCCGCCCTACTCGCAGGTTCCGTACGAACACTCTTTAACGTTCTCCCAGAACCATGGCGCCCATGCCATTCGGATCATCCATTTGTTTATGGGTTACGAGTTCTCCTTTGTCGTTGAATCCCTTCATTTCATACGGAATTGTTGCAGACGAGGGCAGTGATACAAACCAGATTATGCTTTCCGGCCCCACCTCAACCAACTTGGCTTCGGCAACTACTGGTTTCTCATTTCCCTCAAACTCGACTGTTACACGCTGAATAGCCGGGTCTAATATATGTCCAAACAGCATAGGGAAAGGTGTCGATATGTGACTCAATTCAGGTATGCTCATGTAATCCAGTGCAGACGTGAATTGAGATGATTCACCAATGGAATATCCGCCACCCCATGCCCACTTCCATCCGAATATTATTTTCCGAGCATACTCCATCTGAAGATTGCTGTTATTTTCCTGACCCGTTTTTTGTTTGAACAAAATTATGCCGCCGTCTACCGGTTCTTGATGAATGATTTGTAATGAATCATCATTATTTCTAAACTTTCGGATCGCTTCTTCAGCAGTTTTTCCTATAGGAATATGCATGGTTTCACTCATTCCCATTGCTTTGGACATGCGCCGATCGGCTAGTCCGCCAGGTCTGTCATTAACATAAACAAATGCGATGCACGTTATGAGCAAAAGTAAAATGAGTATCGCAGTAATTCGAATGATTCGTTTGCTTCGCATTTTTGGTATTACGATGTCATTCACTCCTTAAGATGACGATGACAACTATTCGCCTTGAACCGTGGATAAGGACACAAGGACCGGACCAGCGAAATCAGAGGCTTCTTCACCTTTGGGATTGTGAAGACGGAATAAAAAAGCGTCACCTTTTTCTGATTTCCAGACCATATAATCGTTTATCCCTTTTTCACCTGAGGCTTGAAGATAAAGCTCAGCGAAACCAAGCGGATGCTCGATCAGTTCTCCACTATAATCAGTCACCTCACCGAATTTTTCCAAGTCCTCTTGCCCAGTCGTCTTAAGCTTTTCCAGATCATAATCTGAGGGCAGCGGTTCAATATCTACATAGTAGTCCGGATTGCTTGTCAGCGACAAGCGGCCTTTGGCAGCGTCAAAAGAAAACTTCTCGAACACGTACAATGAAAAACCCTCTCCTTGATGTAAGGTTGCCGTTTGTGAAGAATTGCCCTCCCCTGACATCAAATCCAAACTTTCTGTTTGCGGTCGTGTCGTTTCAGATGTTTCCTCGTTTTCTGTGGTGGGAGCTGTAACCGATTCATTTGTTTGTGTTGACGTTTCAGTGGTGGACGACGGCTCCGTTTCTCCAGAGCAAGCTGTAAGTGCAACAAACATAAAGAGCATCGGGATTTTAATAAAAACAGAACGAAGTTCTTTCAATTGTATCACTCCTTACGAGTTTAATGGTCAATATGTTATTACCCGTGCAAGCGAATGGAAACCATACGATTGCCCCTTCCCAATCCAATCACCTCTGAACAATATGTTATGTTTAAAACGAAAAAAAGTCGCCATAATGGCGACTTTTTACGAAAATTAGATAGTACAAACTGTAAAATTAATCGAACTTATAGGTCCAAAACGCTTCTCTTCCAAACCGATTTCGGATTTGTTCATCATCCAATTCCCGCTTGCCGACAAGTTCAGGCGCTTGGAATTGCGAACGGTGAGCTCGAATCGATGCCATTTTCTCGGCGAGGAATCCACTCACATCTTCAATCACATCCGCTTTTCCGATGCTCTCCTCGTGATTGTTCGAGAATGCGCAGCAGTACACAATTGGTCTCTCCTCTGCAGGCAGTCGACCAATCGTTCGCGTAACCGCAGCTCCGGTTGCATCATGATCGGGATGCACACTATAGCCCGGATAGAAAGTAATGACCAGTGAAGGATTAAGCTCCTTGATCAGGGCCAAAATATGGCCATCTAGCAGTTCAGGATCTTCAAACTCGATCATTTTATCGTGAAAACCGAGCATCCTTAAGTCTTGAATACCAATCGCATTGGAGGACTCTATGAGTTCATCCTTACGGATTATTGGCAAGGTGACCCGGTTGGCAAATGGAGGGATGCCCATATTACGTCCCATCTCCCCTAGAGTCAGGCAAGCATAAGTGACTTGAGCACCGCCTTCTATGTATTTCGCCAACGTTCCCGAAGCAGTGAATGCTTCATCATCGGGATGGGGAAACACAACTAAAATGCGCTGATGTTCAATCTGTTTGTTATTCATGCTTATTTGATCCTCCGCTTTCATCAGAACAATTCCCGACTAAGTTGTAAAGCTACAACCAGCTTTCCTTGACTATCGTGACCAGCCAGAATGAGTCGTTCTTGTTCCAGCTCGTCAATGTGTGTAAGTCCTTCAGCGTATATCCAGCCGTGAGTGGTTTTTAAACCAACTCGGTATGGGCCTGTGCCCGAGATAGATCCTTGCGTATATCGTATGACCGCATTGGAAATGAATGCCGACCCCGGATGCCTTGTGCTATCGAAGTGACTGGCGTAAGCACCTGACGTGAGTTCGAGGTGTAAATATAGGTCCTGATCGAGAAGTTGATTGATCCGGTGTTGGATGTCTTGAGGCTCTATTGGCTGCATGGCGGCCTCCTTTTTAATAAAAAGTAACGTTCTACATCCATTTTAACATATGTCCCGTGAGAATAAACATGGAATGAGTGAGCGAATGTTTGGAATACTCTCTATTTACTGTTTTCTAAAGAATCCTCTTCCTTCTGCACGGGTTCGGAGCACTCTCTTCTTAACAAGGCAATTTCATGTCGATAAGGTGCACTTTTATATTTTATTTTGCCAATCGACGGCGTCTCAAGCAGTTTCGGAATTGACACGAGCTGGGGATGATGTACGATATAATCCAAAGTCTGAAGTCCGATATGTCCGTGCCCAATGTTTTCATGGCGATCTTTCCTCGATCCCCGCACATTCTTGGAGTCATTGATATGCAGTACTTTTAATCGATCAAGGCCAAGCACCTTATCAAACTGCTCAAGTACCCCATCAAAATTATCAACAATATCGTATCCGGCATCATGAACATGACAAGTGTCCAGACATATGGAAATCCGTTCATTCCGCTGCACGCCATCGACAATCTGTGCCAGTTCTTCAAAGCTTGTTCCGCACTCTGTTCCTTTTCCCGCCATCGTCTCCAACGAAATCTGTACCTCCGGGTGATTATCGTCTTGTAATACTTCATTTAATCCCCGGATTATTTGTCGAATACCGATGTCCAATCCAGCATTTACGTGGGCCCCGGGGTGAAGAACAAGCTGATTTGATCCAAGTGATGCCGTTCGTTCGATCTCGTCTCGCAGGAATTGTACGCTAAAATCAAACACCTCTCGTTTGCAACTATTCGCCAGATTAATCAGGAATGGAGCATGCACGACAATATTGGAAATGCCATGCTGCTTCATGTGCAAATGACCTGCTTCTATATTATATTGCGAAATAGATTTTCGTTTCGAATTCTGCGGTGCGCCAGTGTACATCAGAAAAGTAGATGCACCGTAAGAAGCGGCTTCTTTACTAGCCTGGAGAAGCATCTCTTTTCCTCCAAAGGATACATGCGATCCAATCAGCAGATCACTACTTTTCATCATTACCAACCACCCTCTCCTGTTGAAACCATCATTTAATTATCAATGAAATGGGTTGGATTGGCTAATGGGAAATGACGGTGGTGAAGGAGATCAGAGGAAGGCATCATTTGGTCGCAATAACTTTCATGTTTAAGGCAAAAAAGCCGCCAATTGGCGGCTTGATATGCATTTCAGTTCTCGTTACAACCATTTTCATTCTCAACGCTTGGCTTCCGGTTCAGGGAGTAACCGATACGTTATCGAAGTGTGTATGCTTGTTTGCCGTTCTAACACCGATTTTGCCATGCGTGAACGGATTCAAGCTGTTGTCCGTATAATCGATCTTCGGAGTGACCATATCATCCACATAAACTTTGATGTTTGTACCATTAACGGCAACTTTCATATGATACCAGGTATTGGTGGAATATGATTGCGCGTTGCTCTTGAGGAGCGCCCAATTATAATTCATCTTGCCCAGACTAACTCCGCTTGTGGTCAGATAGGCGTAATATCCTTGTAAAGCATCATAATTGTTCTGACCTCGTTCTGTGCCGTGGGATGGATTGGACACTCTGACAAGTAACCCCCCATCTCCCCCTGAGTCAATCATCTTAATATCCGCCTCGACCGTATAATCTGCCCATCCTGAATCTCCAAATGTAGATTTGGCAGGTCCGGTGCTCGCTGCACTGTATTCACCATTCTCTACAGCCCACGTTCCTTCAAACCGTGTCCATCCATTATCGTCGCCGTCGTTAAAATTATCACTTACACTTGTCACATCAACATTCTTCTGAAACGTCATTCTTGAGAAATCAGCCTCGCCTGTTACGAATTCAACCTTTAATTCCCGTTGTCCAGCATTTAAGTAGACCTTTTTCTTCGATATGTTTTTCCAATTATCCCATCCGCCCGTATTAGGTACATTGACGATACCCGTTAAGTCGGTCGAACCATCCCACACTCGGATCTGAGCCCCGTCCAACGAGGTAGCCATGCGAAAATCAATATCGTAATATCCACTTGACTCCACGTTTACTTTGTATTTATACCATTCTCCCGTCTGATTCCAGCCTAAGTTGAACAGTCCTTCGTTATTCAGGCGAATATCCCCGGCATCGGTACGATAAGCCCCGCCCAGGTTCCCAGCCGTTGTATCGTGATAAGCGACACCTTCGCCTCCTTTCATATAATGAACGGCCTCGATTGTTCCTGGAATCGGCTTGGAGGCATTCCATGCACTGCTTCCGTTCACATCATTGTTAAAAGCAGTATAGCCGAAGTCCGCATGTGTATCCTCTGTCAGAACACCAATTTTGCCTGCTCCTACATTGGCGGTACGCGTTGCTTTGAACATACCATCTACGTAGTATTTAAACGTTGATCCCGATTTTTCTATCCGTATGTTATGCCATTTCGAATAATTGAAGTCGGCAGGCAGATCGAATGTTTGCCAAGCCTGATCCACACCGTTAATTCGGAAAAATGTCTCAAGTCTTTTGTTTTTCGAACTGATCAGCGCAACACCGTAGTTGTTCTCATTCGTATAGGAGAATGTAGCGCCGTATCTCGGATTGGTGGACGTTCCCCGATTCATTTCCTTCATGTTAAATTCAGCCGTATAATCCGATGCGCTGCTCGAAGCCGTCACTTGTTTATACCAAGTTGAGCTGCCCATTGAATTTTGCCACATGAGTTCCTGATTGTAGATGCCCCAATTACCACCGTTCACGTTGGACCAATTGCTTCCGATTGCAGTACGATCGAAGTAGTCAAAGAAAACAGGCATTTCTGGATTGGGTTGATCCGTTGAAGTCGGACCTATCACGATCATCTTGTCGTTATTCCATACAATTCGGTCCATGTTCAGATGCCGCAGCGGTCCAATGATTCCGTTACCTTCCAAATTGTGATACATCATATAGTGAGTGTCCAGATTAGGTCCTGTTACTACAGTGTTGTGTCCTAATCCCACGGTTGGACCCTCTGTACGAATTAATACCGGGTTTGTGCTATCCGTAACATATCCGGACCTCGGACCTGTGGTGCTAACTGCCACATCCACCCGATATCCTTTGCTAAATACGTGGTTACCTGTATAGGTCATATAGTATTTTCCATTTCGTTTGAAGACGGTTGAACCCTCAGTCCAGCCTCCCATCCCCACTCCTGTAGACGCACTCACTCCGATCTCAGTCGGACTGCTCATCGGTGCTGCATCTATGCGGCCCTGTGCTGCGTGATAGAAGCTGAACGAGCCATCATCGTCAATGAACACATTACCGTCAATCGACTTTCCAAGGTTGCCCGTTACTACATTGAAGGGTCCGGTAGGACTTGTGCTGCTCAGCACGTAATGTCCTTTTCCGGCAGGTGATGTATACATGTAGAACATGCCATTCCAGTAAACAACTTCAGGAGCATAAGCTCCGTGCGTAATGGGATCTGTTGCAGCTAATCCACGGTACGACCAATTCACCAGGTCTTTGGAGCTCCAGACTTTGACACCGTCGTCCGTATCTCTTGTGCTTACATACAGGTAATAGTATCCATTAAATTTCAATACATAGGGGTCCCCGAGTCCATATTGTCCCCATTCATCCGGTAACGTTTGCGGATTTTGATAGGCTGTGGCAGGGAGTGGCACTGACGAAACCATTAATAAAATGACCAACAGCGTGAACATGAATCGACGACTCTTCCTCACATGATTTCCTCCTAGTCTGTTTTTTGTTACCGCTTACAAATACATCAAGGTTCTCTACGTGCACTTCTGTCTTACATCCGAAGAACTTGTTTTCTTCTGCACAACGGCTAACCCTCATAACCGTATGTACAGACATAATCCAGTCTTCTCATCGGGTGTTGAAATCTAGCATAAAGTAAGCAGTTACAAATAGAAATAACATTTCGTTGTCATTCATTTGGCATTTTGTTGGAAAAAAGTGCTTATTTTTTATTAGAACTCACTCGTTCATATTTACAAGAAAAAACCTCAGGAAAACTCTCCTGAGGTTTAAACGTCTATCCCGTTTCTTACGTATTAATCCAACAACGGGGTAACGGTGAGGCTTAAAAGATTGATCTCACCATGTCCACCTGAAATTTGGATTGTGTTAACATTACCCGGCTCCAAAGGAACGGTGATATTGGTGATTCCGCCGAACTCCTGCAAACCGCCAGTGGATAGCGCATTCAGCAAAGAATAGTCCTGGTCATTAATCGTCAGATGCAATTTGGCTAGTCGTTCACCAGTCGCATAATGAAGCTCAATCGATGCTCTTCCGCCTTCGCCTCCATCTATATTCTTAAACAAGGCGTACGCTTCTGAGGATTGAAGATTCCCGACCACGGTTTGACCGGATTGCAATGTCCTGATTTCAGCTCCTCCAAAAACCTGACAAGCTGCACCTGCATAAACTTTCTGTTGCCGTGCAGGAACCGGGGCTGGACCAACGGACGATACACCTTCCCTTGTCTGAACCACAGGTCTGATGGAACCATCTTCATCGAACTCCAGATAGTCGATACATACGCTGCGCAGCGTACCTTCTCCAGAGATCGCTTGATTGTGATAAAAAAGATACCATTGCCCTTTGAATTCTACTACAGAGCCATGGGTCGTGGAACAGCCTGTCGGCTCCAAAAAAATGCCTCGGTACGTCCATGGGCCAAGCGGATTCTCGCTTGTTGCGTATCTCATACGGTTGTTGTCTTCCAGATTGTCCGCATAGGTAAGATAATAAAGATTGTTTCTTTTGAACACCCAGGCCGCTTCATGAAAATCCTCAAGTCCTTGCATTTCTGTCATGCCGTTCTCCAGTGACATCATATCTTCATTGAGCTTGCCTCCCAGACAGACACTGCCGCCACCATAGTAGATATAGGCGCTATTGTCATCGTCTACAATTACACACGGGTCAATCAGTGCAAACCCGCCAAGCCCCTCGATATACCCTTGATCCGTAAAGCCATGCGCCGGATAGAGACTGGTGGCAACCCCGATCTTCCAGGAATCATTCCAGTTCGAATCACTTGGATGCGGATAATAGAAGTAATAGGTTCCATTCTTGTATGCACAGTCAGGCGCCCACATGAAGCCGCCCTCCGGTCTGCCCCAGGAAACGTCGTCTGAACGGAGTATTTCCCCTTCGTCCAACCAGTGAACCATATCCTCCGAGGAAAAAACATGATATCTGTCCATGAGATCGCAACCTCTGGCTGGGTCCATATCATGAGATGCGTAAATGTAAATTTTACCGTCGTTCCATACATGGGCCGAAGGATCTGCTGTATATATAGATGTGATTGCTGGATTCATGGATGTCGTCTTTTGGCGTGTGGTTTCGAAGCCAATATCATTAGTAGTCATTTTTAATCCTCCTGAACGTATGCGAACTTGTTAAAATCATGCCATTTGGGCTCTATTGATGACTTGTTGGATGGTTTGCCGTCACTGGAATCTGGTTTTTGAACATGCGATTGATATCCCCTGCAAGTCGGAGATAAAAGTCTGAAGATACGGCAACACCGTCGGCATCCAGCGTTAGAAAATATTGATTGGTTGGAATCATGGAGCTGTTCTCTGCCATCTTGGCAATAGCCGTACCTTCATCGTACTCGTCAAACATCGCGATATATCCGGTATTGATACCGATGCTCTTCAGATTGTAGGCCTGCCTCCACATGAAGTCTCCATGCAGACGCGGATTCTCATTTCTTGGGCCACCAGTCATGTTCGACCAAGCCGAACCCGGCCAGATCACTGGCTGATAGTCAATTCCATTTTGCTGTGTGAAAGCCAGATCAGGTTGAAGCTGATTGGTTTTGAAGCTGTCCGCTTGCTGAATATTGCCGAAGCGGGCAACGGACCAAGGCGAGATCATATCCAACGATTTGTAGACGTTCATAAAATCAGATCGAGAGTCGTTATTTCCCGTTCTCCAATACGTAGGCACGCCACCGATGACATAGATCCCCTGGTTTTTGAACCAACCGATCAAATCGGCCGCCTCTGCTGCAGTACCTGGCCGATCCGTGAAGCCAATACCCCAGATGCAGACAACCATTTTGCCATTCTGCTTCGCATAGGCCGAAGATGATGGCAGGTGCATGTTGTTCACAACATTGGTCGTCCAGTCATGCTTAACTGCCTGTACCCAATTGCTCGCATTCATACCCGTAATGTCATACATGACATAGAACTTGCGATTATAAGATTCCGCGGCATTTTTAACCTTGACGGCTACGCTGTCCCGGTTGCTTTTCCAGTTGTTAGGTGTGTCACTCTCATCTGCGCCGAACCGTTGCAATGCTGCACCGTCGATATTGTAGGTTTGCATCCACTCAAAATGTTTGTTGACCGTCTCCTGATCGTAAGAGGAAAACAATTTGGCAGGAGAACCATTACCGAGGTTCGCCAAACTTGTCTGATACAGCTTGGAATATTCGCGAAGGTCTGGATATAACTCGAAATTCACGTTGCCATTTGCTGATGGCGCACTGCTATTTTTGGACCAGTGCACCCAGCCACCGTTCGGTGAACCGTCTCCGGCTGCGTTGAACCAGCCTTGATACCCGGCATACAGCTTGCCTACGACATCGCCTCCGCTGCCTGCGGCGGAAGCACTGAACTTGAACCAGAGTAGATTGAATAAATTGCCGGTTCCGCCCGTGAATTTAAGATAGACTGTGTGTACACCAGTGGCACCACTGATTGACCCGGACTTCGTTTGCCAGGATTGCCACCCGCCCGTAGCTGGAACTGCAACAGTTCCCGCGAGTGTCCCGTTTAGGCTATCCAGACGGACCTCAATCGTACCGCCACTGTTATTACTGGCTACTCTCACGTCGATTGAATTGGCACCGCCGCCAAAATCCACATTGTTGAATACAATGTAATCGCCGTTGTCGATAAATGCGACATTTTGCCCTCCCTCGCTGGAACTTTCCAGTTGGACTCCGGATTGACTGTTATAACTGGAAGCCTGCGTTTGATTAAACGCGGAAGCTGCCGATACGATGGAAGGTGAAATAGACAAACACAACGTAAGAATCAATAATGCCGCACTTGCAAAAGCCAAAACCTTCTTGTTTTTTTGCATGAAATTTAGCATATTATCCCCCTATTCATTTTAGTTGCGCATAAGCTACTCCTGTTCTTCATCCGCCCACGAATGCTTCGGGCCCCAGGACAGAAGCTCTTTCACCATTCCATTACTAACAATGGCTTCTCGACTAGAGAAAGGTGTCCGTAGATCTTTTACATCGGGATAAAAGGTGGCGAGCAATTCTGTCGTTTGCCGATCACTTAACGTATCATTAGCGGTAACATTAACGTGAACAGCCCCATCATAATCGGCGTGCAGAGCAGCCAAACAAGCATCCACGGCATCCCTAATATCAATGTAGCTCCACAATATGTGCTTGAACGTTTCCGCCTTCGCAATAGCCAAATGTCTGTACTCTCCTGGTCCGACAATCATTGAAAAACGGAGGGAAATTACCTGCATCCCGCTTCTACGATGAAACATCTCTGCAGTGACCTCATTAACGATCTTAGACAGGCCGTAACATTCCTGTGGCTGTTGCGGATGCTGTTCATCCACCGGGAAATAATCGGGAGCGAAGGGTTTGTTGGCCC
This sequence comes from Paenibacillus sp. O199, assembly GCF_001636635.1. Taxonomy (NCBI): domain Bacteria; kingdom Bacillati; phylum Bacillota; class Bacilli; order Caryophanales; family Paenibacillaceae; genus Paenibacillus; species Paenibacillus sp. O199. The sequence goes on from NZ_LGRP01000007.1 coordinate 102,455, forward strand.
AGGCAAACCCGTAGGATGATTCACTGGAGCCCATGACCACCTTTTTTATACCGAGCAAAGAGGCTGCTTCCAGCACATGGTATCCGGAAAGTGTATTATTAGCGAAAATATAGCTGTGAGGGTAGTGAAGCGGCGCAGGAATCGCTGCTAGATGGATGATCGCATTTACTCCGGCAAGCGCTCCCACGACTTGACCATAATCGTTCAGGTCGACAATGATCTGTTTGCAACGCACCCGGTCTGACAGGTGTTTATCCAGCGATACGACATCATGACCTTGTAATTGCAGCTTCTCAATGACTTGTGAACCCAGCTTTCCGCCTCCACCTGTAACTGCAATCGTCTTCATTCCTATATCTCTCCTGTCTGTTCTTGTCACTTCGTTAGGGTCGCACCAATGTTCCATCCGCTTTGCGGTCCAGAGGATACGGCCGATGATATTTGTTGGGATCCCATGAGTCACTTAGTAATGATTTGGCCTTCACTTCATCCAGTTCAATGCCCAGTCCCGGTTTATTGGAAGGGTATAGATATCCTCCCTCTCTGACGATATGTCCGGGGAATGCCTGCAACTCATGAGGTTTAAAATGATTGATTTCCTGGATACCAAAGTTCCACAGGGCCATATCCAGATGGACAGCAGCTGCCTGGTTAACAGGATCATTCTCCCCACCCTCCTGCCAGGCTGTTCGTACTCCGTAGGCTTCGCCCAGCGTAGCGATCTTGCGACAAGCGCTGATTCCGCCTGCTTTCGATACTCGAACTCTGATAAAATCGATCAACTTCTCTTGAATCAGACCCGTCCACTCCTGAGGATTAACAAATAATTCTCCCACTGCCTGCGGCGTAGCACTCTGTTGACGAAGCTGTCGATACCATCCGATCTGTTCCGGAGCAAGTGCATCTTCCAGAAAGAAAAGATGATAAGGTTCAAGCCGCTTCGACAGCTGAATGGCATGAATGGGGGATAAATGCTCATGCACATCGTGAGTAAACTGAATCCCATTACCAAATTCCAGGCGCAACTTCTCGAACATGTCAGGGATGGCATGCAGATACGCATGTTCATCAAATACAGGACCGCTGCTCCAGGGCTCGCGTGGCAAATTCGCGTCCTTGCCGCTGACAAATCCCCCGCCACCGTAACCTCCCATCTGCACTCGAATGACCGTGTATCCTTCTTCCATAAAACGAGATACATCTTCTTTCAGCTCGCTGATATCAGCACCTCCGGCATGGCCGTAACAGGGAACTGCCGAACGGCAGGCCCCTCCTAACAATTGATAGACTGGCAGATTCGCTTCCTTACCCTTGATATCCCACAGGGCCATGTCAATTCCACCAATGGCCGTATGAAGTATTGCCCCATTTCTCCAATATCCGCTCATATGCATGAGATGCCACAAATCTTCAATCTGGGATGCATCCCTCCCTATGAGTAATGGTGCCAGCAGTTGTTCGATGACCTGAACCACCGCTTCGGGATTATAAAGATCGGAAGCAGAACCCAATCCGTAAAGACCATCCTGATCCGTCGAAATCTTCACAATGGTCCAGCTTCCGTCGTGCCTTGTACGTATGCATTCTATCCGTGTAATTTTAGCCATGTGTTCACTCTCCTCATCTGCTCCATTTCAATCCTATCGGAAGATTTAAGGCAAACGGTTGTATAAACGATACAGCAGCACTGCGGTCTCAGCACGTGTCATTGTATCTTCCGGATGGAAGCTGCCATTACTTCCTTCCATCATTGTTGATTTGGTTAATGAATCAATGGCATCGCGGGCATATGCCTTAATCAAATGATTATCTTTATAGTCATTCAGACCGGATTCACCTTCAGGAAGAGGCTGCATCCCGATAACTTGCATAGCTCTGTAGATCATAACCGCTGCTTCTTCCCGGGTAATTGGAGATGCTGGCGAGAATCGATCGGCGCCTTCCCCTTGAATGATGCCCAGCGTTCTTGCGGTATTCACGGACTGTTCGTAATAAACATGCTCAGGTACATCCGCGAAGCGTTCCACCTTGCTTCCCTGATGAGGTTGTAATTCTAAGGCATTGGTAAGCAGAGTTACGAAATCCGCTCGGCGGATCATGGATTGAGGCTGATATTCTGCCTTTGTCATTCCACGAATAACCCCTTTGGACACTAGAACTTCGATGGCATGGCGAGCCCATGAAAGCTGCTGTATATCCTGGAATGTTTGCTTATCCTGAGTAATTGCATAAACTCCGTTTTGCCATGTTTTGAAAATCATTTGTTCCGATTTTTTATTGAACTTCCCATTTGGAACGGAGATCATTTGCCCGTCATCCGAGATACGTCGTACTGCAAGTTTTTCCGGGTCTAGCAGTTCAGTTACATTAGGCTGATAAGGTAAACTTACTGTGATTGGCGTAATGGAATTTTGCCATGCAACGGATTTGCCATCCGATATCACAGATAAAGAAATCGCAGGCCGCTCTCCTAAGTCTGATTTCAGCTTGGCACTCCAAGTGCTTCGTTCAGCCTTACTTAATACCAAGGTAATACGCTCTCCAATCGTTCCTTGGGGACTAGCCAGCAAATTGCTCGGAACCAGCAGCACTCCCCATGCTGTTCGAATCTCCAACCAATGGGTAGATGGTGTTTCCTGCAAAAAGCTGGATGGAAGTGTCAGAGCATACCCTTCAGCACCATCCACGGATTCGATGTCTACTATCAGCTTCTTTTTCCCGTCCTGATCAGGGGTGATGCGGTTGAATGCATCCTCCATCATCTTGTTGGTGAGCTCGGCTGTTGCCAATGAAGCAGCTTTATCCAGCTTGGGCAGAAGCTGCATTGTAGCACCAGGAGCGGCAGGTATTGCTTCATTCTCCCCTCCAGTCGGAGAGCCCCCTCCAGCACTTGGCTGCGACCCCGAGCCTGGCTGTGGATTGGGGCCCCCGGGATTCGGATTGGGGCCCCCGGGATTCGGATTGGAACCTGATGTAAGAGCAGCGAGTCTCACGAGTAATGAGGACTTCAACGTGCCGCCAGGTAGCAAAGTGACGAAGTTGGCTGCTGTATCTATAGAGGTAACATCTTTCTTTTGCTCCGCAGTACGAACACTCTCCTCGGCCGATTGCTCCAACAATGTCACATAATCACCCGTAAGCAGATACAAGTTTCCGAATAATCGTGCATCTTTACTTGTACCGATCCCTCCATTAAACTCCATAAAGCCTGATCGTCCTTCGCCATCGTTTTCGTTGACAAGCAATGCAAAACCGATAGGTTTGTCAGGTTGGAATGAATATCCTTCCTGATGAAGTGCTGCAAAAGGCAGCGTAATTTGATAATGAGTAATATGAGTCGTCTCGTCCCGGGTAATGTTTGCTGATGCTGATTCCAATAATCCTGTAGCAACGCCTTCCGGAGCTCGCCATCTCCATTTCGTGATGACACCTTCCTGATTCAGTGCAAAACCAAGTTCATTCACCTGTTTGCTGGCCGCACCATCCTCTTTGCCAAGGTCAATACCGAGCTGTAAGCTGTCTCCTTGCCATATATCGCCATTGGTATTGGATTGATGGTGAATATCGTCCTTGACGTCCACCTTGAGAACCAAATTTTCCGCATCCCAACTTGCTTTAGCTTGAATGCTGAGGTCATTCGGACCTCCCCAACTTCCACCGACACTGTTGTAATGATCGGGACTGGAAACCTCAATGAATGGCAGCGTTCCAACAGCATCTTTTTGTGCCGCAAAGGATTGTGACAGTTTGACTGAAGTCTCATAACGGAATCCGTTTTCAAGCGTTACTCTGAATTTGAGCAAGTCACTTGATATATAGGGAAGCGCCACATCCATGCTTTTCCCAATGCCCAGCCCCTCAAATCGTACTGGCTTAAACATCGCCTTATACACACTCGGTTCAATCAGTTCGATCTGCCCTTGAAGTAAAGCCTCACCTGCAACATTAGTCAAAGTCAGCGTGCTTCCGGGATCACCTGGTCTGGATGGATCATACCCAAGCTGGTTCAGTTTGAGTGCCAAAGGAAACAGATTGGTCCCCGTCACTTTTCCAGGAGGGGCTTCATTCTCAATCTGAAAACCGCCATTAAACAGGTTGTTGGATATCACCATCTTCTCTACGTTCGGACCTGCAACCACATGATTCGTACGTGGCTGTTGAAAATAGGAATTATAGAGGGTAATATCACCACCGATTGCATTAATGCCGATTTCACCAACGTTCGTGAAGTTCCCCTGCTGTATGCGGATATCTCCTCCGTGAATATCAAAGGATCTTGTTGTGTCTCCCCACATGGACGTATTGAAGAACACCGCTTTGGAACCAAAGTCTGGCCCAACCTCCACGTATACCTTGTCTGTTGTACTCATGGAAACCAGCTCTGTATTGATAAACGAAAGACCAGCTGTTCCCGCATGTTGTAATACGGCTCCCTTTTTACTGCCATCCGTGCCATGACCAATAACGACAGCTTCGGGCCCTCTTCCATTCTGTTCTTCAAAATGAATACCGTACTTTGATCCGTATACAAATGTATTGAAAATAACCTGATTGGTAACATCCCCAATACGGAAGGCGTCCAGATTCTCTTTTTGATAATTCCAAATTTGATTAAATTCTTCATCATTCGATGGATGATTCGGATAATTGTTCCGACCATAATAATGCGGATTGAACTGCACATTCCGCATGTATCCTCCGTCTGACCCGCCACCAAGATATATGCCTTCCTTGAGCGGTGATCCCGCTACATAATCGATATAATGACCACTTGTATCATGGGTGCCGAAGTCGACAGCCTGATAAGGGTTAACCAAGGTTGTATCGATCAGGTATACGTTTTTCCCTTGACCTTGCACAGTCCAGGCATAAGGCTTCACCGGATTTGCATCAGACCATGTTTGTTGATCGTAATAGACGGATAATCCGCGTAATCCCGCTGCTTGCTTCAGCTGAATGAAGGCATCGGCATCCGGGTCGTTTTCTCCATAGTTCGTAAAAATAACGGTTCCATTCCCAATCGTATGATGAGGTACATCATAATTACCCCGCAGTTCTACGGCAGTCGGGACCACAAGAGCCTGCTCAACGCGGTAAATACCAGCCGGCATATAGACCGTTCCTCCACCTGCTGCTTCGGCATCATTCAATGCCTGTTGAATGGCTTGGGATGAATCCGTATTCCCTGTGTTATCAGCCAAATAGGGCTGGCTCACTACGTTAAACAATTCGCGAGTACCCGGCTTGGGCTGCACAGCAATATCTACTGAAGGAACATTAGGGATCGTTTCCAACACCAAATTTTCTTCCTGATGGATGTTCAGTTCCGCCGAGGTACTTTCATCGTTCACTGCAAGGTTGCCTTCGTGTCCGGAATGTATGGCATTGATTGTTGCCACATCTCCCTGAAGAAGCAGGTGCCGATCCGGCTTCGCGAAGGTAGAACTACCCAGTATAAGCGAACCACTTTGGGCAACTATGGCGTAATCTCCGCTTCCTTCACCCCAATTCTCGAAAGAGCTGCTCTCAAAGGACAACGTTCCACGCCCTTCATTCACAACCGCATGTTTGGGCTCCCCGCCCACCGTTACGCTGTTAAACTGGGCAATGGAGTGAAAACCTTCCGTTGCATAAATAGCAACAGGATTCGGACCAGCACTCGCTTCGAATTGACTGTCTGTCACCAGCAATCCATAATCATTGACACCTTCAATCTTCAGCGCAACGTTGCAGTCGTCAATCTGAATCTTGTACAGCTGTGCATTGGCTGTTTCAAGGCTTCCTGTTCTTGTCGTGATTCGTATGCCTGTCTTATAACCCGAGATATGAATATTCGACATATACTCCCAGTCCGAGCGCCCCATTACGATACCTTCTGATTGCTGTATCATATATTCACGCAATTGAGATTGCTCAGGTGCTCCTGGCAAACCAGAGTTCGCCCATACATTCGGGGACAGACGAAGCTCTTCCAGTCTCCCAATGTCTGTTGTGAAATCCAGAAAGATACCGGTTTTCAGTGTGGTGCCGTATACATCTTTCACATAATGAAGTTCGTTCCATTCCGGGCCAATCTTGATCCCCTGGTATGCATTGACGAGTGTTACATTTTTCACCGTAGCACTGTCACCTGGAAGCTGTTCCATCGTCCATGGATAAGCCACCGGGTTATTTATAATCTGTTCGGGATACCAGATAGACACATGTGTTACCCCACTGGAAGGCTCCATCTTTATGAAGCTGTTCCCGTTAGCTTGACCTTTGCCGCCATATACAGCAAGGATTGTACCTTTGACTAACCCGCCATGCTCTTCGGGATTCCCCCAATCTCCGCGAAGTGTAACGCCTGTTGGAATAACCAGCTCTCCGGTTAATTTATAGGTTCCGGATGGTACGAACACAACTCCGCCACCTTGATTTCCGGCTATTGCCAGCGCTTCTTTGAAAGCTTGAGTATCGTCCGAGACACCGTCCCCTATTGCTCCATAATCGGTTACGCTCCGATCTGCAATGACGATATCTGATGTAGGGAATTCCGTATCATAGACCTTCGTCTGAGTACCTCCCTGTTGCTGAGGCTGCTTATGGACGGTTACTTTGGCCAAATGAAGTTCCGGATTGTTGGCTGGTGCCCCTGCGCCGCTAACTCCGATCCGGAAATCCGCATCATGGGTGCGGTTACCGAAATTGGCATCACTGAGCTTGAAGGTATGTGTCTTCCAGGTTCCCGTATTTTCATACCGGAACAAAGGAGCATCCTTGAAATTGGATTGCTTCGAATCGTATTGCAGAGACATCGCTCCGCTATTGCTATCGTAATATTCAACAGTGACGAACACGTCCTGATCGGTATTTTCAAACAAATATTCATCCGCAACATTAAAGTAAAAATACAGGATGTTATCGGCCGGATTTGTTGGATTCACGGTCTGATTGGTTTTCCAATACGCCTTGCCGTCAGATATCCCCACTTGAAGCCCTGCTGAAGGTCCATCGCCGGGACGAGCCGTTATGCCCTGCTGCACAGGAGTTTCCCCCAACGTAATACTTACTGAGTCAGGTGACACATCATTTAGATGGACGTCTCCCTGTTCAGTAATATCTTCTCTCTCTGCTGCCGCGTGTGTGATTGCTGGTGTGATGTATAGCCCTGAACATAACATGACAATAGTCAACATAACTGAAATAGTACACCTGGCACCTAACCATAATCGTTTGTTCACAATCGTACCTCCCATTAACTTGATCATGTAATCAAGCTGCACGAAAACAGGGTTGTCGTATGTGGAACATGATGCATCCGTTTTCAATCCGCAGCAGTGGAGAGAACTCCAAGACTGAATTGTTTATTTTAAACGTGTTGTGGGTTGAATGCCGATCGTCTGAATTTTTGCTGGTCCCACATTCAAAACATAACTTCCCTCATCCGCTACCTTCATGGCTTCACCTTGATCTTCAACAATTGTACTTTCGTACACTTCCTTAGCCTCAAACGATGGCGTTACCTTCAGTGAAGTCGTCTCCGATGATACATTGAACACCCTGAACAGCATGTCATCATTTGCCTCGCCACGTTTAAGCGCACTAAAAGCGAGATGATCACCCTCCCATTGCAAAAACTCGTGGGTAGCGGGTGACGTTCCACCATGTACCCCTGTCTGTTGAACGGTCCAGGGAACCGGGAACTGGTACGCCTGCACATAAGCCTCGGACTCAATAACATCCAAATTATGTGAGATGAGCTCCATTTCCATAATGTGCTGTCCGAGACATTGGGCCTCCGGCGTTTCAAATACCCCCCAATCCCCAAGCTCACGTACCCCACGCAGCAATGTCACAGCAATGGTATTCTGATTAGCCAATACTTCGTACTCATTAAGACCTTTATTCGCAATCGTCAGCCCTTCACGACCATTGCTGATACTGACAAATGCATTTTGATGCTGCGCATTGCTCGGATTTCTCCATTCCGCTTCCGGCTGTATCGGGCGCTTTGCCAGTTCGTAAATAGAGTCAACGGTAACATGACTTGCTTCGAGTCCCGTTTGGAACAACATGCGAATTCGATGATCCTGAACCGTGTTATTGATATAACTTTTAATGCCAACCGAACGACCCGTTTTTTCAAGGCTTAGCTCTGTACGAATGCTCACCTCCCTAGTTTCATCAAGCCGCCGGGATTTCCGGTAACGAAATGGAACCATGGAGCGGATCTCTTCATCCAGCAGTTCATCTGCGCCTACCGGAAGCTTCCAGTTATGCACGATCTCATAGACGGCTTTCAGTGGTGTATGATGTACCAGCTTAATCTGGGCAGGCAGTCCCTGCGTAGTCAACGGAGCTTCCTGATCCGGTTGTCTGTACATATACTCATTTCCGATATCCCCCGTATCCTCATAAATGCCAAGCCCTGTATAATTACGACCGTTCACTTTATCCAACATGCTAAACGATCCATCCCCCGCAATCTCGATCCGCACATAATCGTTCTCCATCACTTGCTCTTCTGTAACAAGTTCAGTGGTAGTCAGTTCGCTAAGCGCATTCTCTCCAGAAACACTCTTAGGCACAAGAGCAAAACTATGATATCCAAAACCATGGATGTTCTGGACATAAAGCTCTACATTCACTTGATATGCCCAGTAAGGTTGACGGAATCGATCATCCGGCAAATCATATCCAAATGTTGGTCCAACGGGTGTGATTACGGCTTCCACTTGCTTGCCTTCCGCGTTCAATACAACCCAATCGTTCGAGTCAAAGGCTTCATATTCGCGCTTAAACTCCTGATACTTTTCATGCGGAGGCCGGTGGTCAAAGTAACGTCTCTCAACGTCCATCCTAGTTACAATCACATTGGATCGTCGATGTCCCGAAGTGTTAAACACTACAAAAGGCAACGCATAATCTGCGTCAAAGCCAGATGTATCCACGGATTCGGCTATTGTACGAGCACTCTGAACCGATATGACTTCCGCCACTTCTTGTGATTTGGCAAATCGGGTCATCATTTCCCTATGGACCTCGTCAACACTGCACCCGCAGATGCTGTCATGAGGATGATTCTTCAGTAACGTCTTCCAGGCATATAACAGCTCATGCCGTGGATAAATGCCTGTGGACAGAGAGGCCATGACTGCCAGCGGCTCAGCCACTTTCTCCAGTAACGTCTGACTTTTTACATTTTGCTGTTTGATATACACCCTTGCTGAAGCCGTATTTACAAGTGTGATCCAGCCGTCGGTCCATTGGCTTCGAAGTTCACCGCGAATGACGTCCAATGATTGGGGTTTCGCTTTTTGTAAAGCCTGAATGTATTCGGGAAAGCTGGAGTGACGAAACGCCACATCTGGCATAATCTCGGTAGCCGTCTTTAACGCTTGTGTCAGATCTTTCTGAAGCGGCTGATGATCACATCCGTTCATGAACAGGAGTTCCGAACTTGAAGCAAACTCTTCTGCTGCAGCCAGTTTTTCGGTCCAGTAAACTTTCGCCTTCTCTGGTTCCACCGGAATTTCCATGCCGTTGTTGTACCAATTGGCGAACAGGATCGCCAGTACACGAGTACCATCGGGAGATTCCCAATACATCTCCGAGTATTTGGAGGTATGTTCATTGCCAGACTGAATTTCGTTATTGAATCCAACTGGCTTCACTCCACGTCCATATACAGCTACCTCAATGCCTGCCTGGCTAATGAGCTGTGGTGCCTGACCCATATTGCCGAAGGAATCCGGGAAATATCCGATTCTCGCATATCCTCCCATTTGTTCTGAGGCTTGAATACCAATTAACAGGTTACGTGCGTTGGCTTCACTGCTGACGAGAAATTCATCTTGAAGGATGTACCATGGACCGACAATCAGCTTGCCCTCTTCAATTAACTTGCGGACCTGGTTCGACCTATGCGGCATGATTTCCAGGTAATCTTCCAGTACAATAAACTGCCCATCCAGATGGAAATTGGTAAATTCCGAGTCATTTTCAAACGTCTCGATTAAATCCTCCATGAGCTGAACGAGCAACATTCGGTGCTTCTCGAAGGATAAATACCACTCCCTGTCCCAGTGAGTATGTGCGACAATATGCGCGGTTTTTGTAGTCATTCATTTCATTCCAATCTTGTATGATTTAGTTGTTGTGTACTTACATTTTTACTGAACCTACCGTCATGCCCTTGACATACATCTTCTGCATGAACGGGAAGGCAAGCAGGATTGGAATGACCGTAATCAAAGCCCCTGCCATGAGTTCATTCCATTTCTTGAATGAAGATGAATCCAGATACATGAGTCCCATCGGTAACGTAAACATGTCCCGGCTATCCACGATAATCATCGGCCACAAAATATTGTTCCAGCTTCCGATAAAGTTTAGAATCGCAATGGTTCCGATAGCTGGCAACGCTAATGGCAGATAGATTCTGTAGTAGATTTTGAAATTGTTGCATCCATCCAGTACGGCGCTCTCGTATAACTCATGTGAGATTGTGCGGAAATAACTGGTGAACAGGAAAATGGCGAAGGGTGCAGCACCATTAATCATGGGCAGAATCATGCCAATATACGTGTTTTGCAGCCCGAGATTGGTCATGTTGATATAAAGCGGAATCAATGTGGTTACACCTGGAACGAGCAGCAAGGCAATAAACGTGTAATAGATGAATTTTTTGCCCCGATAGACAAATTTGGCAAACGAATAGGCCATCATGGTATAGATGAGAATAACGCCTATAATCACGACCGCACTTACGATCACGCTGTTGATGAAAAACTGATAGAAATTCAATTTGTTCCATACGTCACCAAATGTGGACCACATCGGTGCAGCTTGTGGAAACGGACTCTGTGGATTGGCTAGTGCATCCTGTGATGTCTTCAGCGAAGTGCCGATCATCCAGACAAAAGGATACAGGCAGGTCAATCCGTACAAGATTAGAATGATATGCTTAATATATTTGACCATGTGCTCCTCCTTTTAGATGTCTGCCTTGAATGAGCGAATACTGAATATGGCAATGGCACCTGTAATCAGAAATGATACCCAGCCGATTGCGCTGGCCAGACCATAATCATTGTTTAGAAAAGCTGTGCGGTACACGAGTGTACCAATAACCTCCGAACTGCCAGCCGGTCCGCCGCCTGTCATGATGAACACATTCTCAAAAGCCTGAAAGGCTCCGTTCACCATCTGAATGACGGCAATAAGCGTGATTGGCTTCAGTAACGGCCAGGTAATTTTCAATATCATGGTTGTTTTCTTGGCACCATCCACACTTGCTGCTTCATATAGTGTCGGATCAATGGAAGTCAGACCAGCGTAGTACAGAATCAGCGTTCCAGGCAGACCGCCCCAGATTGATGTCAAAATAATACCGAGTAAAGAAGTAGACGAACTCCCCAGCATTCCACCAGGTACAGCAAGGAAATCCAAGCCCATCCATAAGAAGAGTGAGTTGAATGCTCCACTAGGTTCAAACAAACCTTTCCATACATAAAAGATAGCTACGCCAGATGCGATCATCGGCAGAAAATAAATCGTCCGGTACCACGTTGCTGCCTTCGTATTTTGCAGCACAAATGCCAGCACAAGTGCGATTGGAACGACGACCACAACCTGTGAAACGGCAATAATCAGATTGTGCAGAACGGCATTATAGAAATTCCGGGTTACAATCGGATCATCACCGAGCAGGAACTGACGAAAATTCGCCAGACCTTCAAACCTTGCGGTGGAAAAATCGATCCCGGACCAGTTATAAAAGCTGAGCATGATCGAGAATCCGACCGAATACACGCCGATGGCTAGAAACAAAAGCACGCCAGGCAGTAAAAAGAGATACGGCATCCACTTATTTCGACTTTTTATCATGATCAATCACCTTTTGCTCTCAATTTGGCAATCGACAGCCCCTTACGGGGCTTGCCAATTGCTTTGGTGTTCTAGTTCCCGCTCGCTTTCAGACTTTCCATGGTGTCGTCGAACTTCTTGGCGACTTGTTCAGCAGTCATCTTTTTCTCGATCATGGATTGCATGGACTGGGCATACACTTCCCACTCTTTGTGCTTGCCACGATACGTATTGATTGCAGGTGAAGCTTGACTGTAAGGACCAGGTTCGGCAGCGAATGCATCTGAAATTGATTTCAGGTTCGGGTCCAGATCATTTGCACGATCGCCCAGATTCAGCGCAGGTACTGTATACGCCGCATTAGCAAAAGCAACAGCAGCATCCGGATCACCGGTGAGGAATTTAATGAAATCGAGCGCTTCAGCCTTGTTCTGCGAATCTTTATTTACTGACAACATCGTTAACGTGAATGGATCAGTCGTCCAGCTGTTAATTTTCGATCCTTCAAGCGGAGGTACCGGGAAGGTGAAAATATCGTCAGGACTCATTCCCATAGCCAGTAGCGTAGACATTGTGAAGGAACCACCGAGATCGAAAGCGGCTTTGCCAGCAGCAAACGCCTGGTCTGCTCCATCAATATCCGTTGACAAAATTCCCGGCATAAGCAGATCTTTGTTTGCCAGTGTCTCCATCGCTTTCACTACCGGCAGATTTGAAGGGTCGCTTAGTTTAGACTTTCTTTCGAGCAGATCAATATAACCTTGAGGTTCGTTCAGCATGATGGACAGTGCCGAACCGGCCCAGTTCTCCCACAGATCAGGCAGCTTTGCACCAAACACAAGCCCAGGAGTACCTGTTTTCTCTTTGACAGTCTCCATCATGGTGACAAACTCTTCCCATGTTTTTGGCGCTTCGGCTGTCAGCCCTGCTTCTTCGATCAGCTTCTTGTTACCATAGAAAGTAAAGAATCCTCCGATATCAAGCGGCAGTCCGTAGAACTGGCCAGTCTTCAGTGACTTTTGAATTGTGGTGGCGTTCTTGTCTTCTTTCCAGGAATCAACCTGGCTCTGTGTGACAATGATCGGGTCCATTGCAGCACTGTAGTAGCTGTTCAACAGATCATCGTCGACTTCACCTGACAGTTCGAGCACTGAGTTCTCGATGGAATCGCCTGCCGTTGCCCACCAGTTCACAATATCCGGCAAATTTTTGGAGTTGGCTGCCGCCTGGAATTTTTGGCGATACGTATCATCTGGTGTAAAGGTCTCGAGTTTGACTTTGATTCCTGTTTTCTCTTCATACAATTTCGCAGCTGCTTCAATCCCTGGCGTGTAAGCAACCTTCCACGTCCACATCGTCAGCTCTTTACTCGCTTTGGGTTCCGTCCCCCCGGACTGCGCATCACCGCAAGCGCTTACAATGAGTGAGAAAACAGTTATCAAAGTAACGATCATGCCTGCTCTTTTTTTCATCCTTTAACCGCCCTTATCTTTAATTTTTGATCTTTCCTAGCTTAATGAATATTCCACAGCAACCAATTAGTGTTAAGAACCGTTGCACCCCCTTTTTCGAATTAAGGAACACTCGAGAATAAATTTGTGGCATAGATAAGATTGTGAAGGCTCGTTGGAAACGCTTTATCCAACAAACTTTAAAAACAATATAAACAACATACTTTTACTTGTAAATGTTTATTTTTAAATACAACTTAACAAATTGTATTTCTAATAAATTGTTTATTCATAAGGTTTTTTTATCATATTTGTTCGTAATTTCAATCTTCTTGTCTTACTCACTTGTTATTGATTTTTAGCACTTGTATATGTTGTATTAATATAATATATTTAGAACGAACTAATAGTGAATGGAGATAAAATGCGATGGTGAGAACCTTCAAGCCAATGTACAAGAAAATCGAGACTTATATCATTGACCAGATTCGAAGCGGAAATTGGAAACCGGGCAGCCGAATTCCTTCCGAAAATGAACTGGCTGAACAATTCAGTGTGAGCCGTATCACGGTGAAAAATGCCCTTACTGCTCTAGTTGATAAAGGAGTGGTCTACCGACTTCAAGGCAAAGGCACCTTTGTTAACGATCACAGTCCAGAGGAAATTCATAACATCACTTCAGCGGTAAAAGAGCAGCTCACAGTACCAACAATCGGGTTCCTTCTCCCCCGTCTTGACAATAGGTTCACCGCCAATCTGCTGAGCGGAATTGAGGACACCCTTTCAGAGAATGGCTATCAATTGTTATTTGCCAAGACGAATGATTCACAAGAGACAGAGATTCTCAAAATTCAGGAAATGAAACAGGCAGGCGTCAGAGGACTAATTATCTATCCCGTTGAGGGTGAGCACTATAACAATGAGATTCTTGCGCTTACGCTAAATCGCTTTCCCCTTGTCCTTCTGGACCGCAATCTAAAAGGGGTGGAGACCAACTCCATCAGCTCGGACAACCATGAGGCAGCTATTCAGGCGGTTAAGCATCTTCATGAGCTTGGGCACAATCGAATTGGCTTTATTTCCACTCTTGCTGAGGGAACATCAAGTATTGAGGACAGATTGCATGGGTATGAGAAAGCCTTGGAGGACCGTCATATTCTGATTGATCGCAGTATACAGATGACACGTCTGGCCATGAGTGCCAGCGATGAAGAGGTTATCATGATGATTCAGAAGTTTTTACAGGCCAATCCGCAGATGACGGCCCTTCTATCCTCCAATTTCAGCCCTCATGTTATTCAAGCGGCGATGCAGATGGGAATCTCTGTACCAGAAGATTTATCTGTCGTGTTCTTCGATGATGTCGAATTTCCGGAGTTCTGTATCATTCCGCCCACGGCTGTTGTACAGCAGGAACTTGAACTCGGACGAGAAGCGGGCAGAGTCATCCTGAAACAAGTGGAGAATCCAAACAGTGAGTACCTTCAAGTTAAATTACCTACGATGCTTATTCCCAGACAATCAACAGCAAAGGCGAAATCATAGCTACCGTTACTTGGTGTTCAACAGGATGAATTTTCTGAAAACGTTTATAGTGGCATTAGATAAAGCCATTTCAATGCCTCAAATTGTTTTCCACATAAATCGAAGGACCCTTCCATTTCAGAAGGGTCCTTCGATTTATGTGAACCATGACTATTGTAAATTTGCGGAAGTAACATTCTTCCAATGATTATTCGTTCCTATTTCAGCATGCTTTCCAACAAAGGCCACGCTTGCCTCCGAATCATTCATTAATTGATATCTCATCCAAGCTGTCAAATAACCTCTATGCTGCCCGCCATCCTGCTCTATCGCTGTATGTGCAGCGCCCTTAGCCATGGCCATCAAGACCGGAAGATCCGGACTGGTATTGTTCAAGGCCAATTTGTTGGAGTCTGACGGGGAGATGATGAAATCTCGGGTTCCTCCTATAACAAAAAATGGAACCTTCAGCGCTGATGTATCATACACGTCCTCTGGATCACAATATTTCAGCTCAGGCAGAGCAATCGATACAACCGTTTTGATGAGATCCCCGTTCTCAAAATTCGTGTGAGCGTTAATCACACCCGTTGATCCCTGCGAATGCCCTGCCGCACCGACCTGATCTTTTTGAATCCTGTGATAGAACGGGCTGACCGTCGCTTCATTTTCACTGAGCATATATTGGATCGCAGCCATAATTTCTTTTCCTGTACCCGTGGTTTGACTGTATGTATCAATGACAATAAATCCCCAACTGGCCAGGTGTCTTAACAACTGATCATAATTGTCAGGTAATGCCCCGGTTCCGTTGCCCCAAGCGATGAGGGGATGCAAGACATCCGTTGATTGCGGAGAATAAATCCTGTACAGCTTCTCGCCTTGCTCGTCCTTGATCTCCAGCGTATCTACCTCGTACGTGCCGGGTAGAGCATATTTTTCTTCAACACTTCCGGCTTCAAAAGTAGCCGATACCGAATTTACCAGGAAGAAGGATAATACGCAAAATGCAGCGATAAAAATACCGATAACACCTGTTATCCATAGAAACCACTTGCTCCGAATTACTCTTTTCACTTGTGGCATACAATCTCCTCTCACATTAAAGCGGTATTCGTACGTAAAACATACCACAGGTATAACGCTTTTTGTTTAGAGATATTTTTGTTACATCAACCTTTTCGCATTTCATAATAAAACACCCACGAAAAACTGAACATGTCTTCATGAAAAGCCTTCGAAATGATGTTTCTTAGTTAATGGTCAATACTCCAAATGTATGACTTGCAAAATTAGGAAAACGTGCTAATATAAATTCAAACACTGTTTAAAACATTGTTTGAATAACTTTATTGGAGGTTTTACATATGGAACCAGACAAGAAAAGTGAAACAAAAGAAAAGATTATGCAAGCCACACTAGAGTTCACCAAACAAAGTGGATTTGAAGGCATCACCATACGAAAAATTGCCGAAGCCTCTGGCACAAATGTATCCCTGGTTAATTATTACTTCGGCTCCAAAGAAAATTTGATCAGTGAATCTATTAAAATGATTCTGAGTGGCTTTCAGCATACCTTTGTTATACTCGATGAATTATCCATTCCCGCCCGAGATCGATTAAAGCAATTCTTAATGGATTATTTACAAGTCATCCGTGAATATCCCGAATTGTTATCCAGAATTATTCTTATGGGTTCAGCAGATTTCTCATCTCAACAGGAATACGGTTCATTCTTAAATTTATTGGGGTTCCCCAAAGTTCAAAATACGTTAAAAGAGATAACCGGAGAGCAACAACCGGAACGACTGACCACAATGATGACGCAAGTTTTCGGGGCGCTTTTTCTCCCGGCACTTATGAGTCCTATTCTGGAAAAAGGAGCTTCTGTGAAGATTGCTCCGATAGAAGCACAAATTGACTTGCTCTTTGAAAGATACTTTCATTAAACAACATTGATGGAGGCGATTCAGTTGAACATGTTAAGAAAACATTGGCAAGACTTGGGATTGATCATTGCATGCCTTGTATGTATTTATCTCATCTTGAATTGGGGAACACTTCCGCGTATTAACAGCATTTTATGGTTAAGCTTTGTTGCCATACTCCTGCATCAATTTGAAGAATATCGATGGCCTGGTTACTTTGCAGGTTTGTTTAATAAAGTTTTGTTCCAAAGTAAAACACCTGAGAGATATCCGTTAAATCAGCAGTCAGCCATGATTATTAATCTGATTATCGCCTATGTGTTTTATTTACCGCCTGTATTCTTCCCTTCCGTTGTATGGCTGGGTCTGGCACCTATATTAATGGGATTTTTCCAGATTATCTGGCATGGCATCTTCGCTAATATAAAAGCAAAAAGCATATATAATCCCGGATTATTTTCAGCGATATTTCTGCATTTGCCAATTGGAATCTGGTACATTAAAAGTGCCTATGAACAGAATATGTTAACACCAGCAAATTGGATGTGGAGCACCATTTATTTTGTTGTAGCTGTCTATGTTTTAATTGTTAAAGGCAATATGTGGCTAAGAAACAAAAACTCCGTTCATCCTTTTTCACAAAAACAATTAGGATCTTATACTAAAAAATAAACCTGTGACTTCAATATAAAATAAACGCATCGCGTCTATGGATTCGATGCGTTTTACGTTTCTCTTTTGAAATGATTATATTTCAAACTTGAACTTTTCTGAAACTTCCTGAAGACGTGATGCCATGCGAGCAAGATAAAAAGCAGTAGAGCTGATTCCAAGACATTCATTTAAGTAACTTCCTGTACTTCTATCCCATTGAAAAGAAATGGAGCATTAATTAAATATTCTCTGATACACGCTTGTGCGTACGGCTGCTCATCAATTAATCGTGATGCTTCTCTAGGATCGGAAGAGTGGTGGCTGTAATTCTCAATTATGCACATGATAAAGAAACTTTCCAGAACCTCAACATAATCTGTTGGCAGTGTCCTTACACTTTCATAACCTCTGATGAACTCCAAACGTTGTGCGGGAAAAAGCCCTAATATTGTGTTTGCTATATCGTAAAGATAATATCCGTAGCCACATCGTCCAAAATCAATTGGATTAGGTTGTTCATCGTTGAATACGATGTTACCAATATGTAAATCTCCGTGGATGATTCCGTAATGCTGTGGATTCTGATCCAAGTCTGCAAGTTGGGATAATATTTTATGGGATGCTCTCTGATACGTCTTCCATGCCTGATCGGATAAAAACCTTGTATAATAACGTCTCAGTTTGGTCATATCCACTTTAAAACTCTCTTCTCCCCATATGGGACGAGAAAAATCAACAGATGGTACAAAACGGGTAATTGCTTCATGGAGTTTTGCGGCCATAGAACCCATACGGTATGCACAACGTTCATTAACCTCATTTCCATCCATATGCTCTCCGTCCACCCAATTCATCATCGTGACATAAAAGTACATCCCCTCTTCTTCTGCCTCTATGAACAAAACATACGAGCCATCGCGACTCGCCACACCCTGAGGTACGTGGAGATCATCAGATGTGCCCAATGATTGAAGCAAAGTAAGTTCTGAACGGATAGACTCTTTACTTAGCCGATTGGAATGAATGCGAAGCAAATAGCTTTTCAATGGAGATGTATCGATTTTGTACGTGATGGTATCTGACAACTGAATAAAATGTATACAATCCCATGCTAATTCATACTGATCTAATGCCCTTAGACATACACTTCTCGCCTGAACGAGCAAACATTCAAGTTCTTCATGTGTCCCATTTTGAAAAAAAGTCATCATTGTCCTCCTCATTCATCATCCGCAAGCGAATCCAGATGTACAACGAATTATACAGAACAGACCATTGGGGGCGTATATAACAAACGATTATAAAACATCTTCTACATAGGTGGCTATTCACGAAGGGCATTTCCAACACAAAAAAAGCCGCCATTTCAGGCGACTTTCCTCATGAACAGAAAAGAAGATCTTAAGAGGTTGGTAGATCCGTTTGAGTCAACTGGGCTGAAACTTCCCATAGACGACGGGCTTGCTCAGGGTCGATGGCATAATCCTTGACTCCAAAGAAGGCTCCGTCCGCAGGAGCTGGCTCACTGATGTCACAATCCTCGCAGTACACGCCACCTTTTCCCTCAAGTTGAGGAGAAGTCGCTGCCCATACTTGCGTTGCTGCCCCTTGCTCAGGTGTTTTAAAGTTTGGATTGGCAACTTGACCAGACTCATCAATCCAGCCCAATGCAATCATTTCTTCCTTCGGCATATGTCGTTGCAACGGCGTCAGAATTCCACCCGGATGTACAGAGAACGCACGCACTCTCTGATCTGCACCACGTCTATCCAGTTCGACGCTAAACAAAATGGTTGCTGTTTTGGACTGCCCATATGCAGGAAACTTTTCATAGCCGTTCTCAAACTGCATATCGTCCCAACGAATTGGTGAGAAATGATGCCCTGTTGATGCAACGGATACAACCCGTGCTCCTCCATGGCTGACAAGTGAAGGCCATAATAAGTTAGTTAGTGTGAAATGTCCAAGATGGTTCGTAGCAAATTGTGCTTCCCAGCCCGGCCCTACGCGAGTTTCTGGACAAGCCATAATCCCCGCATTAAGGATCAACATGTCGATACTCCGGTGGCTTGCCAGAAAACGATCGGCAAAAGCACGGACACTAGTGAGATCTGCGAGGTCAAGTTCATCAATCTCTACATTAGCTAGCCCTGCAAGAGCCTCTTTGGCGATGGCTGGCCGACGTGCGGTCACAATAACCTTGGCTCCAGCACGAACGAGTGCACGTGTAGTTTCCAGTCCCAATCCGGAATATCCACCCGTGACGATAGCAAGTTTTCCTGATAAATCCGTGTTATTCAATACTTCCTCAGCTGTCGTACGATGGTTGAATCCGGAACCGATTTTATGTTGTGAGGTTTTTGACTTATTATCCTGGTTCATCAAAATAATCTCCTTCCAGATGTGTCTTCTTCAAGTTTACAGCTTAGAGTGTACTCTAAGTCAAATATGAACGAATTCATCTACTTCAATGCCCCAAACCTTTACTCATACAAAAAAAGCCCGGTTCATCACCGGGGCTTACAATCAACAGTATAAGGTTATATTTCAATTATATTTTTATATACTTCACCCATTGCTCATGCAGTTCAGTCTCACTGCATTGAAAGATCCCTTCGAAATCTTGAGGACTGCGGATTAGTTTGTTCAATGCATCTACTCCGTATCGCTCAACCACAAATTCCACCATCATGTAAGAGAACTGAAAACCTTTCATCGTTTCAAAATCCCACGTATCGTTATTTAATTCATCAAAAGATGGAATCGACTGATTGCGTATGCTATCTTCCGTTGATCCTTTAATGAAATCTTGGGACATCTGTTTAGCTTCATATCCACCAATGCCCTGTCTTATCCATTTGGGAGCTGCAGGATTAATGTCGCTGATTAGCCACATGGCAAACAAGTGGACTGTGCCTTTCAGAATGGATTGATACGTATGCTCCGGTCCCGGGTTCAATGGAGAGACAATTTTCAGAGTACGCCCTTCATATGTGCCCATAAACCAATTGGGGGCATCTGTTTCTCCGACAGCTTGATGAAACGTTGGCAGATCAGAATAAATTTCAATAACTACCTTTTGTGATGGATGATGTTTATATTTGGTCGACACTCGTTCAACACTATTGTTGAGTTCATCGAACAAATCTTGATGCACTTTCGTCGTACGATCATTCGTATCTTGGTTTTCACCTTTATTTACAATGGAAATCAGTTCATGAATAGACATGATGGCAATATCCCCCCACTCTTTCAGTTCTTTTCTTAATTTCTCCAATGCCCGGTACAGTCTGTTCTTTACTGCGCTTTCCCGTCGTCCAACTATCTTGGATATTTCAGGCAATGTGCAGTCAACGAAAAAGCGTAATGCAATAATCTCCTGATCAATCTCATCCAGCTTTTGCAACGCAGAGCCAATATCAATGCGAATATCAACACGTTTCGTAAATTCAAGAGAGATCGACTGCGATTCATAATCTGTAAAATCATAAGGAGATTCTTTTTGTCGTGATAACCTGCGATATTCGTTCTTCACCGTGTTCTGAGCAATCTTAAAGATCCAGGTGAATAAATTTGAGCTTCCTTTAAAGCTGTGAATATTTTCGACTGCTTTCAAAAATACCTGTTGGGTCAAATCGTCTGCAACCAACGGGTTCAATTTCAGTGAGAAGTATTTGCTGATTCGTTGACGATATTGCTCATACGTGTTCTCAAAGATGGTGATGCTTTCCTGTTCATCCGGATAAACAGGTTTCGTGTCATGAGCTCCTGACATGGTGGGGAACCTCCTCTTGATTTACATTTAATTAGACACCGGAGGAAGCGAAAAAGCCACGCATGAGAAAAAATAATTTTTGGCTACTTCATCTCTAAGATATGAATTTTGCTTTTTTGAAGATGAAAAACAAACAAAGGCAGCCGATTCACTGACCGGCTACCTTTGTTCTTTATGAAAACACAACTCAGCCTTTGCTTATCTCAACGATGCGGGCAGCTTTACACCGAGGAGTTTACCCTCCGCCTGTATTATGATCATACCGTCTGTCTTCAGCGTCGCTTCGTGTAAATCTGCTCCGGTGGTTACCCGAAAGACGGGTGTAGCAGTCAACATATTAATCCCCAACATTGTTCCGTTACGCTGCGTCCGGTACATTCCTTTGCCGTACACGCTAATCTGAGCAACAGGCGCGTCGCCATACCACTTGATTTCCTGTCCATTCACCAGCTTAATACCCGCTAGTTCTCCCGTTGTTTCATTTTTGTATATCAGCCTTTCCTGCACGATACCAAGCGACAGCCCGTTTTCTTTATAAAAAGGGCGCGGATAAGTCCGAAGCGGATCCGCATTAGCTATATATTTGTCAAAGTTGTATTCCGCCACCCGATCTCCTTGTTCAATGTATAACTTTCCATTGCTTGCAAATACACTCCCATACCCATAGTCATACGGTGGATCACCATTCATTTTCCAGTTGTATTCAAGGCTCCCTTTTTGTACGCCAGTCTTGAGGTTATAGGCATTCACACTCACTTTACGTTCCGGTTTTGATTGATATTCTGTCAGTTTGGAAGAATGATAATCAACCGAATACACGAGACCGTCTTTAATTTGAAGTGCTTCTCCTTGACCGAAAGCATCCCATAACTTTTTGCCTGTCTTCTTGTCATATGCATTTAGTTGGATGGACGTAAGTGCCCCCTGTACAAAAAAGGTTCGAAGCACGACGCCATTAGATTCCTCCAGGTAGTCGGTACCGTTTCCTTCACCAAGCGGCTCGTCAGCCCGCCACTTTAGCTTGCCCGTCTTTATATCAAATGCAAATGTTGTACTACCTTGGATAATATAAAGCGTATCACCCGTTGGAACTAACATTTCTGTACGATACCGTGTATCGATCCATGTGGATGAACCGGATTGCCATATCGCTTTTCCTGTCTTCGCGTTCAAAGCATAAGGCTTATGATCCTCAGTGAGCCCATAAATGACGTTATTATGATAAACAACATAAGGTGTTAATCCTTTTCCGTAAGACCATAGCCGTTTGCCTGTCTTTGCATCCAATGAGATCAGTTTGCTATCAGCGAAAGTGAATACCTTCCCCTCTTCCGCTACTGCCTGATGACCAATATAAGGTTCGTTCATATTCAAATAATTGTCCACTTGTGCAGTCCAGGAAGGCTTAAGTTCGGGTACCGATATCCCCATATAGGAATACCAGTTGCGTACCGAAACATCAGGTGCGTCTGCATGTGCCTGAGACAGAATTAGGGCGTTCCCCCCCAGAGTAATAAGCCCGACAGCTATAAAGCTTGCGACGATACATCGGAATAGTTGACCTTTCAAATTTGTAAACGGTTGATTCTTTTTCGTTTTGAGCATAATACCCTCCATTGTAATCGTTTCTACATTAGTTACCTTAATAGATGTGTATTTCTTGAGAGAGCTATCGTATCTATAATCTTTATGAATATAACGCATTGAATTGCATAATAGTTATACTATTGTTAAGAGATTTATATTGAATTTAAAACGAAAAAAGCCGCCAAATTGGCGACTCCTTGTTCAGCTCGATGAAGCTTTTAATTGAGTCTGCATGAAGACCAGTTCCTCAGCCAACTTTTCCAGCCGACTTAGTGCTTCAGTATCTTTAATGTTATTCTCAGCATCAAAATGATCACTATTCAGATATACATAGCTTGGTGCGACATAAGAGCGGAAAAAGCCGGCAATCGGTTTTAATTGATTTTCCACTACCAAATAATGCTGATAGGTGCCCCCGGTTGCTATAAAACCCATCACTTTATTGTAAATGCTCTGCACGGGCAGAAGGTCGAATACATTCTTCAGTACGCCTGTCAGAGAGGATTGATATATTGGTGTGCCGATAACGTAAAAGTCAGCATCAATCAATTTTTGGACCACCAACTGGGTGTCTTCATTGTATTCCTCCAACTTGCGACCATCGCAAAATTCGATCCCTTTATAATCTCTTAAATCTATGAGTTCCACTTCAATTTCTGGATGATTATTTTTTACGAATTGGAGTACAGCATCCACACCCACTGGTGTCTTTGATCCAATCAGTGACCCGGATAATCCGATTAATTTCACAACATTAACCTCCTATGATTTCTTCTTCATCATCAAACTATTCCATGGTTTCCAACGCACATTCCTTCATCACATGAAGCATGCTGCCTAGGGTGATTTTTTCTAACTGCTGCATTAACTGCTGTTCACTTTCTATGAAAATGTTTGCGAGCTGAATATCTACCTCTGCTGTTAAATTCCCTTTTTTCATAATGGATGGTTTGGGGATCTGAAGCGGCTTGGAAGACACCAGGGTGTACACATCTTTCAAGGTTATCTCATACGGGTCTTTAGACAAAACATAACCACCGTCAATACCTTCTTTTGACTTAACGTATCCCACTTTTTTGATCGAGCTAAGGACTCGGCGTATCCTCGCCGGGTTCACCCGAATCCTTTCAGAGATCTGAGTACTGGTTAACTTCTCATTTTCATGTGAACTAAGGAGAACCAGAATATAGATGACAACACTTAGCTCACTGTTCATAGCAGCCTACTCTCCCAAAATAATGACTTCCGTCTCCAATTCAATATTAAATTGATCACGCACTGTTTTTTTAATTAATTTGATTAATTCTAAATAATCCTCAGCAGTGGCGTCATCTGCATTAATGATAAAACCAGCATGCTTCTTGGAAATTTCCGCTCCCCCAATGCGAGTACCTTGTAAATTACATTCTTGAATGAGTTTTCCGACATAATGTCCCTCTGGACGTTTGAATACACTTCCGCAAGAGGGAAATTCAAGCGGTTGTTTGGATTCCCGTTTAAACGTTAAATCCTGCATGATACTCGAAATGACATCCTTATTCCCTGGTTTAAGCTTAAATTCCACTTCAAGTATGATGTATTGATCCGTTCGAAAGATACTGTTTCGATAACCAAGCTGCATGTCATCTCGGACCATGTTTATCAGCTCTCCGTTTTTAGTAACCACTAGCGCTCGCTCAACGACCTCATCCATCTGACCACCGTAAGCCCCCGCATTCATATATAAGGCGCCACCTGTACTTCCGGGTATTCCACATGCAAACTCCAGACCTGTTAAGCTGTTGTGTAAAGCAGTACGTGACACATCAATAATGTTGGAACCGCTCTGCGCGACAATCTTGTCACCATAGACTTTAATCTGATCAAATTCGCTCAGAGAGAGCGTTATTCCACGCACGCCCTGATCTTTGATAATGACATTTGATCCTTTTCCAATAATCGTTAGAGGTATTTGATGTGTTTTTGCAATGTTAATCACGTTAACAATTTCTTCTTTCGTTGTAGGATGGATAAGTATGTCTGCTTTACCACCCAGCTTTATATACGTGTGGTCTTTTAATGGCTCATTCCATTTCAATTTTTCCAAAGGTATGTGATTCTCAAAAATATTCATGACATTCTCTCCCTGAGTTGAAAAGACATGATTGCACGATCGGCAAATAGAAAGCTCCTTCATTGTATGTTTAATATGAGATATTGGTTGAAAATATTCCGTCATCCTGACAATTAATCACATTTTTTGACCTCACCACGGTAATTCGCCATTCGGAAACTGGCCCCGCATCCACATGAAACTTTTGCATTAGGGTTATTCATGGTGAATCCCCCTAACATTCCACTTTCTTCGTAATCAATCTCAAGTCCTTCAATATATGGAACCGTATTGGTGTGAACCAATATACGAAATACACCTTTATCTAATAAGATATCCCCTTCTGCTTGCTGTTCATCTACGATAAGGCTATAGGATAAACCACTACATCCCCCCTCATCGACCCCGACCCGAAGGAAAGAATTCTGGGTATCCGTACTTGCCAGGATTTCAACGATTTTTTCTGCTGCTGCTTCACTGACCTGAATCATTGTTATACCTCCTTGAAGCGTATTTTTTGGCTAGCCGGTTGTTTTTCAAACGCAGCCCATTAAAATCTTAATGATTTCTTCAGGACTCGTATATGCATTAAAATAACGACAACCTGTTGATTGCAGATGGATAGGAATATCCATAAGTTCCAGCGACCCGCTATACAATATCACTCGATATTTCTCGGGAAATTGTTCTATAAGCAGCTCAATATTGTCCACATTCATATCTACGATGATCACAGAATTATCCGGAAGTTGATCCATGTTACTACCGATCACATCACGAGTAGCGTCCAGTACATGTAACGACGCCTCGGTTTGAATCAACAAACTTAAACTTTTAACAATGTGATGCGTATCGGATAGGATTAACACATGGTTCATTCAGAAAACCTCCGGATAAAATGATGGCAATCGCAGGATATTCCTTTGCGTTAATTCATGTTTGTAGTAAACCATTCCATCAAGCAAGGTATGAAAGCAGCTAGAGCGACCCCTTTGGGTGTAAGTTCATACATGATCTGTATGGGATGTGTTAGGGCTTTTCTCTTCACCAACTGATCATTCTGAAGATCTTTTAATCGTTTGGAGAGGATCGCTTCTGAGATGGAAGGCACATTTTCGTAAATTTCGCTGAATTTCTTAGGACCTTGCGAAAGAGTACATAGGATATGGATCGTCCATTTCGTTCCGATAATACGATAGGCTGTGAAAAGTTTCTCGGTATCCGAAGTCAACATCGCATGAACACACCTTCCTTGGCTTACCCCCGTTTATTTGTTTTTCAAGCCTAACGATTGCAGTCCCGTTCTTATTTGGTCTGTTACTGGTGCAATTCGAGTACTGGCAATCAAGCTCAAGACAATCAATATCAGAT
Organism: Paenibacillus sp. O199; assembly: GCF_001636635.1. NCBI lineage: Bacteria > Bacillati > Bacillota > Bacilli > Caryophanales > Paenibacillaceae > Paenibacillus > Paenibacillus sp. O199. Next base: position 128,687 of record NZ_LGRP01000007.1, read on the forward strand.
GAAAGCCCATCGTTACGATTAATCCTGATTGCAATGACATCCCGCCAGCTTGACACACCACCAGGATAGAACCACCGATCCCGATGACTACGCCCGGTGTAAATGAATCTGCAAATTGCAGATTTGCCGAGGTTTTGCCAACGCCTTCCTCTCCTGTTTGGGAAAACGCAACAACACCACTAATCGGATGTGCCAATCCAATTCCTATTCCAGCTATGATTTGGCCTATAACCGCTGCGGTAACGGTCACAACAGGAACCCAAAATACGATGGTAATTCCGATGGCAAGCAGGAGTACACCAATAATAATTCGTGTATGACGTCCACGACCCTGATCTGCCGAGTCCCAACGCCCTTGCATATAAGCAATGACACACCAGCTCAGTGCAGCGCTTGCTACAATTAAACCAGCCTGAGAAGGTGTAATGCCTTTCACCTCAATTAAAGCTAATACCAAGAAATTTTGTGTACTGGTATAAGCAGCGAAGAACAATCCACGCGTAGCGAGTATAGCGGGCATACCTCTTCGCAAAGCAAGGGTTCCCTCCGGCAGGAGTTTGCGCAGTGGGTATACCATCAGAACTCCCCCAATAAAGACGATAACAAATCCAATAATTGACGGAAGCTTTCCAAGTCCCACTAATAAAGTTCCCGTACCTATCGTTAATAGCAGCGCCATCCAAGTAGCGGCAGATCCTTGCTCCCCTTGTGAAGGCTGTGATTTTAATTTCGTAAAGGCAGGTAAGCTAAGGAGCGCTGAAATTAACAGGATCGGTAGAATCCCCCAGAACACAAAGCGCCATGACCACTGATCTGCAATAAGCCCTGCAACGTATGGACCAAGCATGGACGGAAGAACGTAGGCTGTACCGAATGCGCCCAGTATTTTGGCACGTAATTCATCAGGATAACTTAAGGAAATCGCCGTGTACACGCAAGTCATCATAGCTCCGGCCCCCAAACCCTGCATGGCGCGTGACGCGATCATGGTATACATATCTCCTGCAGTTGCGGCTGCGACCAGCCCGACAATAAACAATAGAAGTGCGAGCGTAAATGGTACTGCGGGTCCCCTTCTATCAATAATCCGACCAACAACCAAGGTGCCTATAATCTGTGCAAGCAGATATGTACTGAATATCCAGCCAAACAGGTTAAGACCGTTCAGGTCTCCAGCAATGGAAGGAGCAATTGTCGTTACCGACAAACCTTCAAATCCAACAGCCATCACTGACAATATAATTCCTATGGATAATGCAAAATAACGCGGACTGAAAATACTTTGTGAATGGGACGACATGGTATGTGACCTCCAAGAGAATTTTATGTATACATCGTATCCGGATACTTAGTAAACATTTTACTTTACAAAGTTTAAACTACAGTTCGCCTTTGACTTTGTCAATGTATTTGTTTAAAATGTATGAAATAATGAAGATTCAGTTGCTTAAAAAGGAGGTTCACCATGAGCCGGGATCAAACGAAAAAGGATGCCTCAACCAGTACCCGAAAAGCAATCATTAACCTGCTTAAACAGCAAGGTGGAATGGATGTTGTGGCACTCTCCTCCCAATTTGCGTTATCTGGAATGGCTATCAGGCAGCATTTAAATGCACTGAAAGAAGAAGGATTGGTTACTTTCGAAGAAGAAGCTCGTCCCATGGGTCGACCAACCAAGCTATGGAGATTAACCCCCGCTGCTGATCGTTTTTTCCCTAGTGGATATTCGGAGTTATCCGTCAGTCTGATCAATTCCATGAAAGAAGCTTTCGGAAATGAAGGGCTGGACAAGCTCCTCAATGTTCGGAATAAGAACATGCAAGAGCAATATCTACAGTACATTGGCGATACATCCGGCGTGAAGGAAAGGCTGGAGAAACTGGCTGAAATCCGAACAAATGAAGGCTATATGGCCGAGGTCAAGGATCAAGGCGATGGTAGCCTGTTGTTTATAGAGAAGCATTGTCCAATCTGTGAAGCTGCGGCGGTATGTACCGGGTTATGTAAGAATGAATTGCATTTATTCAAAACGGTTCTGGGGGATCAAGTTCATATTGAACGTGGAGAGTATATTTTGGCTGGAGGAAGAAACTGCATATATACGGTTAGAGAATATCATTCGTAACCAAACAAACTTGCATAACTATATAAAAAGCCGCCAACAGGCGACTTTCTGAATGGTTACGTTTTGTTCCCGTTAAATCCAGAAAAGGATTGTATGAGAAATTAATTAATGGAATGAATAAAACGATGAAGATGTTCAGCTAATAACTTTGGCTGTTCCATCGCAGCGAAATGCCCCCCTTTATCCGCTTCCTCCCAGTACGTAACATGATACACACGCTCTACCCAGCTTTGTGGAGGCATCGGCAACTCCTTGGGAAATACGGAAACCCCTGTTGGAACAGTAATGCGCTGGCCTTCCGTGAAATGCAGTGGCATTTTGCCACCTTCAGTATAGATTCGCATGGAAGATGCAATTGTATTGGTAAACCAGTATATCGAGATATTCGTGAGGATATGATCAAGTGAACAGGAACTCTCAATATCTCCTTTACAGTCACTCCACCCCCGAAATTTTTCTACCATCCAGCTGGCAAGACCTGCCGGGGAATCACTCAGTGCAAAAGCCAAAGTTTCCGGCTTGGTTCTATGAAGGGCGCTATAAGCGCCTTCTCGTTCCGACCATTCCGCTATGGAGTCAAGGTATGTGCGCTCTTCTTTGCTCATCGAAGGTGTATTCTGAGTAAGTGGTGGCCTGTAGCTTCCAGGAATATAATTAAGATGAAGTCCTCTCACCCGCTCGGGGTAGATGAAGGCTAACCACGTTGAGACTCCTGCTCCAATATCCCCTCCCTGTACAAAATACCTTTCATAACCCAGACGATCCATCAGTTTCGCCCAAAGTGTAGCTACATATTTGGAACCTACCCCAGGCTGAGTGGGTTTACTCGAAAATGCGAATCCCGGCAAAGAAGGAATAATCACATCAAATGCGTCTTCAGCCTGTCCACCATATAATGATGGGGTTGTTAGATAAGGAATCAGTTCTAACATTTCTACGAATGATCCTGGCCAACCATGAGTCAGTAGCAGCGGCCGTGATGAAACGCCTTCACCTCGAACATGAACAAAATGTATATCGAAACCATCCACGTTCTCAATATATTGCGGGAAACGATTCAGTCTTGCTTCTTGCTCGCGCCAGTTATACTCCGAACTCCAGTAATCCACTAATCGCTTCAAAAAGGAATGATCTGTCCCCAAAGCCCATGGTTCTTCAGAGAATCGAGAGGGCCATCGAACCTGTTTCAATCTGTTAGATAAATCGTGTAATTGTTGCTCTGGAATAGCGATCTTGAACGGTTTCATTTCAATTATCCTCCTACGTTTTGAGTTAAATAAAAATACGTATCGCTGAGTATGTCAACAACAGACACATCAGCAATCGAATTGACCTGTCATGGACAGTTAGAAAGGTTTTGAACATGGAGCCAAACCCCGACCATACAAGTAACGACAACCATCCCAGAAGGATCGATAAACTCAAATAAATAACAAGACTCCCGCCAGAAGGTGAAGAAGGCAAAATGAAAGCACTCATCACCGTTAGAAAAAACAATATACTTTTGACATTGATAAGTTGGAGCATAACACCGGATAAAAATGACGATTGCACATCCCTCGAATCCTTTGCCGAGCTTTTATTCCCAATCATAAGCCACACCAGATAAAGCATATATGCTGCACCAGCCCATTTAAAATACGGCCCTACAACTGGCAACCAGTGATATAGGCTTGTTGTAAATACGCCGCTTATGATCCCCAATAAGCCAAACCCCGCTAAAATACCACCATTAAATCTCCATGATCCAATAAAGCCAAATTTCCGTGCCTCATTCATCATCAAGATGTTGCTTGGTCCAGGTGTTATGGAGGTCACGATAACATACGTTAGAAATGCTACAATATTCAAGCTGTACCCCCCAATGAAATCATTTACGATCTGAAGGACTTTATTGTATGATGAATTAAACCCTTAATAAAATCGAAATTATTAAAAGCATTATCATTTTTATCGATACATGTCTCAAGCTAAGGAGAACTTGGATGGAAATTAGACATCTTGTCACATTTCAGACGATTGTCGAGGTTGGAAGCTATACCGGTGCCGCATCCCAATTGGGCTACACACAATCTACGATCACGGCTCATATACAGTCCCTAGAAGAAGAGATTGGCGGGGAGCTTTTCACATACGAAAAAAGACAATTGAAGCTTACACATCTGGGGAGGGAATTAATACCGCTGGCAGAAGATTTGCTGGCAACTCATGATCAAATTAAAAGTATAAGAAGCGAACAGGAAGTTAAAGGTAAATTAAGGGTAGCTGCACCAGAGTCTTTAACAATTTCCAGATTAAGTCCGATCATCAAGGAGTATTCATCGAAATATCCTCAAGTTCAATTCATCCTTACCAACGGTACATGTGAGCAAAACCAGGTTGATTTGATAAGTGGGCGTGTAGATGTAGCTTTGATGGTGTACCCGGAGCTGCATCCGGAAAAATGCATTCATTACCAGCTAATCGAGGAAAAAATAGTACTGGTTTCCAGCAATGACGGCCCGGAACATTTTGATGCGTATAAACTGGAGAACAACCCCACCTTTTTTATCACCAACGAAGAAGGATGCAGTTATCGAACCATGTTTGAAAAACATCTTGTAAAACATGATATTCCTCCGTTTCAAACGATGGAGTTATGGAGTATTGAGGCCATCAAACAAACCGTTATGAGTGGACTCGGCTTTTCTTTTTTACCTTACATGACAGTTAAAGAAGACGTGGAACGAGGAAAACTTAAGATTGTGAGTCATTCCGAACAGTTTGACCCCCTTTACTCCCATATGCTGATTAAAAAGAAAAAATGGCTATCTCCAGCCATTAAAGCTTTCAGTGAGCTTGTTATAAAATCAATCAGTGTATCAGAAAACGAATCGGATTTGATCCATTAAGCTTATAGATATATAGAAACAAAAAAAGAACCTTGGGCTTCCCTCAAGGTTCTTTACGTTCACTTGTATAGTGAAAAACAAGTTTAGAAGATGGTTGGCACCATTCCCCCATCCATACGGATTGGAGAACCTTTGAATGCCGATGCATACGGACTGCATACAAATGTGGCCAATCTGCCAATCTCAACAGGCTTGATAAATCGTTGGATTTCGGATTGAGGCAGGTTTTTGCGCATAAAATCCTTCTCTTTTTCTAAAAAAGTCATCGATTCATCAGGGTAGATGCTCTCAATGATTTCTTGCACATTTTCAGAGAGGGTTGGTCCTGGCATGATTGTATTGACGGTAACTTCTGTTCCTACCGTTAATTTCGATAAACTTTTGGACAACGATAATAACATGGATTTGGTCATGCAATACTGAGGCATTTGTCCTGAAGGCATAATGGCTTCTTCACTCGCAATAAAGATCATGCGGCCATAATCATTTTGCAACATTTTTGGCATATAAAATTTGGACAATGCATTTGCAGCGAGCACATTCGTACGGAAGTATTTCTCCCAAACCTCATCGCTGATATCCTCATATTGCATCATTTCATAAATCCCCATATTGTTCACTAGGATATCAATTTGGGGGTATTTTTCAAATAAGGCTTCTCTTTGACCAATGTCCACCAGATCAGCTGTAGCTTTTTGAGGTGAGGTAGCAGGAAAATCAGACTTCATTTCATGAACCATGCGCTCAACCTCTGCATCATTTCGTCCATTGATGAGCACATTAACCCCTTCTTTGGCAAGTTCAATGGCAATGGCTTTCCCTATCCCCTTCGTCGATCCTGTAACCAAAGCTGTTTTACCGTATAAACCCATATCCATATTACACTACTCCTTTTATTTTCTTGTAGCGGCAAGCTGATTCGTTATCATGTTAAAAACAGTCTTGTGCTCCGGATAGGATTTATATTACCTTGTCTACGTTGTCCAGTAACTAGCGTGTTGCGCCAAAGTTCTTGCATAACACGCCAAATGATACAAAGCATTTAGTTAATGAAGAGTTGATGATTCTGGCGGTCCTTCGGATAGCGAATTCGTTCCTAAATATACCGTACGCCAATTCGTTGGCGTATCCCCTTCCCATGAACGAAAGGCACGGTAGAACGAATTCTGGTCTTCATATCCAATCAAGAAAGCTACTTCTTTAATATCCAGTGTAGGGTCTGCCAAGTAGGCTCGTGCCTGCTCATGTCTGGCTTGCGTCAATAGATGCTTGAAACTTGTATTCTCTTCTGTAAGCCGGCGCTGCAAGGTCCGATCGCTCATACCCAATTCCTTGGCAACGACTTGAATGTCGGGGCGACCTCCTGTGAGACTGCGTTTCATAATCCATTTGACCATGTCTGTAATAGAACGACTGCCCTGCTGTTCATCCAGCGATCGGTCCAGGGCGGGAGTAAGGATCTCCAGTAACTCTTCGTTGTATGAAAGAAACGGACGGTCCAAATCTTTACGAAGTAAGGTAAGCCGGTTACAAGTTGCACCAATTCGAATTGGGCAGCCAAAATAAGTCTCAAGGGTTCGAACATCGCCCATGGTGCGCGAAAATTCGACAAGCCGCGCAGTCAAAGGTTGACCTGTTCCCCGGCGCCCAAGTTCGAGGAGAAATGCCAGTGTGACTCCAACCAGCAATGACGGACCTGGTTGTTCGTTAGACCATTTCAGTTCAATTGAACAATCATCGCCCTCCTCAGTAATACGCAAGCTTTCAGGGGGACAAAGTTGTTTGTAGCGAGCCATTCGGTGTAATGCATCACGGTAGTCACGCGCATGGTAGGTTGCTAAGACACTCGGCGGGTATTTCCCCGTTTCAAAGACGGTCGCAAGCTTGATGATTCCTTCGGCAGTGTCACCGACGAGATCAGAATATGCCTGCCAGATCGCGAAATATTGAGCAGTCGTGACGGCTGGTTCAGTTATAATCGTGAGCGGCAGTTGTGCTTTGCGAGCTACATCGTGGGCCGCAATCCCTAATTGATGCAAGCTTGTCCAAAACCCTGCCGGGAATTTAATACGCTCAGAGGTGTGGGACTTCATAAATACCCTCCTTCTTGGAGTCATTGTTGCTTAATGATTCATCCACTGTACAGGGACTCTGATTCTTTTGCAATAACTCTAATATTTCCCGGTCTCTAGAATAAAACAAGAAACCAATGCGGGAACGTTCCGCATTGGTTTCTTGGAAATTAGGTTTAGCGTTATTTCGATTGTTCAAGAAGCCCAACAATAAGTGTAACTGCTTCAGCACGGGTAGCTGTCTGCATCGGAGCAAATCGATTGCCACCTACACCGCCCACCAGACCTGCTTCCACAGCAGAAGCTACATAGGATACTGCCCATGCTGGGACATCTTTTGCATCTTTGAAATCCAGTTTCGCATTGGAATCCGTTTGGATTCCGCCAGCGCGTGCAATCATAGTTACCATCTCCGCCCGGCTCAGCGTCTTGCTAGGGCCGAACGAGCCATTCTCGTAACCATTGACAATGCCAGCGGATGCAGCTGCTGTAATATAAGGCTTCGCCCATGAAGGAATCTTGTTATCATCCGTATAGTGAATACTCTCGCTTACGGTATTCAGATTCAAGGCACGGCCCAGCATCGTAATGAACTCGGCACGTGTGACTTTCTGATTTGGACGGAAGGTCTGATCGCCATAGCCATTGACGAATCCAGCCGCCAGGGCTTTATCAATTGCAGATTTTGCCCAGTGTCCGGCTGTATCTTTCAACGCTGGCGCAGTCCCTCCGTTTCCGTTATTGCCTGATCCAGTATCCGGTTTGTTGCCGGAATCAGTTCCGCTACCACTACCGCTGTTCGAACCGTTACCGGTAGTTGTATCGCCACCGCTTCCTGAGGAGCCATTACCGCTGCCAGATCCATTACCTGAACCTGAACCCGAGCCGGGATTCGATGTTCCCGGATTGGAAGTTCCTGGTCCTGGATTCGATGGTTCTGTCTTCTTCACGATACCGAACCGATCAACAATGAACGGGGCTGCTCCATTTTGATTTTGGTCAATTTCATACGTTATAGCTGTCAATTTGCTGCCGTCAATCGTAATGCCCACAAAATTTTGTACCTGACTGCGCATTGGACGACGGTTGTCATTCGGATCAGGGCCATATTTGGCTGCATGATTCTCCTCTGCCAGTTCAAAAAGATTGTAATAAGCATCACCGAGACTTGTGCTCGGATTTTTGTAATACACTTTTGGACCCGCTGTTGCCGGAATCAGATAGATCGTGCCATCCGGATTCACAGAGTACTCGATTTTCTGTCCGTTTTGCATCTCCGTGATAATCTCTGGCTGACGCGCTTTCCCCTTCTGATCAATCGGTTTTGTGCGCGCATAGATGTGATCATGTCCCTGGAGTACAAAATCAATGCCAAGCTCCGCCATGATCGGTGCAATCTTGGTACGCACACCGTTTGCTCCCATGATGTCGGAATCCGTTGCGTGATTTGACGTCGTGTACGGTCCCTTGTGAATATTGACGATTATCCACTGGGATCCATTCTTCTTGGCAGCCTGAACATCTTTCTTCAGCCACTCGACTTGCTCTAAAGAGAAGTTGTCATACTCATCCGAATCCTCATTGGAGTTCAACACAACAAAATGCGCATTGCTGTAATCATAAGAATAGTAAGCTCCCGTCTCCGTAGCAGAATTTACCGGTGACTGGATGTTGAAATGATCGATAAACGCATAATTTTCGTCCTCGTGGTTCCCTGCGGATGGAACGATGGTTGTATTTAAGAGGCTTTCCTGCGAATGCCCGAGCAGCCAGTTCCACTGTTCCTCTTTCACACCATTATCAACGATATCCCCGTTATGAACAACAAATTGTGCATCCGGTACTGTAGCCAATGCTTTGGCCAATGTCTCAGAGGACAGAATTGCCTCATCCTCTTCCTTCGCTTGTGTATCCGCCAGATCAATGAAAGTGAATTTGCCTTTCTCCGGTGCTGTACGGAAGGTACCAGTCTCGCTCCATACTTGCTGGGAAGCATCCCCTACACGGAAATAATAGGTTGTATTAGCTTTCAGATCTGTCACTTCTGCTTTGTGCATCAGTTCTGTAGGAGCATTCGCAGGTTGTGCAGAGCGCCCTTGAACCGATTTGGCTTGCGTGAAATCAGGTGTTGCAGCTGTTTTCTCCACAACCTGAAGGTCGCTATTCGTTACTTGATCGGAAGTGTACCATGTGAACCCCTTGCTCTTGGTAGGATCTCCATGGAACGTTACCGTTACCTTGTTTACCTGTTCTGGAACAGGAACTGTATCCGATTCCTTGATAATCCCGAAAGTATCCACGACAAATGGTTCTGCATTCTTATTTTGGTCAATCTCATACGTTATGGCGGACAGCTTGTCTCCGTCAATAGTCAATGAAACGAAGTTCTGAACCTGCCCTCTGGCTGCGCTCGTGGTGTCGCCATATTGCCGAGCGTGGTTTTCCTCCGCACGCTCGAACAAATTAAAATATGCATCTCCTAATTCAGTTTTCTGGTTTTTGAAATATACTTTAGCCCCGGCGGTAGCAGGAATCATATAAATGGTTCCATCCGGTTTGACCGCGTATTCGATACTCTGTCCATTGAAGGTCTCCGTTATTTTGGACACATCTTCAGCAGTACCATCGCTCTTGATTGGTTTCGTCCGTGCATAGATATGGTCATGTCCCTGAAGGACTAGATCAATCCCCAGTTCGTTCATGAGTGGAGCGATTTTTTTTCGTTCACCGTTCGCACCAATAATGTCGCTATCCGTGGCGTGATTCGATGTCGTGTATGGACCTTTATGGATGTTCACGATAATCCACTTGGCCCCTGCGGCTTTTGCTTCCGCTACATCCTGCTTCATCCATGCGACTTGCTCATTCGAGAAGTTGGCGTAATCCGATGAATCCTCGTTGGAGTTCAATACGATAAAATGAGCTTTGCTATAATTATACGAATAATATGCGCCTGTTACCGTTGTAGCACCGTCTGGCTGCTTCACATTAAAATGCTCGTAGAACGCATAATTTTTATTCTCATGATTGCCAGCAGACGGTGCAATGGTCGTGTTCATAAGACTGGCTTGCGAATGACCAAGCAACCAATTCCATTCTTGCTCTGAAGTGCCATTCTCCACAACGTCTCCGTTATGGACGACAAATTCAGCATTCGGAACAGTCGCGAGTGCTTTGGACAGAGTAGATCCGGACAGGATCGCCTCATCCTCTTCCTTCGCTTGTGTATCCGTCAGGTCAATAAAGGTAAATGCTCCGTCAACCGGAGCCGTTTTAAACGTTCCAACCTCACTCCATATACCCAGATCCTGATCACCAACACGGAAAGAATAAGAAGTGTCAGGGGAAAGGCCTGTCGCTTCCGCCTTATGCACCATTTCTCCCGGGGAGTTGGAAGCGACGGTTGCACGCCCATTGAAAATTTGGGCCTGACTGAAGTCGGCAACGCCTCCTCCTTGTTTCGGCACCACTTGAACAGTGCTCTGTGCAGATGCAAGAGGAGTATACCAAGTGAAGCCTTTGCTACTTGTTGCATCTCCATAGAAGGTAACCGTTATTTTGCTGATATCCAGCGATGGCGCATTAGCCAAGGCTTTAAGCTCCATGTCAAAATACAGGTCCGAGCTGCTGTCGCTCTGTTGATGCACTTCGACCGCAATTTCGTTTGAGCCTTCATGCAAATTGGCTTTCATTGGCTCAGTTAGGTCGATATTCTCATACATTACCGGCAAGTCCTTATTTGAGGTTGCTTGGGTGGAGTACACAATCTCTCCATCCGGCATGCCAAAACGAATGACTTCCACACCATTCACATAGATCACTGCACCGTCATCAATACCGAATGTGCCGAGAATTTGCCCGTAACCGTCAATCTGATCCTTGTTAACGTTAATGTTTGTCCGGAAATAGGTTGTGCGGGGTTTATTTTTTTTGTCCAGACCGTAGCTGACTTCCGTTTTGAGTGATCCAAAATAGGAAGTGCTTACGCCATTACCGTTGTCTTTGTAACCAAGTGGAGCCTGTCCCGTTTTCCAAGATGAATCATCGTATGAAGCACGCCAATCCGATTGCAGATCCTGACCCTGATCGAAATAATGCCAAGTGGCATTACGCTCTAACAGCATCTCAGGCTCAGACAATGATGCGGCTTGGGCTGAATTAACTCCCCCAAATCCCGCAAGCCATCCGAATACCAAAGCAATCGATAACAGGATGGATAACACTTTTTTGTAGAGGTGACTGATCATAATTCTCTCCTTTGTATGTATGATTGGTTGGCTTATGTAAATCCAAACAGGCCTAGCATAACAAGAGAAGATCAGCATTCAGTTAGCGGGAAGTAAAACTTATGTAAACTCTTACATTTATTTGACTTATAATATGGACAATGTTTTTAGTTAACATAATAATTAATATGGTTTTCCTCCTATTTGGATCAAAATATACAGACTATTTTTAAAGGTTTGATGAATTGGCTTTTAGGAAGTAGACTAATGAGGATAGACTATACAAAAGTTAACATGTTCTGGGAAAGGGGAATCATAATGTCATCTAGTGTCATCGACATGCTGCAGCTTGAATATCAACGTTTTTCAGCGAAAGAAAAGGAAATCGCTGATTATGTGATGCGTAATAAATCATCCATTAATAATATTAATATTAGGGATTTGGCTGCTTACACCAATGCTTCCATGTCAACCATAACTCGATTTTGTAAAAAAGTAGGTTGTTCTACCTTTGTAGATTTTAAAATTCGACTTAACCGTGAAGTGGATCAACCCCGCAATCAAACAGATTTCTTTATCAGAACACAGCAGATCCACAATGATATCATCAACGCTACCGCAGAAATGCTGGATACCGACAGAATCAAACAAGTGGTCCAGTACATAAAAAAAGCTCGCAGAATCTATGTTTATGGTTTGGGAAGTTCAGGTTTATCTGCTCTGGAGTTCAAATACAGACTAATGCGGATGGATATCGTCATTGATGCGGTGACGGATTCACACATGATGATCATGAGTGCTTCTCTTTTGGGCGAAGATGATCTGGTCATTGGTTTATCCAATTCAGGACGAACCTTAGAAGTCAGTGACGCATTAAACGCAGCCAAAAAAAGAGGAAGCAAAGTTGTTGGAATTACTAATTTTGATCATACACCCCTGTCTGAAGTCTCGGATTTGTGCATTTTCACACCTGATATCGGGCGAACCGGAGATGTGAGCTTCATCAACAGCCAATTAGCCATTATTTACATCCTGGATGTGATTTCTCTTCTATTACTTGAGGATGAACATTTACTCCATGCGCGGCAGCAAACGTTAAAAGCTCTTTATTCTGCTGAATAAATAAACAGCCAACCTATTTCGTTGGCTGTTTTGTTGATTTCTTCTTTTTTTATTGGACAGAAGGAGAAGGCTTTTTCAATTTAGCAATTTCAGAGACAAAACGTTCCGTAATTTGTTGAGGACGCGTAATGGCTCCACCAACAACAACACAATAGACTCCAGCTTCCAGACACGTTGCTGCCATCTCCGGTGTCATGATATTCCCTTCCGCAACAACAGGCGTTTGTACGCTAGTTAGAATTTCTTTCAAGGCTGCAAATTGATTATCATACAGCTTAAGCCCTGCTGTCTCTTCTGTGTATCCGACCAATGTAGAGGAAATCAGATCAAAACCAAGTCGTTCTGCATTGATGGCTTCCTCTTTGGTTGAAATATCCCCCATTAATAGAAGTTGAGGATGTTTGGTGCGAATTTCATGTACGAATTCATCCAGTGATTTACCGTCCGGCCGTGCACGCAAAGTGGCATCAACCGCAACAATCTCTGCGTGGACCTCGGCAAGTTCATCTACTTCCAAGATCGTTGGTGTAATAAATACGGGATTGGTTCCGTAGTTTCTTTTCACTATACCTATGACGGGCAGATCAACCTGTTCTTTGATCTCTTTCACATCTACAGCAGTATTCGCACGAATACCGATCGCTCCTCCCTCTTTTGCTGCGACTGCCATGCGTCCCATAATCAGCGAACTATGAAGTGGCTCGTGCTCCAAAGCCTGACATGATACAACGAGACCACCTTGTAAACCTAATTTATCTAATTTATCTAAATTCATTGCAATTACTCCGTTTCCATAATTTCTTCGATTTCATTTTTGATCACGGTAACCTGAGGGCCATAAATAACCTGCACTCCGTTACCAACAAGTACTACCCCTTTGGCTCCAGTAGCTGTAAGCGCATCCTTTTGAACCTTCTCGATATCCTTCACAGATACGCGAAGCCGTGTTGCACAGCAATCCAATTCGTTAATATTGTCTGCACCGCCAAGTCCATTCAGGATAGCGATGGAGCGTTCTTCACCTTTCGTTGATGCGGGTGTATTAGACTGCTGACTTTGCGTTTTGGCGTCTGCCTCTGATGTTACTTCTTCCTCACGTCCCGAAGTTTTTAAATTGAGCTTCACAATCAAGATTCGGAAGGTGAAGTAATAAAGGAAGAACCAGACCACTCCGATGATGGGAACGATAATCCAGTTCGTTTTGGCATTACCCTGAAGTACCCCGAATAAGATAAAGTCGATTAATCCACCTGAAAAAGTCTGACCGATTGTAATCTCAAAAATATGTGAAAGCATAAATGCCAATCCATCAAATACGGCGTGAATGACATACAGGATTGGAGCAACAAACAGGAATGAGAATTCCAGAGGCTCCGTAATTCCTGTCAAGAACGAAGTGAGTGCCGCAGACAACATCAATCCGCCAACTACTTTTTTACGTTCAGGCTTGGCCGTATGATAAATAGCGAGGGCCGCACCGAGCAAACCAAACATCATCGTGATAAAACGTCCTGACATAAATCGGGATGTACCCGAGAAGAACTTCTCGGTTGCAGGGTCTCCCAGTTGAGCAAAGAAAATATTCTGTGTTCCTTCGTAAACTTTTCCCGCAACCTCCATTGTTCCGCCGACTCCCGTCTGCCAGAAAGGCAGATAAAAGATGTGGTGCAACCCCAGTGGACCCAGCATCCGTAAAATAAATCCATATAACAGTGTTCCGATATACCCAGTTCTATCGACCAAACCTCCAAGCTGCGTTATGCCGAGCTGGATGGTTGGCCAGATCAAGAACAAAGCAATACCAATAAAGATGGCCGCAAAAGATGAAACGATAGGAATGAAACGTGAACCTCCAAAGAATCCTAAGAATTGAGGAAGTTCTATTTTGTTATACCGATTATGAAGCCATGCGGTAACCAATCCGACGACGATCCCTCCGAGTACACCGGTTTGCAAGGTTTGGATTCCAAGTACCATACCTTGACCGGCACTAGCCAAATGATCCGCGGCAAGTTTATCCGAATTGACCAGCATGGCATTGATCGATGCATTCATGACCAGATAGGCAAGTCCAGCTGCCAATCCTGCTGTACCTTTGTCCGCTCTGGCGAGTCCAACAGCCACACCAATGGCAAAGATTAATGCCAGATTATCAAACACAATACTTCCTGCACTGCTCATCACCGTAAACACTTGCTGCAACCATGTGATCTGCAAAAATGGATACGAGTTAACCGTATTGGCGTTGGACAAGGCCCCTCCGATCCCCAGTAATAGACCCGCCGCTGGTAAAACAGCAATAGGAAGCATAAACGATTTACCAAACTTCTGAGCCTTCTCAAAATATTGCTTCACAGTGATATCCACCTCTCTAAAACTATTTTCATTTACATGATAATTATGAAAATGGTTTTCGTCAACACAATTTTAAATCGCTTTCATTACGTGTGAGGTCTAATCATTTGATGAATAACCCGGTTCAAATATAATTATTTCCAGCGAAGTAAAGCTCAGTCTTTTTGTTCCAATGCAAAAAAAGCCGCCAGTTTGGCGACTTTATCGTGTTCATATTCTTCCCCCGTGAATCCAAAACCTAAACCTGAATCATGCATTATTTCAATATTTTAGTTACAAGTTTTACCTGCCCATTCATGCCCGAAGGTAGTGAAGACTTTCCATATAGATTCTCCAGTGTATTAGCCACATGAATGTCGATTACATTATTACCTCGCAGCATGTAAGACGTGACGTTCCAATGATAGGGTGGCCATAATCGGATGCCAACCTGCTCCCCATTCACATACAGGCAAGCCGTCTCTCTAATATCTTCCGCTTCCAGCCAAATTTCATTTGCCGAATTCAAGCTGACATCAGACAAATCCAGTTGCTGCGAGTACACTCCTGCTCCCGAATAGAAAGGATAACCTTCAACATTCCAAACCCCAGTCATTTGTTCAGGTTCAATGGTTAATGTAGTCTGATTTTGTATAGCAAATGAACCAACCAGATAAGCAGGAAAAGAAATGGCTGGCATAGGTTCGAGCAATGAAACCGTGAGAACTTCAAGCTCATTCTCGCCTTTAACAAGATGTTCGGTAATATCCACACCAGCGTAATGAGTATCTTGCCACAGGGAAGGCCGGAGTGCTTCCATCCGTACTCCATTAACAAAGATTTCAACATTACGTCTGCGTTGGAGGAAACCAATATGGGATGGAATTTTTTGCTCGATATCGTCAAGGATTAGCTCAATCGTGAAGATCCGCTCATTTCCAGCTTCGTTTAAATGGACTGCATCTTGCTGTAATTTCGTAAACTCGATCCATTCTTCAGTTACGACAAACGTCGTCCGGTACGTGTTGACTTGGCCTGGCATCGTTGCATTCATTCTGGACTGACGGTCATTCAATGTGACCTTCCACTGATCTAACACAAGCACATTGGGTTCGACGGTCTGAAACTGCCAAGGATCACCTAGTACCAACACATCGGTGGTATGTTGCACTTTATGATTTATAGGCTCTTGCGGTTTGGGATGCGTCGAATCTTCAGTGTGAAGCGGATCAGGTACATGATCCGGTCTAACGGATAGAACCCGAAGCTCTCCCGGTACAAATGTTAGAACAGCATCTTGACTCAACGAGTTTATATTCCCGTTTTCCAAGTTCCATTCTTCCATCTGTTCATCAATGTGTTCTTTCACAGGGTTCTGATGGAGTTGAATGGTCACGGGCTGCTCCGACCAGTTCATCAGCCATGTGTGCACATGATCTTCAATTTTGCGTTCAACGCTAATGAGATCCTCAGCTTGCCCCTCGATCTGTTTCCAGGCAATCGCTGGTGATGATGTCGTTAACTCTCTTAACTGAACACAAAAGTTCATAAGTGTGTCGTTATGAGCTGTGTTTTTCATGGAATAGAATAGGCTGTACCCTTTGCCAATCGCTTGTAATTCCCCTGGCTGAGGATCGGAGCCATATAGTTCGTTCATATACTTCCGTAATTCCGGATCTTGGCGCTGTCGCTCACTGTCACAAGGAATTGCCCCAACCGCAATAAGCCTTCCACCACAGTTTACAAAGGTAACAAGCTGTTTTGCGATATCTACAGACATGACCGTAATTTCCGGCAAAATCAAAATCGAATATTCGTTTAGTTCTCCGTTAAACTGATATCCTCCATCTTGAGTAATCTTTGCCTGCCTGAGCTGACACTCATCCACATAATCGTAATCAATGGAGCTGCGCAGCATGCGGTCTGACAATAACGAAAACAGTTGATCCGCAGCTGGATGCTGGTTCGATTCACCGGATAAGAACATCCGCTCATATACCGTGTGGATAGGTGACAACAGAAGTACTTCAGGTGTACGCTTCGTGAAAGTACCCAGTACACTCAACCGACCAAGATAATCGGCAAAAGTCCGATAATGTGGCCAATGCGGTGCATGCTTGAATTCCGTAGGTGGAAAGTCTGTTTTCCGATACCCTGCAAACGAATAGTAAAATGCATGCGGGATAAACAAATTAACACCCAAAAATGCCATAAAATTGGCATCAAGCCGCCTTTGTCGCATGGCATAGGCATGACCGCTTGCACCAAATGACTCACAAATAACTCTTTTTTTCCCGTCCAACTGTGCGACAGACCCGGCCGTCTTTACGGATACGATACGATGTGGATTCTCCTTTGTACCGATTCCATGTGTTAGGTAGTCCACACCCGCATAATGGAACTGCTGCAATACACGGGTTTGATTACCCTGCGACCGAGCCTGCCCCCAGACGGGTTCTTCCAGCGTATGGCCGATGTACAGCAAGCTGTGTGATTCACACCACGAACGAATAGCTTCATGATAACCTTCCACATACCAACGGGTAATCGTATCATGATAGTCCTGCCTCGCAGACCTGCTGCCATCGGCCATACCATATAACAACGCGCCTAATCTTGGAATCAGATCATATCCGTTCTCCTGCTCATACCGCTCCACCATCCCATGTGTCCAAGCGAATACGATTCCGGGCAGAGTTGCATTCACATCCTGAACCGACGTTCGGATGGCTTCGACTCCAAAAAAACCGTCGTGGATCATGAGCCCAGGTTCATCCGTGAATACACCTTGAATGGTCACTCCGAAATGAGGCTGAAATTGCTGAAACGGCTCATATGCCGACTGAATGAAAGCCTGCACGGCTTCCGGGTTCAACGTGTCCAGATAATACCCTTTTGCAAACGTGATCCCTTCAGCAATTTCACAGGACCAGCAGGCAAGTATAATATAATCCTCGTCGTTATCAGGCTTCCATTCCTGTCCGCATAACTCTGTAATATCCTCAGGTTGATCATAGATCAGCCATTCCCCTTCTTGCTGGATGGCACGATAAGCGAGAATTGCGATGAGTTCATTGTTAGCGTAGGAGGCAAAATCGAGAGATAACATTTCCTGCTGTGCATCGTGTAAATATCTTCGTTCCTCAACCCTCAAGTATCTCATCCGATACTCGGGATATTGCCTCGTCAGCTTACCTCCCAGTGTTCCGCTCGGCCAATTGTCCTCATCATACAGCCAGACAACCATATCACGCTTCTGGCACTCTTTTGTGCAGAAATCCACCGTATCCATGAACTCCTCTGACAGGTATGAGGCCTGCATCCCGTGACGCGCATGTAATACAACGCCGCCAACACCGGCTTCAACCATGGATTGAATTTGGTTTTCTAACTCTGGCTTGCTAAAACTGTGGTTCAAAAACCAAAAGGGCTGTGGACGATACGTCGCCTCAGGATTCTTGAACTGCTGTTGTAATTTATGAATATCCGTGATTTTCAACTCCAATTCATCACCTGATCTCATCATGATTTTGATACAGATGTCTTTCTCAGCAAAGGAATGAATAATCCTCCAACAACCGACCGATTTTGAAAATTCAACTGCTTTCCGGTGATGGTGTCATACCAGTCTGTTACAGGTACACGGCTCGATGTTTCATTCATAAAGTCCCACAGAGGAGAAATCATCTGTTCGAACTGAGGCTGCGTTTCGCTCATGGAGGCACACCATACGAGCCAATCGGACTTGGTGTATGTCTCACGGCTATCCAGCGGTATGCCATATCGATTCTGTTTTAGCTGATAATACGCCAACTCTTTAGCAGCCACTTCTTTTGGGAAAAGGTTGAGGTCCAACAAACGATCCCACACCAGATTGTATTTCATGCTCCATGATTCATCCGAGCTGTCAAAAGTCAGCTTGTAGTGATCACCTGCTGTCGCCATGGATGACCACTCCTCTGCCATTTTTGCAGCCGCTTCACGATAAACGGCACCATCCGGCAAACCAAGTTCATCACACATATACGCATAGGCGGCAATGCCTAATATCGCTTTAATCGATAAGTTCGCATTGTGCGCTAGATGTCCGGCGAAGTCGTCCGTGCACAGTTGATTGTCAGGGTCCAGACCATGTTGCAACAAATATGAAGCCCAAGTTGTTAGAAGTCCCCAGTGCTCACGGGCAAATTCCGCATGCTTCTCATATTTGCATACCGTTGCTGCCATCAGGAGCATATTGCCACATTCCTCGATGGGCATCTGGTATTCGAGTTTGTTCTCTCCGTAAACCTGGCCGTTAGCTTGGGGGTAAGTCCCCACGTCATGTGGAGCAAAATCAAACGTCCAATCCGTGCTTTCGGCATACTTATAGATTGGACGCATCATACCTTTGACCAATTCGGTGTTATACCTCAGAAACAACGGAATCGAGGGGTAGCTCACATCCACCGTCGCGATACAGCCGTTACTAAAATTCTCTTTGGAGAAAAATAATACTTCTCCTGCTTCATCAGCAACCAATTTATGTGCAGCAATCGCTTGCCGATAGGTCAATGCCAGAATGTCTCTATATTGGTTCCCGCCTGTAGCCTGACTCTCCGCTAAGAGTTCCCGATTAAAGCGGTCGCATCGTTGTACTAGCTCTTCATATTGATCCGCTGCTTTTACCAGCATTTCCTCAAATGTCAGACCATTTTTCTTCCAATACGCATTCAGTGGTTGGTGAAAATATTCAATTGCATGAATATCATCATAGGCGAGCATCAGGTAGCGGGATGCTGGCTCTTCATGGATAAGACCCAAATCCAGTTCAGTTGCCATAATAGCCATATCGCCAGATATGGATTTTGGCTGGATAGAATCATCTCCTGTCTTAAAAAGACCTGACCGGGCATACTCCTCACGCTTGGATACCGCATGGATGACCGCTTGAGATTGATGAGATCGCTGAACCACCAGATACATATAACCCCAGTCTATTCTCGTATCATCTCCGGCACGTTTTAATATAGGTTGTTCCACCGTTCCTATAGACATGGCGTGTAACTGTTCATTAATTACATGAGACTCCCAGGTGACTTGCTGATCAGGAGTATGTACACACCATTCACCTGTCACATCAAAATAGATTTTCACTTGATGGCCTTGACCATCTATCGCTCGAACATGGAACGTAACATACGTCACTGGTCTGGATAACAGTTCAAGATCATCGAGCAATAGCGGTGTGGTAAAATGAACCTCAAGTTCGATGCCTTCTCCTGCAAAGGTGTAACGGGTAGTTACAGGCTCAACGGTTAGATTCGTCTGATTGAGCACATCAGGCTCCTCAATGGTTGAATTTTCGTGAACGCCTACTTTCCCCATAAACCTTCTGATTTTGCCGTCAATGACAATCATGCCAACCATACCTTGAGTTTTATTCGTCCAGTGCCTGGTGTGATCATCATAGAGATGGTCAGCAGCAGACCATACGCTGAAATAAGGGTCTACCGTGACCAAAGGTACGGATGGTGGTCTAAATGTCGTCATTTATTTCATCTCCTTCAATTCATTTTTTCAACGAAAACGGTACATCCTGATTCAAAAGGGAAAGGCTTCGCTCGCCTTGTTGACCAAGGCGCTGCAAAGCCTATTTGATTTCCGTGATAATCGTTAACCTAACTCTTCAGCATCAGTTCGGCATTTGAACAGTTACGATATCTTTTCCTTTCAGATTCTCATTGGTGAACTGCATCGCGTGGTCGTATCCGGTCTTCCGAAGCTGTTCCCTGAGGTCGTTGATAATGCTAAGGGCTGCTTCATCCGATTTTGCGAAAATAGCTTCCTTCCAGGCATCTCCCATCCGGTCCATGGAAGGCTTCAACATTTCCCATTCCGGTGATTTGGTAATCACATCGCCCGGGTTATAGGCTGTAATCACATGAATGCCATTTGGTCGCAGGATTTTCCGGGCGTTCTCCATGGCATCGAGTCTTTCCTGGTCTGCCCAGATGTCGCCGCCTGCTGCCGAATTGATCCGGTCAAGCCCCGTGATCGATTCCAGCCCAATGGAAATACCCTCGTTTTTGCGAACTTTACCGGATTGATCTGCTGTAAACTTATCGAACCATTCTTGATTCGGTACTGGTTTGCCATCCTTCATATCCCAGTGAACCCCTTGAACTCCGTACCGGGCCAGCATGAAGCCTTCGTCAGAAGCCATGTAATCGAGAAACTTGAGCGCTGCATCTACACACTCGCCCTTGCAGCTACTGGTGATAGCCGTTACGTTGTTTCCTTGAATGCCAAGATCAACAGGCCGGCTCGGGTCAACATCTGCCCGCTCCAATGGTCCGATCGGGATGTAATCGCTTCCAGGATGTGAAGTAACATATTCTTTGGAGGCGTCCAAAATGGCCGGATAATGTGCGGCAAGGATAGCAATGCGTCCTTGATTAATTTTTTCTTTGGCAATAGGATCCGTCTGAGTAAAGGCTTCGGGGTCCATCAGCCCTTCCTCAACCAGTTTACGATAGAACAGCGTGTATTCTTCGTATCCTTTGGTGAAAAAGTTATGCTCTACCGTTCCGTCACCTTTGTCTACATAGCCTGCTCCGGAATAGAACATCGTGTTTCCGATGCCTACGGACCATCCGTTACTAAATCCGCCCAGTGGAAACACGGGCTGACCGCTCTCCTTCAGGTTGGCATCTTTGATTTTTTGGAGGAAGTTATAGAAGTCTTCCTTCGTCACGACAGACTGAGGATCCACGCCGACTTTCTCGGCTATGTCTTTGCGAACATAGAAGCCATATAGCCAATCCATGCCGTCTTCGTTCGTTGCGGGCTGATTTTGTAAAAGTAAATATTTCTTGCCGTCATACGCATCTATCGCCTTTTCATACAATGCTGGTGGCACATTCTCTTTCGCAATGGATT
This sequence comes from Paenibacillus sp. O199, assembly GCF_001636635.1. Lineage (NCBI taxonomy): Bacteria > Bacillati > Bacillota > Bacilli > Caryophanales > Paenibacillaceae > Paenibacillus > Paenibacillus sp. O199. Next base: position 150,378 of record NZ_LGRP01000007.1, read on the forward strand.
TCGCCAGGTTTGGGTAATCCCCCAATTTATCGGATATATCTACCAGCTGTCCTTCTTTGGCAGCCTTTATGATCCCGTCCAGCTCGCCGCCCCATGCAGGTCCGGTGTAAATGTCCGGCAAATCCTGTGTGGCGAAAATCTGGTTTACTTTCTCCGTCTCGCTCCCTTTCGTATATTCCCACTCTAATGTGACGCCAGTTTTCTCTTTGATGACTTCCTCGACAGGGGTTATCCCATTATCCGATCCGCCTGAGCCATTCCAATTGTGCAAGATTTTGAGTTTATTTCCGTTCTCTCCTTCTGCGCCTTCCCCGTTTCCTGATGAATTCGTGCAACCGCTCAGCAAACCTCCAACCATGATGGACACGAGCAAGATGGATACGCCTTTCGACCAAATCCTGTTCAAACCAATCGCCTCCTTGATTAAATGATCTCGGTAAAAGCTCTAGCAAATTCAGGTCAGGATGATCTACCCTTTAACCGAACCAATCATAACCCCCTTCACGAAATATCGTTGCAGAAACGGATATATACATAAGATCGGGAAAACCGTAATAACAAGCAATGCCATACGAAGTGATTCAGGTGTTGCTCCTGCTCCACCGACACCACCAACCGTCTGCCCACCCTGCTGAGCTGCACGCTGCATCGAATTGGATAATGCCTCTGCTTCCGTCAGCATTTCTTGCAGTAGGGTCTGCACCGGTATCAAATCTTTGTTCGAGACGTAATAAGCGCCCGAGAACCAATCATTCCAGTGGGCTACCCCAATAAACAGCGAGATCGTTGCAAGTACCGGCCCGGAAAGAGGCAGAATGATTCGTACGAAGATTTGAAAATCTCCATACCCGTCAATACGCGCCGATTCCTCCAGTTCCTCAGGTATGCCTTGCAGGAATGTCCGAATAATGATGATGTGCATGAAGTTGAACAACAAGGGCAAAACGTACACCCAGAAACTATTAATCAGATGCAGTTTTTGAAGTGTAATGAAGAACGGGATGAATCCCGCACTGAAAATCGTAGGCAAAAAGATGTAAAAGGTGAAAAAGGAGCGACCTGGCAATGTTTTTTTGGAAAGTGCATAGGCCATGAGTGTACACAATACAACGTGGAGAAAAGTACCCAGCACGGTGCGCATAATCGTAATTTGATATGCCTTCCAGATCCTTGCGTTATCGAATACCTGAGCATAGTTATCCAACGTGAATTGGCGGGGAAGAAAATAAATCGCGCCTTGCATCGAATCCTTACCGTCGTTCAGTGAATAAGCCAAGATATATATGAACGGGTAAATCATCGAGAATCCAACCAAAGCAAGAAAAATATAGTTAAGTACCGAGAATAAGGACCATTTTCGTTCCATAAGGTCACCTCCTTAGAACAGGGATACATCACTGACTTTGCGGGCGATGCGATTAACGGTTACAACCAGAATGAGTGCGATAACACTTTGGAATAGTCCTACAGCTGCAGCGTAACTGAGACGTCCTTCTCGAATCCCGGAGTTAATGGCATGCACGTCCAGTACACTGCCAAGACTTGCGGTTGCCGGTCCATTCAGGAGAAGCAGTTGTTCATAACCTGCGCTCATCAGACTGCCCACAGCGAGTATGAATAATATGATAGCTACATTGCGGATACCTGGAAGCGATACATGCCACATCTGTCTGAAGCGTCCCGCACCATCCATTTTGGCAGCTTCGTAAAGCTGCTGATCAATACCCGCAATGGCGGCCATAAAGATGATGGAATTCCAACCGATATTCTTCCAGATGTCTGAACCGACGATCATCTGATAGAACCATGTTGGATTATTCAGGAACTGGATCGACTCCGCTCCAAATGACCCCAATAAGTCATTGACTGGCCCCCCATACGGCGTTAGGAGCCGTTGCATCAGCGTAACCACGACGATCCAGGATACGAAATAAGGCAAGTAAGAAAGGGTCTGAACCGTCTTTTTGAATTTGATCATTCGTACTTCATTTAAGAGGAGTGCAAGAATGATTGGCATCGGAAAGCCAATTAGCAGTTTCATGAGACTGATGATGATCGTGTTACGGATGATGTCACCGGATTGATAGTAATTGAAGAACTGTTGAAAGTACTTAAGGCCTGCCCATGGACTTCCGGTGAATCCGCCAACGAAATTGTAATCCCTAAAAGCAACCTGAATTCCATATAGCGGTACATAGGAGAACAGGAAAAACCAGACGATTCCGGGCAGCATAAACAAATAAAAGAGTTTATGCTGCCAGATTCGCTTCATCAATCGATTGTTGCTCACTCTTGTCTTGATCACATTCCAACCTCTCCTTTCTCATAATGGACGGTCATCCATCCCAGCTATAGCTATCCTAACTTCAATCGTAACGTGATGATTTCAAATGGCGTGAAGGATAAAGCCATCTCGGATGCTCCTGCAAATGAAACGGGTGAAATGATATTTTCCATAAGATCAGTCGTCCAGGCTTCTGCTATATGGAATCCAAGATGTAATGCCGTGATGGCATGTGTTCCCGAAGTTTCATATAGACGGACGATGATGTCGTCTGCATCCTCGGCTTTTTTGACGGATTCCACCATGATGTGCGGATGATCCGGCTGAAGAAATGTTTTCGAATATGGGAGCTTACCGTTATGCTTACCAGATACAGATGATAAGGAAACTGTACGAAGCGGGATGTTCAGTTCATTACCTCTTCGATAGATCTCAGCCTGAACATGGTTGCCTTGATGCGGATATAACGAATAGGTGAACGTATGCTCCGCACGATCCGCTTCCGGATCAGGATACGAGCTGCTGCGCAGCAAATTCAGACCAAGCACATTATTGATGGCTCTATGACCATATTTACAATCATTAAGCAATGCGACTCCATAATCTGGCTCCGATAAATCAATCCACTGATGAGCACATATCTCATCCTTGGCGAAGTCCCACATCGTATTCCGATGAGTTGGTCTGGTCAAACTGCCAAATTGGATCTCACAGTGAACCTGATCTGTACGGATATTCACCGGGAATGAAGTACGAAGCATTTTACCATTCTCTCTCCAATCCACGGTCGTCTCGAAATCAATTCGTCTGCTGCCTTCTGTCAGAACCACCGTCTGGATCAGAGTGGATTCTCCATAGTTATATTCGAAGACCAACCCGACTTTTGGTCCTTCACGAAGCTCGCGAATGTCATGAAGCGTTAATGGTATACCTGTATGTGCGGAATAGTCATGACTGAAATCCCAAGCATCTCCTTCGTCGTGATACACACGAAGTGCATTTCCCGGATGACCTTGCGGAATGACTTCCCGCGCTTCAGCCTTGTCCTGAATGGAGATAATGGCTCCATTCCGATCAAACTTCACGATGAATGTGTCGTTCTCCACACAGCGTTCTTCAGCGGAAACGTGAAATTCCGACTCTTGTATTCCCGGAACTAACTGGGCGCATGATGCGATTTCATCTATAGCACCCTGGTCCACATGATCTGATACCATTGTGTATCCCATGGATGGAACCTGAACCTTGCGCCAGTTTCCATTCGTGTGAATCCATTCCTGACGCTCCCAAGGCAATGAATTGAATATCACCACGGAGCAGCTGGATGAGGATTCGATATTTGAAGAGATCTGGTCTGCCATATGGCTGTAGGTTTCGTTGATCATATTTTCTGTCTGATCTAAAAGTTCTTCATATCGTATGAGTGACTCATCGTACACACGCTTGATGGAAGACCCCGGAAGGATATCATGGAACTGATACAGGAGGACTTCCTTCCATATCGTTTCCAGTGACTCGGACGGATAAGACTTGCCTAGCTGTGAAGCCACAAGTACTGAGGCGAACTCCAATTCGCGCAGTGCTTTCTCCATCTTCCGGTTATACCGCTTACTTCGCGCCTGACTGGTCAGGGTTCCTTGATGCTTCTCCAGGTAAAGCTCACCGCGCCATGTCTGGAACCGTTCACGTTCCTCATTAAGTCGTTCGAAAAATTTCCAAGAAGGTTCCTGTATAACAGGGGACAAGCCAAGCAGGTTTTTCACCCGTGTCAGCCGCTCCAAATGCTCTTCGCCAGGTCCTCCGCCTCCGTCTCCTATACCAAAGAGCATTAGCGCATGGTTTGATACATTTTTATCCAGATACCCCTGTTCAGCACTGATGATCGAACGCGGAGCTGCAGGACTGTTGTAAGTATCCTCTGGTGGCATATGTGTTAATACAGCTGAACCATCAATTCCCTCCCATAGAAAGGAATGATGGGGATGCCGGTTATACTCACTCCAGGAGAGCTTCTGGGTCATCATGTAATCCACACCGGATTTCTTTAATAACTGGGGCAAACTTGCCGAGTAGCCGAATACATCAGGCATCCAGAGCGATTTCATTTCCAGACCAAATTCCTGCTGGAAATAACGCTTGCCATACAAAATCTGGCGTACGAGTGATTCACCACCAGGCACATTGGTATCCGATTCTACCCACATGGCGCCTTGCGGTTCCCATCTGCCTTCACGTACACGTTCCTTGATCTGCTCATACAGCTTGGGATAATGCTGCTTCATCCAATCGTACAGCTGCGGTTGGCTCGCTCCGAACACATAATCGGGATAACGCTCCATCATGCGAAGCACAGTTGAGAACGTTCTAGCTCCTTTACGGATCGTTTCACGGATCGGCCATAACCAAGCCAAATCTATATGAGCATGACCCACAGCGCTTAGGGTTAAGACCGGATCGCCCCCCTCTAGGGTTAGCTGTTCATTTAGTCGTTTTTTCGCTTGCTCGACATTCCCTTTCGAGAAATCGATCAACTGTACTGAAATATCATAGAGCGTCTGATAGATTCTCTCCTTCCGGGCGGAACCTTCATGGAGCTGCTCTGCGGTCTCCAAGAGCACCTCGGTATCGTAATAGAGATCCCGAATATCTCCCCTGCAGTAGGCGATGAGTGCTTCTTTCAGCGTCCCTCCGCGATACTTGCCGAACAGATCGTTATTGCCTGCATCTGCCCACACTTCAACTTCCTGTCCATTTACAGATGTCTCATGGAGCTGCACGACTCGTTTGCCAGGCAGACCTAATGAAAAATCAAATTCGGAGTTAATCGTCGTCAACCCTTGGATAGGTGACCCTTCATGGTCAACCAGACACAGCTCACCGTTGACATCCAGCAAGAGGACCGTGGTTTGGTTACCTGTGACTGCCGGAAGATTACCTGCAAAACGGAACCAGGCACAATCCCATAATTCTCCCCATTGTTCTCCTTGCTTGAGTGTCACTTTCGTGCCGGTCATCCGTTCCTCGTAAGGTACGGGCTCTGGTGTAATCCAAGCCGTCACTTCTAATTCGGCAATCGGCTCATATATGGCTTCCCGAAGTTTGTTTAACATCTGTTTTAACCGTTCTGGCCTTATCGGTTCGTAGGGCATACTAGTATACTCCTCTCTGTTACATCAATCAGGTTGTATTGTGAATTCAGGAAGTCCAGCGGACATGAACCTCTGCATTGTTCTCGTTGCCATGTTCGTACTGAAGAAGCACTGTCTTTGAATCCGGGTCCCATTCCCATACCACGGGGACCATCTGCTCTTGAATGACATACTGGGCGGATAATGGTCTGGCCTTGCAATACAACCTTGCTGTTGCCTTCATGTTGGAAGGTCCTCTTGCAATGAATCGAAAACCTGTGGCCGACTGAGACAGACCTTCTATTCGGGAAGAAGCAGCAATGACGGATACTTCTCCAGCCGTTGGACGACCCGCTTCAATATCATAGAGCAAGGCTTGCTCTCCCGGATTTAGGGTCACCTGGTTCAGCACTGAGAGCTTTGAATCAAACAAATCCACAATCGGACCTGGAATGACTACTGCCTCTTCGCTGACCGATTCATCGAGAACCGATACGATTAGATAGGGACCTCGTCTAATTTTGAAATAAGGCTTCGATTCCCACTGTAGTTCTGGTCCGTGGACAGCTTCCAACGTTTCTTTCACAGATTGGCGCAGCCGATCAGCCCCTGCCTTGGATAAAGTGAAGTCAGCCGGATGTTCATCCAGCCAGCAAACTACCCCTTTTCCTACCTTATTGACACCTTGCCTCTTATCTTTTAGACCTAGCTGTTCAAACAAATGTGCTCGAGGGGAGTTATACGACTGATCTGACTGCCCTTGCTTGCGGTCATGGTTCCACCATGCACGAATATCGTGATACGGGTCGCTGTCATCGCCTACATAGATTAACGCTCCACCATCCTGTACCCACTGTGCAAGAGCATAATGAATGTCCGGATATTCCGGTTTGATAAATTCATAGCTCAGTATGAGCACACGATAAGTTGCCAAGTAACCCGGATACCGCCTTACATTATCCAGTTGAAGTGGACGGACAGGAATACCATATTTCAATAACGGCAGTGTCAGACCGTAAAAAGGAGAAAAATCGAGCAGTTCTGTATCGCCATCCTCCTGGAATCCTTCAGGATCTGTTCCATCGTATTTACCGGCATGAGCTGCATTGGGATCTGACTTCATTCGTTGAAACATCGCTGAGTCTGCAATAAAAACGCCAACTTGGAATGTCTCCTCTGCTGTTTCAATCACATCCTGATTCATGTTACCAAGCGTGTGCATGACCTGAAGCAAAGTTGTGGCATAGTCTGACGGAATTTGCTCCTTGCCAGAGCCATCCTCGGATGGATAAGTGCCTTGAAAGATTCGTCGAGGCCAAGGTGCGACTTCATAATGGGCGACCCCGGGATGCAGCAGTGAGGCAACCACCGTTTTTAAATAGTTCTGGCGGTAATCAGCCCAGGTATAATTCGGGTTATCTTCGATCGGATCATGCAGGAACCACATTCGTCTGTCGGTCCCACGAACCAGTTCCTGCATGACGCCATATTCAAGGTAAGCGGTTTCAAACGTACGTTCCTTACGCAACCCTTCATACACATTGGGGGTTCGGGATGTCCCGGTCCAGATCTGTGCAATATACCCATCGATGGAGGGTAGCTCTAGAAGCTGAGATTGTGGACTGACAATACACCACTGTGTGTAATTAATCAGACTATGAGTCGGAACATAAAAGCGAAGGACACGACCATAACGTTTTAACGCGTAGTCCTTCATCTCGGCACATAATCGGTCCAGGACACGTGTATATAAATACGCTTTTAATTTGGAAGCTCGAAATTGGGCATCAGGTGAAGCATGTGGCGGAATCCAAGGCTCTTTGTAATACAACTGCCATTCCCGTTTAAAAGCTTCTGAATAGCCTCCGTTTACCCAGAATTCAGGTTCCTCCAGATGGATGGCTTCCACACCGGCGTCAACGGCAATACGTATTCGATCCGCTATGTAATGACCAAAGGAAATGGTAGGCACCATGTATGGAATGACTGGCTCGCTCCCATGAAGAATCATGTTGCCTTCCCGGTCCATTTGAGCTTCATCCCAATGTGTTGCTCCATCGACCTCACCATCCAAATAGCTGTTGTAGGTCCCCCAAGCAACTCCTGTCATCAAATGAACCACATATCCTTTTTCTTTCCACTTCAGAATGCGTTCCTGCATCGACTCATCAATCCCGTAAACCATCACAAAGTCAGTCTGTAAATCATAATCCGGATGGTAAGCAGCAGATTCTTGAAATCCCGTACGCTCTTCCTTTCGATCTCGTGCCATTTTCTTAACCTCCCCAAGCTCGTATTTGATTTGGGTTGCAATGTATGACTATCCATCTTTTTCTAGACTATAATATATGATATGAATATATTCAATATGTTTTTTATACAAACATAAAAAAACCTTCTCCGCTTCTCTACGGAAAAGGTTTTCTTTTCTTGTTAAATTAAGCTTGAGGAACCGTTCCGGTAGTTTGACGTACGACCAGCTCGGGTTCAATCAGCATTTTGCTATAACTTTTCGTTTCCCCATGACCACGTAATACTTCAAGTAATTTAGCAGCCGCCCGATACCCCATATCCCGCTCAAATTGCTTAACATGGGTAAATATACTGAATTCCTCCACGATTGAGGTGGGATCATCGAAGCTTACTATCGATACATCTTCAGGCACTCGAAGCCCTGCTTGTTTGGCCATTTGATAGATTTGCACACCTAACCTGCCGTTAAGCGAAACATAGGCTGTGACCATTCGATTTTGGATATATCGATACAAAGGGTGGGCCTCTGCTTCCTTAAGTTCAGTTAGCGGTTGGAAATCTGTGATCATATGAGCAGGATTAATTAACGCACCTTTGCCTTTTAAAGCCTCAATATAACCTTCGATCCGCTCCTGAACCGTAACTGTCTGAAGGGGAGAATCCGAGCAAATAGCGATATCCCGGTGTCCCAGCTCCCAAAGATGCTCCACAGCTAGCCTTGTGCCCCGTCTGCCATCTGCCGCAATATAATGTGTCTCGACCCCTGGCAAATAACGGTCCATCAGTACAAAAGGAAAACCCGAGAGCTTCATGCCAAGGATCTCCTCGTTGTAGTTCTCTTCATCAACAGGAAAGATTAATAGACCTTCTGCCCCAAGCGCCTTCATTTCCTTGATGACATCCTTCTCTTTATCCACCTTGCCATGTGTAAACATGATCATGCTGCGATATCCTTCGTCACGCAAGGCTTGCTCAATTCCCTCAACGAGCCTGATGGCAAAATAATCATGGATGGAGGGCACAATGATGCCAATCATTCCTGTAGACAGTGTCCCCTCTCTACCTTTCATTGTGTTCGCTTGCGATGAGGTCATAGAAGCACTATCCGCTTCTTCAGCTACAAAACTGCCTTTCCCCGGCACACGCGCAATTAACTTTTCATTTGCTAATCCGGTCAAGGCATTGGCAACTGTAATTTTACTGACCTGAAACTGATCCATCAGTTCCTTCTCTGTCGGTATGCGATCACCGGGTTTCATATTTTCTTGAGTTATGACATGTCTGATATAGTCCTGGATTTGTTGATACAGTGGAATTCGATCATTTGTACTCATTTTGATCACATCACCAATTCATTCATAATATTTGAGATATATAATATATCCTTTCACCTGCAAGTGCAATAAACAAGCTGAGCTTATCTGCAGTTGCAAAGATTATCTCCTTAATATCATCGCATTTAATATGCCTGATTTCCAGGAATAATGGGAAGTTTTGTCGAACCCCTTGTAAAATTATATATGAATATATTTAATATGTGTTGGATAGAGATGTGTGGATTGGCTTTTGACCAAAAAAGGAGGGTGGGTATTACGAAGGCACAGCTCTAATTCTTGACTATAACAAGGAGTGAATTCGCCATGGCTCGTAGATTCACGATGCTCTGTTTAGCTCTCATATGCGCTTTTTCATTAACCGCCGGCGCTGCTTCAGCTACGGAAACGGATGTACAGACAGCCAAACCTGATGGGTCCAAACACCGTGAACTGCCAAGTTTCAAAAAGCCGAAACATTTGGATGCAGCCGACATCTATGATGCGCCAGGTGACATCAAATTGTTGCTGGGAACATTACAGGGTATCGTTAACAGAGAACAACCCCGAATCTATCTGATTGAGTCCCAGGAAGAAGGAAAATTGACCTGGCTTAAGGACATCAAGGTGCCTTACACGCTTCATCAGGATTATTGGGAAGTGTTCTCTGCTTATCGCAACGAAGTCAAAGGCATGGTTGTATATGATCCCCAAGTACCTGATACGATCAACGTAGCAACCACGCTCGCAGGACTGAAGAATGCTGTGGTTGCCAGTCCCGAGTTAGCAGTCAAATTGTCCAAAGCCCCTTACAAATTGAAGATTGTAGATGACCTGCGGGGTAAATTCAATAGTCGGATAGATGCCTATACCTGGCAGTATGAGAATCTGTGGAAGAAAACGAACCACCAGATGTTAATTGGACTCGATCCGGATACGGCGATTCGCATTCCATCCGGCATGCCTGAATCCTTTGTTACGATAACGGAGGAAAAACAACAGATTCGAGATGCAAGCAACCGTGATACGTATTCCCTGGATCTTTCTACACTCTTGGGAAAATCTTCAGTATATCTCCGATTTGATGACGCCTTTACTCAAGATGGCTGGGGACCGGCTGTACATGAGGTTACGGTCAAGGCGGATGGAAAAGAGATCGCTAACTTCATCGCAGGAACACCGGAAGAAGAACAATTCCTGTATGATAGACAGAATTCCAAGGTTGCTGAAGGAGAAGGCGGCCACCGTTTCGCCGATAATGGCAATTATTTTGTGTATGAATTCACTCCTCCTGTAGGTACTCAGAACCTGACAGCTGAAGTGGACATGTGGAATCAGTATAAAGTATCCGCGGGTAATATCCGCCCTCTCTCCGCTGAGCAACGGGAGCCCTATGCATATTTAAGGGATTATGCAGTCGCTAATAAAGCGATGGTATTCTGGTTGGATTCCAATATACCTGAGCAAAAAGCACTCTTCGAGAAGATCATGTCTGATGTAAAACCCGGAACTCCCTACCTTGGCTGGTTTAGCAATGATGTCGAAGGTGAGTTCAGCTCCGTTGAGATCGCATCTCGATATGGCGTCTATGTTCTTGCAGCCGATTGGTTCAGCAACCTGACTGTTTTCTCGGGGACAAAACCGAATCTCACCCCGGTGAAAAAATCTCCGCGACCTGCGCTGGAGAACAAAATCTATGTAACATATACCTTTACGGAGGGTGATAATTTTCAGTATAACCAGCATCGCATGCGTGTGATGTGGGATGATCCGGCCAGAGGTAAGGTTCCGATTAACTGGACTTCAAGCCCGCTTCTCTACGAAGGTGCACCAGCAATATTGAATTATTATGTGAACACTGCAACCCCGAATGACCTGCTGATCGCTGGACCGTCCGGTGCAGGATACTTCTATCCAGAGGCATGGCCCGACTCAAGCTTCCGGCAATTTTTGCAGCAAACTGAAAAATATATGAAAAAGACTGGCATGACCATTCCTTATGTGTTGAACCGTATAGACAGCGAGAATGTACCTCTCACGCCATTTAAAGCCAAGGCTTATGCACAGGATTATCATGCACCCGGCTTATTCATCAGCTATGAAGACAACTATGGTGTGGAAATCGTTGATGATAGCCTGCCCGTATCCACAATTCGTGGGATAAGTACCGTGCAGGATGGATTACAGGTGCTGAATGAAGCGAAAGCGAATTGGGATGGTAAATCGCCATTGTTCGTTTCCCTTGGATTGCTTGCATGGAGTACGACTCCATCCGATGCACTGGCGATCACCGAAGAACTCGGAACAGAATTCAAGGTTGTCCGTGCTGATGACTATTTCTCCCTAATCCGAGAAAGCTACAACTTACCCGCTAGCAAGTAATCACCATACCTACAATGAATTTGCAGACGCATAAAAGCATCGTACCCTGAGTAATTGGGTACGATGCTTTTTTCGAATGAAGCCTCACCGCTGATTTACCGTTTAACAGTGACACCGGAACATAACAGCACCGCATGATCTTTCTCTTGGAAAGATTCATGCAGGCGCTGACCTCTAATAATTACTATCCTATTAACCTATCTTCCACTCAAATGGCTACTTCTTCACTGGTCTATCCGGTTTACCTGGCTTATCCGCTTTGCCGTCTTCCAGCTTAGCAGCTCCTTCCAGCAGAAATACGCCGCTGAGCTGAGCCGTAAGGTCGAGTGGGTTCTGGGCTGCTTTCCCCCAAGCTTGACCGAACAATCCATTGTCCCGGCTACCTTTCAGTAAGGCATCGGCATTGCGATAGACTGCCTTTTTCAGGCTCTTGTTATGCCCGACTTCATACAACTCAACCATGTAACGGATCAGGATGCCTTTGAACAACGCACCGTCCCCGTCGCCGTCCTCTTTAAATATGCCCGTCTTCTCATCCGTTAAGGTCTTCAAAGAACCAGCTGCGGTTTTCTCGGCATCTTTCAAATACGTCTTCTTTCCTGTTATCCGGTAGAGTTCAACACCCGCTCCGATAAACGTGCCTTGATTGTACGTAAAGATCCATGCTTCATTCACATCCAGTGTGCCATCCTCCTTCAGCACCAAACCATCCGCTACCAGGCCCGTTTTCGGATTAACCAGATGTTGTTTCTCCCAATCATATATTTTTTTGGCCCATTCCAGATCCCGCTCATCGCCAAAACGTTCATACAACCTTGCAGCCAAGATAGCGGCAGGCCCATTGGAGCATGCATTTCGGTTATAACGCTGATCCTTTTTCCAAGCCATACCGCCAAGCTCATCTTCCCACCAGGCGGTCTTGATGTCATCCCACAACTCCATTACGTATCCCTTCATCTCTTCACTGCCTGTTGCATCATACAGACGAAGCCCGGCGAGCGCGAGCCATTCCATATCATCGTAGAATTCATTGTGAAGTGAACCATTTCGTGCAATGATACTGCGAACGAGTTCTTCCGCACGCTCAGTGTAGGCATTGTCTCCTGTACGTTCGTATCCGTCCACCAATGCATCGACCGCATGAGCCTTCCACCAGTAATTTAAGGCCTGTTCACCCTCTGGTGTTGATGGGTAAGCATTATTCATCATTTTTGATGCATCATTCCAGTAGTATTCATGCAGCTTCTCTTGCGACCACTGCGCCTGATCTGCATAGCGATTCTTGCCACCGCTTGTTGCCCCCATGGTGGTGACCAGAATAATGCTGAGTACCAGCGTGAGGCTAACCATTTTCCTTTTGCTCATCAGATCCCTTCCCTTCTCCAATCGACGTATAACTAACAGTTTTACCCGTAAAGCAGTGTCAATCCCTTGCTCCAGCTCTGTTCACGCCTGTCCCTGACGGTGTTCCTTCACCCCCTTCCATATTTCTCAGGCAGAACTGCAGATGATGCTGATAACCAGAACTATTCTTTTACGGCTCCAAGTACGATTCCGTGGATTAGATAACGTTGCAGAAAAGGATATATCATCAGAATGGGAATCATGGATACCAGAATTTTGGCAGAATTCAACGTTGTATTGGAGATTTTATTGAACTGCTGCAGCTGTTCGACCGAAAGATTCTGCATCTGATCACGTGTGAGGCTGAGCTGCTGCAGATAGGTCTGGAGCGGGATTTTGGAGCTGTCGTTAATCAGAATGATGCCGTCAAAGAAATTGTTCCAGTGCCCAACAATAACAAACAGCATGATCGTTGCCAGACTCGGCATGGAAATGGGGATGAAGATTTTGAGCAGAATTTTAAGCGGACTGGCACCGTCAATAAATGCGGCCTCTTCCAGTTCCTTTGGAATTCCCTTGAAGAAGTTCATGAGGAGAATCACATTAAAGACAGGAACTGCCCCCGGCAGAACCAGCGCCCAAATGCTGTTGATCAACCCCAACTTGCTGATGACCATATACCATGGAACGATCCCCCCGCTGAAAAGCATAGTAAACACAATAATCCACATATATGTGTTTCTCGATCTGAATTGTGTGACGCTTCGTGACAACGGATAGGCCATGAGAATGGTCAAAAACATGTTGATTGCTCCCCCCAGCACCACCCGCTCGACCGAGATGAAAAAAGCCTTCCAAAACTTCGTATCATTCAGAATCTGGCCATACGATGAGAAATTCAGCTCCACTGGAAAAAAATAAACCCGACCTGCATTAACAGCTGTACTGCTGCTGACGGACACCATAATGGTATTGACAATCGGCGCCAAGGACATGAACGTAATCAGAATTAACGCAAACATAATCAACAGGCGGGATAGCCTGGAGCCGAGCGATTTGGATTGAATCATGCTAACCCTCCTAGAAAATTCTGTACCCCGCATACCTCGAAGCCAGTCTGTAGGAAATCACGATCAGAACAAAGCTGATCACCGATTTCATCAGTCCAATCGCTGTTGCAAATGAATATTGCATGTTGATCAGACCCATACGGTATACAAAAGTATCGATAATATCGCCCGTTTCATATACCAGCGGATTATACAGGTTAAACACCTGATCAAAACCCGCATTCAGTACATTACCAAGACTCAGCGTACCCAGCAGGATAATCGTTGGGAACATACCCGGCAGCGTGATATTCAGCGTCTGTTTCCAGCGACTTGCGCCGTCCATTGCGGCAGATTCGTACAATGCAGGGTTGATTGCCGTTAATGCAGCCAGATAGACAATCGTCCCGTAGCCAAATTCCTTCCACGTATCCGTCACAATGAGCAGCGGCCTAAACCAGTCATTACTCGCCAGAAACATAATCCGCTCCAGTCCGAGAAACTCAAGGAAGTTATTCACCATGCCATCGAAAGAAAAGATCATGGTCAGCATGGTGCCCAGAACCACCCAGGACATAAAATGCGGCAAATAGACGATGGTTTGAATTGTACTCTTGAATACTTTCAGACGCACCTCATTTAACAGCAAAGCGAATACGATGGGTACAATCAACCCTAGAGCAATCTTTCCAACCGCGATAACCAATGTATTAATGAAAATCTGCTTCGCGTCCGGCAGTTGAAACATATATGTGAAATTGGAAAGCCCTGCCCACTTTGACCCGAATATTCCTTTGGCGGGAATGAACTTTTGGAATGCCATCACGACCCCGAACATCGGTACAATTGAGAAAATGAACAGCATGATCATGCCAGGCAGGAGCATAAAATGATAGGTCATTTCGTCAAAGGTTTTACGTTTCTTTTTGCTCCGGTAACGCACTTCCCGCTCTTGATTAACGGTTGTTTCCATTTGCGGCATTGTCCTTTCCACCTCCATCATGTGCCTAATTGGACAGGCTTTATCGACGAAAGCCCGTGCGGAAGTCCACCATCAGGCTTCCGCACCTAAGCTCACGCGATCCTTATCTGTTGCTCATCTCGTTGACTTCTTCTGTAATCTCGTCACCACCCGTACGTTTCCAAGTGTCGACAAACTTATCGAATTCATCTACAGGAGCTTCCCCCATAATGATCTTGAGCATGGTTTCCTCTTCGAGCTTCTGCAGATTCGCCCACTTCAGCTTCATCGTCTCGGTTGTTCCGTAGAAGCCTGCGGGAATCACTTCCAAATTCGGGTTATTCGCCTCACGCTGTCCCTCGATCCGGGAGAGATATTCACCATAGGTGTTTGCATCGATCGCATTACCTTTCTCTTTGAATTCCTGATAGGCCTTGAAAGAAACCATTCGATCTTCCTGAACAGCGGAAGCATCTCCGGCCTCATCCGCCTTAATCAGATCATCGTAATACCGCTTCAGCACATCGTCATAATCCACTTGCATCGGAATCTGGGTAGGATCATTGTTCCAGCGGCTTGCATCGGTGAGCAACTCGTCAGCATGCTCTTTCTTGTAATTGATTGCGTCCTCCGTTAAGGAGTACAGGAAATCCGTTGTTAAATTGACTGATTTCATAATCGCTTCAGGATGAGCAAAATCCTTCTTCACAACGACGATACCACCGCCCACCGGATCTTGCCGGATCGTCTTGAACTTGCCATTTTCATCCACTGGTGCAGATACGGCAACCCAGACTGCTTCAGGATCTTGTTTGATGGAATCCTTGTAGTTGGTGTAGCCGATCCACCATGGATTAAACACCATTCCGGCCTGTCCGTTGATGACGAGAGCTTCCTTCTCTTCACTCGACCGGACAGCAAACTGTTTATCAATCAAACCTTCTTTATACATGGCACTCAACTCTGTCAGCGCTTGCTTCACTTCAGGCTGAACAGATCCATATTCAACCTGACCGTTCTTCTGAATCCAGTTCATCGGAAAGGCACCGTGTGCAGCAAAGATCGGCGTAAAGTTCATCGCATTGGAATCCATGACCATGCCTACCGTCTTGCCTGTTCCCGAAACGTCCTTCTCCACAAACATTCTCGCGAGATTCCATACATCCTCGACGGATTCCGGGAGCTTCGCGCCTACTTTATCCACCCAATCCTTCCGGACCCACAGCAATTGGTGCTGGTTTCCGATATTCGTCATGGGCAGACCCATGATTTTACCATCCACCTTTACCTGATTCAGCAGCAAATCTCCGTAGGAACCATAAATATTTTTAACACCCTCGGATGCTGTCTTCTCATAAACCTCTGTCATGTCGGCAATGAGATCGTTATCCACCAGTTGATTAAATATTTCGCGGCTGACAAGCATTACATCCGGGAGGTCACCTGTCGTCATCGAGAGTGACAGCTTCTGATCCATATCATCTGTTTCCCAAGCCACCTTGGCTTTGACGTTCACCCGGTCTTCTACATAGCGTGTAGCCAAATTGTTTTCAATGGTATCGCCGGCAGGCAGATTGTTCACATGATTGGTATTTCGGCCAATCGTAAATTCCACGGGTGTCTCATATTTACCATAAGGTTCATAGTCCTGTTGTGAAATTTGCGGTTGTGCACTCTCGTTATTGCCCCCGGTACAGCCACTGATTACAGCTATCATCATGCTTCCGATCAGCAGCGTAGCCATCTTACTGCGCTTCTTCATTCTGTCATCCCCTTTATCTGATTTGCTTTTGATAACCAAATTGTATGCGTTTTCACAAATGGCGTATATGCCACATTTTTCGGATATGTAACACTTTTTTTATGACCTCCAATTTACTTTATTTCTCTGTATTAAAAGTTTATAACAGTAACAAATAAGCGGTCGCAACAGCAACCGCTTCCGTACTAACGCTATGTTTTTAATGTAACTACACGCAATCATGTGGCAGGAAGGACGATTGACACTTCCGTTCCGCTGCCTGGCTCACTATGAATAACGAGGCCGTAATCCCGACCATAATACAGCTTGATTCGGTCATTAACGTTCCGAACACCACATCCGCCGTTCTCTCCTGTTAACAACCCTGCCGTCTGCATAGGCGTCATGCCAACACCGTTATCACAAACGGTTAGTTTAATCCCTTCTCCCACCCGGTTAACTGTAATGTGAATGCGATAATCTATCGCATCTGCCTCCACAAAACCATGCTTGATGGCATTTTCCACAATTGGCTGCAAAATAAAATGAATCACCTCTGTATGTAATACCTCGTCATTGATATGGTAATCCACATCAAATCGGCCATCGTTCATGATGAGCTGCAAATCCAGATACGCTCTAATATGCTGCACCTCAGCCTCAATGGTGGCCATATTCTTCCCCTGGTTTAGTGTTGTTCTATAGAAACGGGCTAATGCAGATACCATATAACTCGTTTCTATATCCGCCTTTTTCTCGGCCCTCCAGCGTATAAATGAAAGGGTATTGTACAGGAAGTGAGGGTTGATCTGACTAATCAACTTGTTATATTCACTTTCCTTCTTGGCAATTTCGGCGTTATACACCTGAGAGATCAGGCTGTTGATCCTTGTCAGCATTTTACCGATACCGTTAGTCAGCTCACCAAATTCATCCCTGGATGAACTCCGGATAATCACATCCAGATTGTTCCGCTCTACCTTGTCCACCTTGTTCTTGATATGGATAATTCTTTGCGTAAAGTTATTAGAGATGACATAAATGAGCAGGAAGGTAATGACCAGGCTGAGGATGATGACAAACAGCGTAATTTGAAAAATACTCATTGCATTGGCGTACGCATTGGTATTCAGCAGATTATAGTGAATGGTCCAGCCGTTGTTAGCGAGTGAGCGGCTAAGACTTAGATCGCCAGACTCCCCAACTTTCGAACCTGCGGCCACAGCAACACGCTTGTGGTTTTCCTGAAATATCACATGCTGCTTCGCGTCCTCAATATGAACAGCTACATGTTCCGACAGATTGTCCAGATCTGCAAAGATGCTATCATGCTGAATGGAGATCACCATAAAATTGCTGTCTTTCGGATTGCTGATCAGTTCCTGAACGAGATAAAGCTTCTCCCCATCCACAATCCAGCGCCTGCCTCGAAATCCGTCATACCAAGCCTTACTCTTGAGATCCCCAATTGGCAAAATATTATTGCGGATCCCCAATAACTCCCCGGATGTATAAAAGGTAATGCCTTCAATATCATCATCCATCAGCCGGATGTTCGAGATCAATGGCTCCAGAATGTCCCGGAAATCCAGGTACATATTATAATAATTATCTTCGTAGTCTTTCGTAAATATTTGGGATAAATCCCGGTTAAGCACCATGAACTCACTTAGCGTATTGTAGCGATTAATCTTATAATCCATAATGTTAGCCACCTGCTCCAGACTCGCTTCAGCTTCGCTCCGCAACTCCTTCATTTGAATACGGTAAGACTGTATGAAGGAGAGCAGTCCAAGCAGAAGGATCGGAATGAGTGCAATCACCAAATGGGATAACAGCAGCTTGTTTCGGAACCTGATATCATTGAATTTGCTCTTGATCCATCCGATCATGAAGCACCCCGCACTCTCTGAACTGTAACGGACTGACGCCAAACCTGTTTCTGAACAGCTTGGCAAAATAAGAATGATTGTCGATGCCAACGGCCCCTGCAATATCATTGATTTTCATATTCGAATGAGCCAGCAGATGGCTTGCACGCCGCAAACGATAATCGGTCAAATATTTCGAGAAGTTCTCCCCAGTCTCTTTTTTAAACAAAATGCTCAAATACCCTGGCGATAGATAAACATCGTGGGCTGCCTCGGATAATGAAATATCTCTCTGATGGTTATCCTTCACATAATCCTTCACCTGTCGAATGACCTTCGATTCCACGGATTCCGGTTCGGGACCTCCACCATAAGCACGGATCTGCGTGATATCCTCCATCACCTGTACAAACTCTTCCCTAACCAGTGGCTTGAGCAAATAATTAACCACACCCAGTCGAATGGCACTGCGGGCATATTCAAATTCATCATAACCGCTGCAGATCACAATCTTTATATTCTGCTGCGTTTTCCTGGCTTGTTTGCTAAGCTCTAGTCCGTCCATAAGAGGCATTTTGACGTCGGTGATGAGGATATCAATCGCGTTCTCTACCAGAATTCGCTCTGCGCTCTTTCCGTTCTCGGCTTCCAATACTTGAAAGGGAAAGCCGTAGTGAGAGATCAAATCCTTAATGCCTTCTCTTTGCACGCACTCATCGTCAACAACAAGAACATTAAACATCATGACATCTCCTTTGCAAGTAAAGTGAAGGCAAACTATAAGGGGACTATCTTGGTGTACATAGTATTCAGTCATATCGTAGTATATCATAGATTTAGGAAAGGGCTTTCAAAAAGGTAATCCACCAATTTTCAGGCATCGATGTCCATGATTTAAGTGCCCAGCGACATAGAAATATCATGTAAAACAACAAAAAAGCCGCCAAAAAGGCGACTATTTCCGTACACGTGCTATCCCTTAACCGCACCTAATGCAACGCTGCCTATAATTTGTCTGGAGAATATCGCAAAGACAATGATAATAGGCAAGATCGAGATCGCAACACCCAAATACAACAGTCCGTAATCCATTCCATAATATCCTTGTACCAGCGCAACGAGTACCGGAAGCGGATATTTATCCAGGGAGAAAAACAGGACCAGCGGCGTGAGAAAATTATTCCACGAACCGATAAAGGTGAATATACCAAGGGCCGATATGGCCGGGCCCAGAATGGGCAAGACAATCTGATTGAACGTGCGGAACTCCCCTGCACCATCTACACGTGCAGATTCAATAATCTCGTCTGGAATGCTGCTCTCCATAAATTGTTTGATAAAAAACACATTAAATGCATTCGCCGCTGCCGGCAAAATGATCGCTGCATAGCTGTCCAGCAAACCTAACATACTGAACAGACGATACATCCCAATCAGCGCGAGCTGCCCAGGCACCATCATGGTCGCAAGCAAGAACAGGAATAGCCAGTTGCGACCTTTGAACTTGAACTTGGCGAAGCCATAAGCCGTTAGTGAACCGATATACAAAGATAGCACCGTAGACGTTCCGGCAATGAAAAAGCTGTTGGCAAACCCGCGCCAGATATTGATTTTGGAAGCCATGTTCGTATAATTGTCCAGCAAGAAGGGGCCGGGCAGAAACGTAAATGTCGATGCAATCGTCGCATTATTATGCGTGGAATAGATGAGCATGAGATAAAATGGAATGATACAGAGCACGGCTAGGCCAATCAAACACAGATAAATAATGACTTTGCCCAGTGTCAGACGCCTCACAGTATCGTACTGCTGTAGAGTAACTTTTTGTTGTTCGACTGGTTTGACGGTTGGCATTTCATTTCCCCCTCCCTATGCACGGCTCTTGCGCTTCGTCATCATGAAGGATACGACCGATAGCAGGATAATGATGATGAACAGACAGAATGCAATGGCCGCCCCATAACCAAAACGTGTACTTTGGAATGCCACATTATACAGATACATAATACTCGTCATGGCTGCACGATCCGGACCACCCGTTCCATTCGTCAATGTAAACGGCTGATCGAAAATCTGAATACCCCCAATAATGGACGTGATCATCTGAAATAGAATGATTGGGCGGAGCATTGGAACGATGATATGAATGAAAATATGTTTCTTTTTCGCCCCATCCATTTGAGCGGCTTCCTGCAGTGCCGGATCAATACCCTGCAGCCCTGCCAGATAGATGACCATGGAGTAACCAAAGTATTGAAAGAACAGAATGGATGAAACAATCAGTCGCATAAACCAAGGATCATTTTTCCAGTTAATTGGATCATCGATAAGTCCAACTTGAACCAGAAAATGATTTAAACCGCCGGATTGCCAATCAAAGATCAGACTCACAAGCAGACCCAATGATGCAGCGGTAACGATGTTGGGAAAGAAATAAACCGCTCTGAAAAAGTCTCTTCCCTTAAGTAACTTGTCGTTGAGGATAAAGGCGAGTACAAGCGAAACAGTAAGTTGTGGGACCACAGAGACACCCCAGATAAAAAGAGTATTAAATAATGTCTTGTAGAACAAAGGATCTTGCAGAACAGCAATATAGTTACCCATTCCGACGAAGTCTGGCGTAGTAATCCCATCAAAGTTGGTGAAGCTGATATAGAGAGAATACAGAATGGGGTATAGCCCAAAAATGGCGAAAAGAATGAAAAACGGAGCAATGAAATAGTATCCGTAATGATCTTTGCGGATTGACTTGGCAAACATGATTTGTACCCCCAGTCATCGGATGATTAAAAGGCATTCGCTTACTTCTAAGCTAATCCACTTCCAGCTCCGGAAATCTCAATTTGACATCACGATTGATTCGTTTTACGGCTTCTTCTTTGGTCTGAATGTCATTATTGAGATACAACTGGAGAACATTTTTGAAGATGTCATTGTTAATGGTTGAATCATATTTGGTTCGCTCATATACAGGAACCTGCTTGGCTGCTTCCGAGAAAAACTCAAAATGCTTCTGCCCTCCCAAATACGCTGAAGATACAGATCCCGCAAGCTGATCATTCACGACCATGTTACTTGTGAAATAGTCCTGTTCCTTCGCCAGCCCAGAGAGAAATTCATGATCAAAGTTATAAAACTCAATAAACTTCCAGGCCAGATCCTTTTTGTCACTTTTGCTGTACATCGCAATATAAGTTCCACCGGCACTAAAAGCGGATGGCCCCGGCGCGAGACCCCAAAATCCTTCGGTATCCGGAGCGTTCGCCTTAAAGGTGTATTGCAACGCCCAGGTTGCTCCCGGATAGAACATCACTTGGCCTTTTTGCATCGAAGCCGCATATCCGGCACTACCATCATCCAACTCTGCAAGCACATGCCGCTGACGGGCTTCACGAACAAGGTCAAGCACCCTCATATAAGTGGGATCGATGACTAACTTCCCATCCTTAACCCAAGGGATACCATCATATGAATTGGATATCGCATTCCAGTTGGCAAGGGCATGAACTTTATTTCCACTCTCCTGCTCAACTCTCTCTCCAATCTCGAATATCTTCTCCCATGTATCAATTTGCGGCGCTACCTTCTCCGGATCGTCCGTACCCAAATATTCTTTGGCCAGATCTCTCCGATAATAAATACCTCCAGGCGTTCCCTGATAACCGATCGCTCTAATATTTCCTTCGCTATCCTTCTCATTAGCCTGCACAAAAGCATATTGCTCTGGAATTAATTCATTGGCGTTATACGGTGCTGCCGATAAATTCTCCAGATAAGGCACATCAATTAGCTCTCTTATATTTGCATTCTCGATCATAAACACATCCGGAGCCTTAGACGTTGTCTGTAGTGCAGACTTAAGCTTGGTGATGTAGAAATTGCCCGGAATATTGACAAAATTCACCTTAATGTTAGGATATTTCTTTTCGAATTTTTCAATAGCATAACCTGCTTCATCCGTAAAACTCCAGACGGTGATTTCCTCCTGCTTGGACTGGTTGGCTCCACTTGGTTGGCAGCCGGACACCATTAACACTGCGCTTACGAGTGCAATCATGGAGATATATTTAAGCTTAAACTTCTTCATGGGCCCCCTCCTTCAAAAAGGAAACGCTTACAATTTATTAGAGTATATGGATTTTGGAGAGGGCTTTCTCCCCAAATATTGTGAATCATCCTTCATATGTTGTGATATTTGTACGATGCTTCTTGCGAAATTCGGACGGGGTACAATCATTATATTTTTTGAACAGACGGTTGTATGAGTTCACATTGTTGAACCCATGACCAATGGCAATATCCAGAATAGATTCGTCGCGAAACAATAACGCCCATTCCGATTTGATTATTCGAAAATGATTCAGATATTCCATCAGTGTGATTCCTTTGATCTCTTTAAACAATTTACATACGTGAAACTTGCTGAATTTAATGTGCTCTGCGACTTGATCCAGTTTGACGGGTTCAGCGTAATGCTCCTCCAGGTATTCACAGACCGATTCAAGAAATTCAAATTTTTTGGAAGGCGTACAAAGGCATCCTGAAGTTAATTCATCTGTAATCGGTGCCTTTGTGCGCAGCATATGAACGATGAGATCATATAATCTGGCAACCATTAACCAGCGATACCCCGCCTGTTGATCTTTCTCTTCATTCGCTAAAGCATCTATATATTTCCCAAGATTTTTCTCATTACAAAGGTTGGACGGGATGACCGTCGTTTTGTTGAAAAGCTCCCCCAGGTCATGGGTTTCTTTTTCGGTTGTGAAGCTTCCCGTTAATAACTCCAGCCGAAACAGGATAATAGTTAAATGATCTGTACCTGGCAAGAAACAGTGAATGTCTCCCGGTTTAATAAGCAGCACATCTCCGCGTTCAAGGTCAAATACATGGTTATTGATGCCAATTCTCGCGCTTTTCCCATTGACTACAACCAATTCAACCTCTTCATGCCAGTGTGCGGCAAAATTAAACTGTTCCTCGGTATGAATTACCTTGATTGGAAAACCTTCAGTCATATGACCTGTTTCAAGAAAAGTAGGTACCCCCATCAAATCACCCTTTCCACATTTTCCAGTTCAACAATGATCTAGTTATCATTATTATGCATCAAGTATAGCTGTCCCTTCTAATCGAGATAAAAAACGATTGAAAAAACGAAAAAAAAGCTCCCCAACATTTGTTAAGGAGTCTCTATTATGAGTCTATCTTCTTAACAACCATGATCCTGAATAGTACCTGCTGAGAAGGATCAAAACAAAAAAGTCGCCTTATAGGGCGACTTCTTAAAAACTATAAGTATGATGTGAGGACAATAACGGATCGAGTCAGGTTCAACTTTTACCACTTTTCTTGATCCACTCATGCATGCTTTGCAAATTGGACTTGAAATACGTAGTGAAGAACCATTCCTGATAGGCTAATGGTACAGTAATTTCGTCCAAGCTTTGGTTTCTTTGAGCAGCATC
The DNA here is from genome assembly GCF_001636635.1 of Paenibacillus sp. O199. Lineage (NCBI taxonomy): Bacteria > Bacillati > Bacillota > Bacilli > Caryophanales > Paenibacillaceae > Paenibacillus > Paenibacillus sp. O199. Next base: position 174,172 of record NZ_LGRP01000007.1, read on the forward strand.
GGTCACAATTTCCAATAGATCCGTTATGTAGTCCTTGACTTCATGTAGTGCGTTCAATGAACATACTTCTCCATGCCCCGGTACGATGATTTCTATATCCAGCTGTTCGACTTTGTTCAAAATATCCAGCCATTGCTGAGGATTAGCATACATGAGAACCGGATGATGTTTAGATAAGACCAGATCCCCCATTATCGCAATTCTGTCTTTCGGAATAAACACCAGGGCATCGCTTTGAGTATGACCTCCGCCAAAAGTAATAAGTTCAACACTGCGCTTACTGCCATGAATAGTCATGTGCTGATCAAACGTTGAGTTCGGTAATGAATATACCAGATCGGGGAGCATCTTCATATATTCACGGTCACTGGCATTATCCCATTGCATTTCCTGTCTTAACTTTTCGTTTGTCTCTCGTTGTATTTGTTCATCGAGTTCGTCTATAGCATCATATATCGCTTCAGGTTTTGCCAACTGCTGCGTTATCCTGTTCCTAACAAAAGTATCCATAATTTCGCGAGTAATCGATGTGGAAATAATCTGTGCTGCAGGGACAAATACTTGATTGCCACATGTGTGGTCACTATGCCAATGCGTGTTGATTACATAAGAAGCCTTTCTACCCGTGAGGTACTCAGCGGCTGCCTGCAAATCCTCTGCAGCCTGTATCGTCGTGAATGTGTCCACAACTAGCGTTTCATCGCCTAAGTCAACGATTGTGGCATTGCCCAATGAACCTGTACCGGGAACTGCAATCGCAGCAAATACACCCTCAGTAACCTCATTCAATCGGAAATGCCTTGAACCTGTGAATGCCCCTATTCCGCGCATTATGGATACCTCTCCTTTCTGAATCAAACGTCATTATATACTAAAACGATCGATTAACCCAGTCTGAATCGACAGCGGTTTTCTCAACCTCTTTCTGGTATAGCCATAGGCTATAGCTAGATATAACTTAATGGAATTACATTATAACTCCGGATATGTGATAACTTTTTGGTAACATATTGTAGAGGAGTTTTACGTCATGGCAAAAAGCAGTGTATTGGGATATCCACGAATTGGTGCGGATCGGGAATGGAAGAAAGCCTTGGAGGCATTCTGGTCAGGTAAGCTCGAAGAAACAGATTTTCAAGCAAAATTGCAGGAGATTCGGTTAGATCACCTGCGCAAGCAGCAAGAAAAAGGTATCGATCTTATTCCTGTCAATGATTTCAGTTACTATGATCACATTCTGGATACTGCCGTTATGTTCGGAATTGTTCCAAAACGGTTTGCATATGACGGTGGCGCTGTACCTTTGTCCGTCTATTACGGAATTGCACGGGGAACGAAAGATGCAGCAGCAAGTGAAATGACAAAATGGTTTAACACGAACTATCACTATATCGTGCCTGAACTGGACGGTGCTTCCCCTGCCCTTACGGAAAATAAACCACTTATTGCTTATCGCGAAGCTAAAGAGAAGCTCGGTATTGAAGGAAAACCGGTTCTTGTCGGACCGTTGACCTTCCTGAAGCTGTCCAAAGGATATGATAAATCCGAAACGAACGCTTGGCTGGACCGCCTGCTTCCGCTCTATGTACAAGTGCTTCAAGAGCTTGCAAATGAAGGAGTTCAGTGGGTACAGATTGACGAGCCAATCCTCGTTACCAAAACAAGTGATGCTGACCTAGATCTGCTGAGTAAAATTTATGAGACGTTTGCATCTGCTGTACCAGGTCTGAACATTATGCTGCAAACCTACTTTGAATCCGTAGAGAACTATAGCAACATTGTTGCCCTACCGGTTCAAGGTATCGGACTTGATTTTGTACATGGAGCTACGGGTAACATTCAGTCCATTCAAGCGTCCGGTTTCCCAGCGGATAAAGTTTTGGGTGCTGGGGTTATTGACGGCCGTGGGATCTGGAAAGCCTCTTTGCCAGGAAAACTGAAGCTGTTGGATGAACTGGCTGAACTCGTGGCACCTGAACGTTTAATCGTGCAATCCTCATGCAGTTTGCTTCATGTTCCGGTAACGACAGAGCGTGAAACTAAACTCACATCCGAACTGAAAAATGCTCTGGCGTTTGCAGATGAAAAGTTGGACGAGATCGTTCTGTTGACGAAAGCATTGTCTTCAAGAAACGCTGAAATCATCGCTGAAATTGAAAATTCCGATCGTACGATCCAGGCTCTCCAGCAATCTGAAGAGCGCAATCGTGTTGCTGTTCAAGAAGCCGTGGCTACACTCAGCGTTCAACAGCCGGAACGTTCCCGACCGTTTGCCGAGCGTCATATCGCGCAGCAGAACAAATGGAAATTGCCACTTTTCCCGACAACGACTATCGGCAGCTTCCCACAATCCGCAGAAGTGCGTAAAGCACGTCAATTGTGGCGTAAGGGTGAGTTGAACAATGAGCAGTATGCTGCCTTCATCCGGGATCAAATTGATATCTGGATCAAAATTCAGGAAGAGATCGAGATCGATGTTCTCGTACATGGTGAGTTTGAGCGTACCGACATGGTAGAGTTCTTTGGCGAAAAACTTGCAGGGTTTGCCTTTACACAATTCGGATGGGTTCAATCATACGGTTCCCGTTGCGTAAAACCACCAATTATTTTCGGAGACGTTGCATTTACCGGAGAAATGACCGTTGAAGAAACCAAATATGCACAGTCCCAGACACAACGTCCTGTAAAAGGTATGCTGACTGGACCGATCACCATCATGAACTGGTCATTTGTACGGGAAGACATTCCGCGCGAGCATATCGCATATCAATTGGCGTATGCACTGAGACAAGAAGTCGAAGCACTGGAGCAGGCAGGTATTGGCATGATCCAGGTCGACGAGCCTGCAGTTCGCGAAGGACTGCCGTTGAAGGAAAACGAGCAAGCCGATTATCTGGCTTGGGCTGTCAAAGCTTTCCGTATCTCTACTTGCACGGTTCAAGACACAACTCAAATTCACACACATATGTGCTATTGCGAATTCCATGACATGATTGATTCCATCGAAGCGATGGATGCCGATGTTATTTCGATCGAGACATCCCGCAGTCACGGTGAACTGATTCACAGCTTTGAGTTGAACACTTATAAACTGGGTATTGGACTTGGCGTATACGATATCCATAGCCCACGTGTTCCAAGTGTGGATGAAATGACAAGCATGATCGAACGCGCCTTGCGTGTGCTGGACCCTAAATTGTTCTGGATTAATCCGGATTGCGGTCTCAAAACTCGTGGACTCGAAGAAACCGTCGCTTCCTTGCGCAACATGGTTGATGCAACCAAGATTGCTCGTGAAAAGCACGTTGCAGCAACGGTTTAAGTTGAATAGATAAATAATTCAAGAATTCGTTTATAAAAGGCGGACATTCCTATGCTATGGAATGTCCGCCTTTTAATATCATTATTTCGCTGTCTGCTCAGCAAAATAATGATCCACTGCATATTTAAATGATTGAATAAAAACTGAAACTGCCTTTTTACTCACTTCTGCATTGGGTTGAATGATATCAAAGCCATGATAGCAGCCTTTGTAGAGTTCAAAATCAACAGGTACACCTGCTTTTCTTAAGTTTTCTACATATTGAATCGTTTCGTCTCGAAACGGTTCTAAATCACCAACAAAAGTGACTGTCGGAGGAAGATTGCTGTAGTCGGTAGCTCGGGCAGCAGCCGCATAGGGAGGTACATCCTTCCCTACCAATTCGCCAAGATACAATTTCCAAGCCCACTGATTATAATCAGAGTTCCAAATGGGGGCATTATTGTCCTTAGCGGATTCAGTAATCATTCTATCATCGATCATGGGATAAAGCGGCATTTGAAATGCAATGTTTACTTCTCCCTTATCTCTGGCGTAAAGAGTAAGTGCAGCGGTTAGACCCCCTCCAGCACTTTCTCCGCCTACCATGAGTTGATCCTCTCTAATCCCAAGTTCTTTCACATGGCTTTTCATCCATAAAAGGGTATCATAACAATCATTTAAAGCTGCTGGATAGGGAGCATCAATCGATAATTGATAATCTGGTGCAACGACTACACAGTTCCCTGCATCGATTAATTTTTTGTAGGTTGCCCCGAATTGCTCCGGGTTTCCCATGGCATATCCCCCTCCATGTATCCAAAGGACACCTGGCGCATTACCTTTGGCGTGTAGAGGTTTATAAATTCGAACACGTATCTTGGAGCCATCACTTGTACGTGGTATCCATTCTTCACTACACTGTAAACCGTCGATGTCTTTCCCCGCTGTTGAATCCGATCTTTTTTTGATTTTCCTCATCGAGTTAAGCCACTTTTCTTCATGAGAAGATTTCATTAATAAATCAATCAGTTTGCCTTTCAATCTTAATTGTTTATCAATCATTTTAGTTGTAACTCTTATCATATTCGCCATCCTTTCAGGAGTTTTCTAAAATCCGGTTCGCAAGTAGTTGAACATGTCATCCAAATATTGATCCAACGTCATCTCCCCAGGAGAATTTGTTGTCCCTTGCCCTGGAAGCAGCACGTTGATACTTCCGTCGAATATCGCGAGGACAGCGCCGTATACAGCCCCCGAAAGAAGATGGGAGTATCCTTGGGGATACCGTCCCTGGGATAAATCGGTTAGTGTTTCCTGAGCCGTAGCTTGCAAACGAGAAAGTACGCTGAGAAGATACGGTTCGAGCGTCGGGTACTGTTTGGTAAGCGATACGAGTTGACGCATTTTAGAAACATACTCTGCGGTTAGTGATCTCTTTATCAATACATATAGAGCATCCAACGGCAGTATGTTTTGTTGTGTAATTTCATTGAATGGCTCGTCATCGTAATGGTCTGTTGTAAGTATTGCCGCCATGGCTATCGCTTCTTCTTTACAAGAGAAATGGTTGGCAAACGTTTTTCTGGAGTACCCAGCCCTTTGAACGAGATGATCGATAATGAATCCATCCAATCCCCGCTCAACCGCAAGTTCAAACGCTGCGCTGGCCAGCGCTTTGGTGGTTGCCTCTCTTTTGATATCACGCAAACTTAATTTATTCATCGCTAAATAATGCCCGCCCTTCTGTTAGGGTAGATTTAGTCTTCATTCCTTCATGATAACACTATTACCCATTGTGTATTATTACACAATGGGTAATCAAATATTTCTTTTCAGTTTTATGTTCCATTTGGCCGCTCTCAGTTCTCATCAATGGCAAGCTCTATGAGCTGGTTAAGAATATCTGCATAAGTCATGCCGCTAGCTTGGAGCATGTTAGGATAGCGGGAATTCGACGTGAAACCAGGTATCGTGTTAACTTCATTGAACACCATTCTTCCGTCAGTGGTCAGGAACATATCTACTCGCGCAAACCCTCTGCACCCAAGCGTTTTATAAATAGTCAAGGCACTCTCTTTAACCTTCATTGCAGTGTCCTCATTAATGCGGGCTGGCAAGTGAATCTTCGAACTGATCAAGGAGTACTTTTCCGAGAAGTCAAAAAAGTGCCCCTGTAGTTCAATCTCATCAATCATGCCGATTTTGGGATCAGAATTGCCCAATACAGCACACCCCACTTCAAAACCATTAATATTTTGCTCAATGACAACTTTGCTGTCGTGTATGAAGGCGTGTTCAATTCCAGTAATCAACTCTTTCCTATTGTTCACCTTCGATATGCCTAATGATGATCCTGATCTAGCCGGCTTAACAAAGAGTGGGAAGCCCAGTGCTTCTGCTTCTGATAACACTTCTTCCATCCGTTCACTCCTATGTATTGTAAGGGAACACGGCGTATCTATGCCTGCTGCCTGCACCAGTTTATGAGCCAGTTCCTTGTCCATACATAACGCAGAGGATAACATGCCACATCCAACAAACGGTATACCCGACAGTTCCAATAATCCTTGCAAGGTTCCATCCTCACCGTATTTGCCGTGAAGCACTGGAAATACAACATCAATCGTTGTTACATGATATTCCGTATGAACTAGCTCAATGAGTCCTCTGACTTCTCTACTCGGCGAGAAAAAGGATGGGATACAACTCGGATGCAAATACCACCGATCATTGCGAATATCCTCAACCGTTCCACTATATCTGAGCCAAGAACCTTGTTGTGTAATTCCAATTAACACAAGATTGTATTTTTCGGTATCCAAATTTTCAATCACTGAAGCGGCTGAGCTCAAAGAAACGTTATACTCACCTGAACATCCGCCAAACAATACCGCAATCGACTTCTTCTGCATCGTAAAAGCCTCCTAAAATGTGATATGAATCTAGATCATCCTTATTGCTATAACTTAATTTTTAGAGAATGTCGTAACAATGAATCCTTCACGATTCGTTCCTGATATGCGATAAGAATCACAACTCAAGATCGGGATATGGCTAGATGTCCCTTTATCCGCGGGAACATAATATATCTGGATTGTCATGTCCTTTTCTTTAATCGTAAGCTGCTCTCCAGAGTACCGATATTGCTGTACAAAATCGATGTACTCCTCTAAACATAGATTGTTCTCTTCCATGATTTTGGAATGGGGATATCCTACATATCTAAAATGCCATGGCTCATAAGCAATACGCGTGATTGATTCTTTTTCTTGTTTATATCGAAGGATAAAACCGAATTGTATGGCATGTTGTCTGAAGGACTTGTAAATGCCTGTATCCGGAAAGGAAGGAGCAATAAAATCGATATTCGATTTCAATTTACCTACATCGATAGCCAACCCCGTTTGGTGTTCACTATGGTCAGGTAAGGCTACGTATTTGGAAGTATATTCCGAACCTTGTTCTATCAAACAATCTTGATAGATCTGGACTTGATCTTCTTTTGTTCGATATGCGCTGACGGCGACAATTTCATCCGTCCCCCCACAAGCTTTAAGCAGAGCATGAAATTGATTGAAACACTGCTTCTCCAGAAGCATCTCCTCATTTAACTTCTTTATTGAAGGCAAGGAATCCAATGACTCTAGTTGATGGACTTGTACTTGCCTTCTGATTGGGTTTTGATCATTTATTAACACTAAGTGCCCTTGAAATCGCTCTTCGTTACTTACGCTGATTTCAATATGTTTTTGTACGACTTCCCGTGATTTCATGATGAACTCCCCCACCTTCTTTATAAATTCGTAACACTCTGTCCGTGATGGAACTCGTTATTTCTTGAGAGACACCACCGTTATGATTGGCCAGTTCCTGAATCTGAATTTCTTGGTCACCTGAATAGCCAATGAAGGTCACCTTTGATCCTTCCGGAAAATACATGGGAAGCTTGACCATCAATTGATCCATGGAGATTTTTCCTATAATTTCTGCACGATACCCCTCCACTAACACCTCCGAATTTTGCATTCTCTGCGACCATCCATCCGCATAGCCGATAGGTACTGTTCCGATCCATTGATCTGAGTCTGTTTGATAAGCATTGTTGTAGCCCACATATTCGCCTTTTTTTAATCTTTTCGTTTGCAAGAGTCTACTGTGTAAACTGAATGCTGGCTTTAGTTGGATGTTAGGCACTAATTTTTCCGGATAAAAGCCATAGATTGCAGCTCCTATTCGAGCCATATCCATGCACAATTCCGGAAATCGAAGTGCTGCTACACTTCCCGCACAGTGATAATGATTGATCGGAATCCGCGATATACTGCTCCACTCTTTCATTTCCAGGAAGCGTTGAATCTGAAGCTGTAGATAAAAGTTGCCTGCCTCACCTGCAGTCGCGAAGTGGGTATAGAACCCGTCGACTACTACATCTGATGCTCTGAGCCAAGGAACCATTTCTTGCCACTCTTCTTGCGTGCGTATACCGATTCGCCCAAGTCCAGTATCCATTTTCACATGCACAGATAACCTATGCGCGGTATGAACAGGCTTGTATTTTCTCATCTCATGAAACCAAGACGCTTGTGTAACGGTAAGCATCAAATCATGTTCCAGAGCCAAAGGTACAAATTCAGGACGAATCGGAGTCAAAATAAGAATCGGTTGTTTTAAGCCGGCATTTCTAATGCGGATGGCTTCTTCAATGAAGGCACACGCTAAATAATCCGCGCCTGCCTCTACTGCTTCTTTGGCTGTCTCGATATCTCCATGCCCGTATGCATTTGCTTTAACAACGGCCATTAATTTGGTCGAACGGGGTAGAAATTTGCGGATCTCTATGATATTTTTGCGAATTTGCGTTAAATCTATTTCAGCCCAAGTATCTCGGTACATCCGAATGATCTCCTCATCCGAATAGATAGCTTGTTTTCACTTAATATTTTCAGTAGATCCGCATATGCACTTTTCATTGTTTGGCCTCCTAAAGGTGTGAATGTAGTGCGTTGAATTGATTTAAGTGTATATTAAGGCCACTTCAGCTCCTATCGATCAAACTTACACAAAACTGACAACGATGTAAGATTACAGATTTGCACATCTCATAGTTACAACAAAAAAGCCTGCGCTAGGGCAGGCTTCTTCCATTATTGCGGATTTTCATTACTCATCCAGCTGTCGACATGCAGTGGTTCACTGTAGTCTTCCCGGTCAGTAAATTCTTTCAGGTGTTTCTCTGCATCTGCACGATTCTCAAAGGCACCCATAACGACGGTGAATTTCCCATTTTGGGTCTGCACTACGCTGCTGCCATCGGCAGAATACTGTTCAGCCAACATAGCCAATGCTTCACCCTGCTCCATGTCTTCGCTCCGTACGAAGAAAAGTTTATGCGACTGCGTTGACTTCCCGTCGGAAGAAAGCTTCAATTGAATATATCCAGGCTGCTGATACTCTGACACGGAATAATCCACATCATCTTTAAGTTCAACCACAAAGCCAATCGCAGAATCATCCAAAATGATATTTTGATAGACATCTTTTACATTCTTAAGTTCTTTAATATCCTTCTCCAACTTGTCATAATCCAGATGACGTACCCCATTGAAGGTGAAGATCAGACGATTCGGCCCTTCTTTGTGATCCACAGTATACGATGGAGCAGAGGTGATCTGTTCACCATCGATCTGAAAATTAATGTTTAGTGTATCCGATTCTTTGGTCGTTGTAACCGAAACCCCATCTGTGCGCTCCCCGCCCCCACCAACTTGCAAAATTTTGACGACAGAACCTATAACAGGTACATCGGATAATGCCTTGGCTACACCTGGAACGTTAGCTGTTATCATCACCGCAGCACAGGCAGCAACCAGGGATGAACTACGCCAGATCATCATTTTTCTTCGCTTTTGGTTTCGTGCGCGCTGACGGGCTTGCTGAATAACTCCGGAAAGGCCGGATGGGATATTGATCTGTTCATATCGTTCTTTTCCTGTCATGTAAAATCAACCTCTTCCTTGGTCAGATGTTTTTTGAGTTTGTTTAAGATCTTATAGAACCTGGTCTTCACCGTGCTTTCCGGCAGGGACAGTACCTCCGCCATATCCTTGAATCGCTGATCCTGGAAAAATTTCAAAACGATAAATGCCCTATCTTCGGGATGCAGATGATCAAGTGCTTCGTATAAATCCCATTGCTCTTCAAGCCCCATGGAACTTTCCTCGGCTGCAAACGGTATTGTACTGTCTTCCATATACGTGTATTTCTTCTTTCGTCTGATGTGATCCAGAGAACAGTTGATGACAATCCGGGTCATCCAGGTTTCAAAATAATCAGGACTTTTCACTTTTTCATAAGATAGAAAACCTTTATAAGATGCCTCAGATATAATTTCCAAGGCTTCCTGTTCATTTTTCACATAAGAGAACGCGAAGCGATAAAGCTTTTCTTTACATGCCTCCAAACGATCACTGAACTGCTGTTCAGTTAGTGCTGTACTTTCCTTACTCAGTTTGTCCACCCCCGTTGCGACTGTATATTTTGATTATTGCCGCATTTTTAATAAAGCTTACTTTGTATGTTGTTTCGCATGTTAGACAGCTGAGAGTCGAAAATAGTTTTAAAGAAATGAATTTTTTTATTTGGGAACAAGAACTTATATCGTCCCAAACGAAAAAAAGCCGCCAATAGGCGACTTCTTTTCTCTTTCTTCATTAGGGAGACCAGCAATTGAAAATCAGACTGAAACAGCTGTTTTCATATTGTTATGGAGGTCTTATCTAACGTCTTCTCTTTTTGAAAATGACTTATACCCGGGCGATCCAGCCCAAGATGATCACGAAGCGTGCTGCCCGTATAATCCGTGCGGAAGAGTCCACGTGCTTGAAGAATCGGCACCACATGATCCACAAATTCATTCAAATCTCCCGGCAGAACAGGTGGCATGATGTTAAATCCGTCGCAACCATATTCTTCAAACCATTGTTGCATCAAATCAGCCAGTTGTTCATAGGTCCCCACAAACTGCATGTGCCCTCTTGCCCCTACCAGCCTCCGACCCAGCTCGAGAATGGACAACTTATCTTTTCGTGCCATGTCCATAATCAGCTGTACCCGGCTTTTCATGCCATTGGAAGCTTCTACGGGATCTGGAATGTCAGGCAACTGGCCTTCAACAGGATACTCCGAAAGGTCAAACTTAAGCATTCCAGATAACAAACCAACTGCTGCTGCCGGAGGGATTAATTCCTGCAGCTCTCCATATTTTCGCTGAGCTTCCTCCTCCGTCTTACCCAGAATCGGTGATAAACCAGGCATTATTTTCATGCTGCTTTGTTCGCGTCCATATAGAGCGAGTTTGGATTTGACGTTATTATAGAACTCTTTCGCAGCATTCAGAGACTGTTGGGCCGTGAAAATCACTTCACCATAGTTGGCAGCAAAATCCTGTCCCGGTCCGGATGATCCAGCTTGGATGAGTACAGGGTATCCTTGCGGCGAACGAGGTACATTGATCGTACCTTGGGTGGAATACCACTGCCCTTTATATGAAACTTCCTTTAATTTAGATGGGTCCGCAAATAGTCCAGCCTGCCGATCCACAATTAAGGAGTGATCTTCCCAACTATCCCAGAGCAGAGTGGCTACTTCGACAAATTCCCGCGCCATTTTATATCGAAGCCCATGCTCAGGATGCTCTGTTCGTCCATAGTTATTTGCTTCAACATCCAATTGGGAGGTCACGATGTTCCATCCTGCGCGGCCTTCACTGATATGGTCCAATGTGGCAAATTTTCGAGCTACGTTATACGGCTCGTTATAGGTAGTCGACACCGTGGCGCTCAAACCCAGCTTTTCTGTATCCGTAGCCAATGCCGACAGGAGCGTTAGCGGGTCCAGCATCCCTGCAGCCGATTGATCAGCACCCATTACATAGAGAAGATCAGCCAGAAACATCATATCAAACTTGCCTCGTTCAGCTGTCTGTGCGATGGATCGGTAAAATTTATAATCAAAAATCTGTTCAGCTCCTGAATCCGAGCGGCGCCAGCCGTAGTGATGATGACCTGTATAATAAATGAATGCTCCTAGATGAAGCTGCTCTTGTCTCGTCCCCATATAAATCTTCCCTTCTTGTTTCAATTATCGGATTACCCCTTGAACGTATCTCGCCAGCTTAGCCAGCTGTCTTCAAGCAGTCGCACAGCCGAATCCGAGAGCTTGCCTACAACCGCAAAGACTACAATACCGACAAATACAATATCCGTTTGTGAGTAAGCACGAGCATCCTGTATCATGTAGCCGACGCCTGCACTGGTTCCCATCATTTCAGCCACAACAAGGACTAGCCACGCCGCGCCCAAAGACAGTCTCACTCCTAGCAGAATATTAGGAAGTGCCGCAGGGATAATGAGCTTGCCAAGGAGCTCCCATCTTGAATACTGGTAAATCCGGGAGACTTCAATCAGCTTCATATCAACATTTCGTATACCGAGAAATGTATTCACATAAACAGGAAAAAACGCGCCTAGCGAAATCATTAGAATTTTTGAAAACTCACCTACACCAAACCATAAAATGAATAATGGAATGAGGGAAAGAAGCGGGATCATCCGCAGCATCTGTAATGAAGGGTCAAGTGTGCGCTCCGCCAATTTTCCAAGCCCTGTGGATAGGCCTAGCATGAGCCCCGTAGCTGTTCCAAGCAGAAAACCCAAGCCCGCTCGATAGGAGCTGATCCCGAGATGTTCCAGCAACTCGCCGTTCAAGATTAGACGGATGAACTGCTCTGCAATCTTGGAAGGAGCAGGTAGCATGGTCGCTGAAACCAGCTGAAGGGCAGAAGCCAATTCCCAGATGAGGAGAATAGCCAACGGAATAATCCACCCGTGAAGACGACCCGGAATTCTGCTCAGCCAATCTCCTGCTCGTTCGGTTTGTTTACCAATCTCCAGCTTGCTCATTTTGCTTCTTCTCCTTTAAAACCGTCTTGCCACCGTAGCGCTCTCGCCTCCAGAAGCTTAATGATGGAATCTGACAGTTTGCCCACGACAGCAAAAACAATGATTCCCACAAACACTACGGTGGTGAGTGAGAACGATCTAGCATCATTGATCAGATATCCCAAGCCTGCACTAGAACCCATCAATTCCGCAACGACCAGACCCAGCCAGGCGACACTGACGGATAAACGTATCCCCAGAAAGATATTCGGCAGAGATGCTGGAAGAATTAACTTCGTGATCATCTGCCATTTGCTGAATTGCAGCACCTTTCCTACATCAAATAACTTGCTGTCAACGGATCGGATACCCAGAAAAGTATTAACATACAGTGGAAAGAAAGAGCCTTTGGCTATCAGCAGCAATTTTGAAGTTTCACCGAAACCGAACCACAAAATGAACAAGGGGGCAATGGCCAAGTGCGGCAGCGTCCGCAGCATTTGAAAAGAAGGGTCCAACAGTCGCTCTGTCTTGTAAGAAAATCCGACCCACAAGCCCATGCTTAGACCAAGACCGCCTCCGATTAGAAAACCAAGTAGAGCTCTCCACGTCGATATGCCCAAATGCCTCACAAGTTCACCCGTCTCCGTCATGCTGACAAGCTCTTTCCATATGCTGCTTGGCGTTGGAAGCAGCACCGGGTTCAAATACCCCATAGCCCCGGCTACCTCCCACACGATTAACAAAGACACCGGAACGATAAGCCCTAGTCCCATATTGCTAGCTCTTAAGTAAAGCTTTCTCCTCTTAACCGAATTCTTCTTTTGAATTAAAGGCGGGATAACCGCCTTTTCCGCACGCATTTGCATCTAGTGAACGCCTCTCTTCTATAGGGGTCATTATGTTTATTTCAGTGGATCCTTGAGAGCTGCGTCGATATATTGATTGTCCGTTATAGTTTTGATCACAACCTGATTCCGAATGTTCTTCACTTTATATTGAAAATCCGCTGTTTGCTGCATTTCATCTACGATATCTTCATTAACTGGCGTGTTAATCATCCGGGAACGTTCGAATGTCCCACTAATAACACTGGCAGGAACATTACGTTCAGCTGCATATCTGTCGATCGCTTCGGTTTCATGCTCGCTTTCCCACTTCAATGCTTTATTAACTACCTTCAAGTACAGAGTAACAAGCTCTGGATGCTCCTCTGCAAAATCAGATCCCGCGATCGTAAACGAAGGAGACAATACGCCAAGCTGCTCTCCGTCAGACAACACTTTTCCTTTTCCCGTTAAGGTATTAAGTGTAATGTAAGGGTCCCATGTCGCCCAGGCATCCACACTGCCGGTTTCAAACGCAGACTGTGTCTCGTCAGGCTGTAGCTGAATGATTTCAAAATCTTTATCTGTTAAACCGGACTTCTCCAAGCCACGGTATAGAAAGTTATATGCATTGCTTCCTTTTGTCACGGCAATCTTCTTGCCTTTCAAGTCACTAAGTGACTTGGCGGTACTACCGGCAGGTACAATAATTGCAACGTTATTTTTTCCGTCTAGAACTTGCGATACGATTTTGAAAGGAATATTCGCTGCTTGTGCTGCGATAATTGGCATGTTCCCCAGGCTGGCGATATCCAGCTTATTGGAAGCAATAGCCTCTGTCATGGGCGGTCCGCTCTGAAACTCAATCCACTCCACTTTGGCCCCTGTTTTTTCAAATTCTTGTTCAAACCATTTTTCTTCACGTGCTTTACCGAATAAGCCCCCACTTCCCTGAATCCCAATTTTGACGGTTACATTTTGGCTCTTGCCTGAACCACTTGCGTTTTCATTTGAACTTTTGGTTGCACAAGCCATAGTCAATAAAGACAACGCGAGCACCATAACAAGAACTAGATGAGATTTTTTCATATAAACCACTCTCCCTTTAATATGCTGTACATTCTTCTTATCCTTTGGACAATGCTATATACCGCCGCCTACATCATATAAAGGCTCATCCACTTTTTCGAACTCATTTAATACCAGTCTCCGCATCTCCTGAAATGCACTGCTTGATCTTTTTCGAGGAAAAGGTAAATCAATCGAGAGAATACTCCGAATATGACCTGGACGCGGATTCATAATGACGACTCGTTCCCCTAGGAAGACGGCTTCATCGAGATCGTGGGTTACAAACAACATTGTTGTTCCATTGCGTTGCCAAATATCAAGCAGTACTTCCTGCAAATGAGACCGAGTAAATGCGTCGAGCGCTCCAAAAGGCTCATCCAGCAACAATACATCCGGGTTACGCAGCAAAGCTCTGGCAATGGCGACGCGCTGTGCCATACCTCCTGACAATTCACGAGGATATGATTTTTCAAACCCTTTTAAACGGACCAGTTCAATTAGTTCCTCCACCTTTCGGCGGACAACAGGATCTCTAAGAGAGAGATTGGCTGCAATGTTTTTCTCCACCGTTAACCATGGAAATAGCCGGGGCTCCTGAAAAATGAATCCTTTCTCTATGCTGGGGCCTGCAATCGGTTTGCCGTTGAGCAGCACGGTTCCCGTATACTGTGTATCTAAGCCAGCCACAATTTTAAGCAAAGTGCTTTTTCCACATCCGCTCGGACCAATGATAGTTACTAATTCACCTTTTCGAACTTTGAGCTGAATGTTGTTTAACGCAATGATTTCGCCTACAGGGGCGACAAACGTTTTGTTCAGGTCACTGATCATAAGCATATCCCCAGACATTAAAGACACCCTTTCACATTTAATCAATAATACTTACATGTTTACTTGGTTTTGAGGCAAAAAAAAGAGATTTACCCCTTTCCACTGCAAATAAAGCGGGGCAGTGTAAATCTCTACGATTGCAAATCAACAAAGTGAATTTCGGTTCGTTTTGTTATACGATATATTACCAATACCATTTCTTACCTGTCAAACATTTTTTTATTTATGTAACTTAAATCGTTATTTCCTTCAAATAGACCAGCGGTTGATACCACTGTTTCTGGTTCCATAAAAAGACGAACAATTTTTTGGGGGTCAATATCTACTTGTATTTCATAACCGGGAGCGAGCTGCAAGGTCAGACCTTGAATCAGACTTACAAAATAAAATGCAAGTTGTCGAGTATCTCCTTGTATGATGCCGCCCGCCTCCTGTCCTTGGCGAAAAATCTCTGCCAAAGGTTCCAGATTGTCCGTAAATCTCTGGGTTGCAGCTTGTTTTATTTCAGTGCTGACAGCATGATTTGTTCGTATACTTTGGAGCATGATGGTGAAGGCCCAGTTACTCTCGTTTGATAACCACCCTTTGCTAATCTCGAATAGTTTTTCACGAGGATCTATATCCATGTCTGCTATTTGTGCAATAGTCCTCCCATACATCGTTTGTCCTCGACGCAGAACTTCACTGAAAATTTCGTCCTTCGAAGTAAAGTAGGTATAGATATTGCCTACGCTAAGTTTTGCTTCCTTGGCAATATCTTTAATATTGGTTGAATCAATCCCACGTTTCGCCATGGTTTGCAAGGCTGAATTTAAGATATGCTCAATGCGTTCCTTTCTCATTTGTTGGTCCTTCAGAATGTTTCTGGGTGACATTTGAATCCTCCTCCGTTTTATTACCAATTATTGATCTATGATTATTAATTCTACGCCCAGTTACCGTTACGAAACACAGGTTCCAATCCACCATTTGCAAGTTCTCCGTCAATGTCCATATTAGCCGATCCAATCATAAAATCGACATGAATGAGGCTTGAGTTGACACCGTTTGCCGCCTTTTTCGCTTCAGTCATTTCGTTCCCTCCCTCAAGACAGAATGGATAAGCATTACCAATCGCGAGATGGTTGGATGCATTTTCGTCAAAGAGAGAATTGTAAAAAACAAGCCCTGATTCTGAAATCGGGGAATGATGCGGCACCAACGCAATCTCGCCCAGATAGGCCGCACCTTCGTCGATGCTAATTAATCTTTTTAGCACCTCAAGCCCTTGCGTTGCTTGAATATTAATAATTTTCCCGTTTTCAAACGTCAAGGAGAAATCATCAATTAGATATCCTTCATAACTTAGGGGCTTAGTACTGCGAACCGTGCCGTTCACCCCTTGCTTTAACGGAACAGTCCATACTTCTTCTGACGGAATGTTTGCCAAAAATGAAACACCCTTTTCGTTGATGTTATCCGCATCACTTACCCAGATATGTTTAGGCGACAGTTCTATCCGCAGATCCGTACCAGGTCCATGATACCGAAGTGCTCGATACTTTTTACGATTAAGCTGCTCTGTCTTGTTTCTAAGCAGCTCAAGATGTGTCTTCCATGCCTCAACGGGGTCTTCCGAATTAATCCGCGTAACGTTAAAGATAGCTTCCCACATCGTATCAATCAAATGCTCCTCGACAACATGAGGAAACACCTTGGAAGCCAAGCCATTGATGGAACCGTAACTATAGACCAACTGACCTTGTTGGACATGCCGTAGCTGCGAAATTTGGCTAATGCCTTTCCTTTGGCTGCATTCAAATTCATGATCCGCTGTGGATCTATTCCATGCAGAAGATCGGGATTGGGTGCCGTGATCGTCAGGAAAGCTGCATTTTTTTCGGCAAAATTCTCCCAACCGTCTGCCCGGAACGCCGGGTATTCGTGGAACACCGAATCAGGTGCAAGTTCATACTTTAAACGCGTAATCTCATCGTCGTTCCACTCGATGTAGACATCATGAGCGCCGGCCTCATAAGCATGTTTTACAACTAGTCGAACAAACGGTGCAGCCGATATTGGCGCGGTTATGACAAGCGTTTGTCCCTTCTGAACATGAACACCAACGTTGACCACAAGTGCTGCATAACGCTCCAGTTTTTCACGAAAGTCCAATAGCATTCTCCTCCTCCTGACTAAAATTAATATCGCTGGTTTAATTATTACTCTTCATAATATCATTCGTTAATATTCCAGCCTATGATTTACTACCCTGCCAATATAAATCCTTCGAACCAAATAGAAAATCAGAAGTTTCTGTCCGAAGGGACAATTATTGCTCCGCCCATTTAATCCAACAATTAGGCGTATACATAAGTATACAGAGCATGATTAACATATGTTGAAATAAAATTGATTCTCGGGGTGACGTCGTGGCCAAAGGCAAAAGAAATAACCTGATGAACGAGGAGCTAACTTCCTTGGAATTAGCTAAAATCGGACTAACGTTAAACGTGATCGGGGATATACTTGGTTATTTCTCGATCCTCAAAGCGGAGGAAGAAGCAGCGAATCTGGCTGCCGATACGAATAAAATGGGTAATACCACAGCTGTAAAATGAGCATTCAACTTCCTCTGATTTCATTCCCTTTAAAAATAAAAAAATGGAAATGCGATTATGCGCAAAGAAACCGAAATTGTACGAATTTCCGTTTCTTTGCGTATTTACTTTAACCTATCATATCTTGTAATTGGAACTCTATGAAAATTTTGCTATACTATTTTATGCTAGATTACGATTCAGATGAGAGGCAATTCTACTATATTTGATGAGTTGGAGGAATGCAAAAAACATGTTACATACACGAATAGGAAAGACTGCTGCTGCCACTATTCTTGCCATATCCTTACTCGGAACCACTGCAAACCTTAATGATGCCTATGCTGCACCGGCCATTTCAGTCTTGCTAGATGATGTTCCTCTGAAATTCGATGCAGCCCCTCTGATTGATAAAGGTGTTACCTATGTCCCTTTCCGGACGGTTGGCGAAGCCCTGGGAATTAGCATTACATGGAACAGTAAGGCGCAAACCGTAAAAGCGATTGGAAAGGTAAAAGGTCAAGCGACAGAAGTCCTGCTTCAAGTGGGAAGCACCACAGCAACCGTCAATGGAGAAAAAGTTAAGCTCGCAGCGCCACCCGTTCAGCGGGAAGGTCGTGTGCTTATTCCACTCAGTTCGTTCAGTAGTCAGTTCGGTGTTAATGTAGGCTGGAACCAGTCAACTCGTACCGTCTCTCTTGTTTCACCTCAACGTGAAATGCATTTGAGAGCCTTCTATGCGCTGCAATCCTATAAGGAAATCGATTTGGTACCATCCATGAACTCCGTCGCTTTTGGCTGGAGTCGCATCGATCGTGAAGGTCAATTTACGCTTCAGGGTGATGAGTATCAAATTCCTGCTGCTGCCGGTGACGTTACACCTAAATCCATCGTTGCTGATGCAGCGAAACAGAGTATTAAACCGTATCTTATGGTTTATTCTTTGGATGGAAACGGGGAACTGACCAAGGTGTTGAGTGACAGCAGCATGCGCCAGAAGTCCATTGAGGGCATAACTGCTGCCATAGCTGAGAATGGTTTCGGAGGGGTTGTTCTTGATTTTGAAGGACTAGGTTTTAAGCTAGACGCAGTAGAGCAGCAGAAGTTGCTGAACAATTATGTCAAACAATTGAAGGATTCCTTGCCTAAAGACATCGCTTTATCTTTGGCTGTACCTCCATTAAATAGTGCATATAAAGGCTATGATTACAAAACGCTCGCTTCGTTGGCAGACGACATCATCATTATGGCTTACCAATATAATCCGGTCGGCACCAAATCGCAGGTTCCTGAGCCGAACAGTCTTGTGGATCAGGCCATCCAGCTTGCGTTAAATGCTGGCGTTTCCAAACAAAAGCTTTTGCTCGGTATCAGCTTAAATAGTGAAACCTCATCTTCCATAGATGATAAACTGGGTCTTGCCAAGCGGTATGATCTAAAAGGAGCAGCCTTTTGGCGCCTTGGCTTATTCCGTACCTACAATAATCAGATGGAAGGCGCTGTCAATGCCTCTGTTATAAAAGAGTAAAGGAATTTCGATATTCTTGACTCCATTGGCTTTCCACACACCAAAAAAAACGAACCGAAATCTCTGGATGCTGACAAGAGATTTCGGTTCGTTTGTTATAGATGATATCTATGTGTTCAATGAGGAGTGTTCGTTTCTGTGGGTTGCACTGAGTACCAGATCTTTCTGATAAGCAAGTACTCGATCCCAATCCCCGTGAAAAATCGGTATCCGATAGTACCCAACTCTTTCATAAAGGGCCGCCGCCTCAGGCTGCTTGGGGCCAGTCTGCAGCTTCAGATTGGTGTAGCCGAATTCGAGCGCAAGACGTTCTGCTTCGGCCAGAATGGCCTGGGCCACACCTTTACGACGGAAATCCGAACGTGTATACATACGCTTGACCTCCACAGATGTATCATCAAGGGGCCTGATGGCTCCGCAGCCTACCGGATATCCATCCAAACGCGCGACAATAAAGGCTGCTCGCGGTGTCTCCACATCGGATGGCTGAAATCCCGCTGTCCCATCGCCGCCATATAACAATCCCAGTTCTTCGCTTAGCTCCTTGATTAAAAGTTCCGAATCCTCGCTTCGAATATCTTCGGCGGCAGCAAGTACGATCGACGACATTGCGTAAAACCCCTTTCCCTCATTGGATTTATTGGATTTTGTGATTTATATAAATTATCACGAACAGGTCCTAAGCGTCAATTCCCCATCGATTGAATATTTCAATAAGCAATTGACGAATAGATTCAGAGCAAAAAAGTCGCCAGATTGGCGACTCTCCCGACACTTTTATGGTTACAATTGGACGGATGACTTCATTCCAAGCCTCTATCTTACCCTTCAACCACATCGGATCGCAAATCCGTTGCAACTTCAATCATTTGCGGAACGACAGCTTCATTGACAATGGCAACATACAGATCTCCCATATACAGACGAAATGGAATCTGCAGGTTCTCATACGTCCACATGAAGAAATCCCCATCGATGGACATGACGCTCTCCGGTCCCTGGACGGTAAGAACAGGTGAGTACGTGAAGTCCGGTTTGGATGCAAAATACTGTTTGCATTCTTCCAAGGAGATGGATTGCTCCTCGTTATTTTCTTGCATGGATCGAGTGATCCGAAAACGTTGATTCATGAAATATGCCTCCAATTAGAATTTGTGCAGAACCTGTCCCAGAATTTCGATGCCCTTCACAATTTGCTCATCGGAAGGTGTTGAGAAATTAAGTCTGATCGCATTGCAGGGTTCGTTCTCATCGACGAGAAAAGCTGTTCCTGGAACAACAGCTACGCCTTCCGCAGCGGCTGTTTTGGCATAATCAAGCATCGGGATATGAGCCGGCAGATCACACCAGAGGAACAGTCCTCCATCCGGTTGGGTAAAGGTAATGGACTCACCCATATGCTCCTGCAGCTTGTCAATCATCAAGGCAGACTTCCTGCGATAAATCGCACGGATACTGCTGATATGCTCTGCATAGTTATACTCAGTCATGAACTTGTGTGCCAGAATCTGCGGCAGCATGGCTGTATGTACATCCTCTCCCTGTTTGGCAACAACCATCTTCTGAACAACCTCGGAAGGTGCCAGAACATAACCAACACGCAAGCCAGCGGACAGAATCTTGGAGAAGGAACCTACGTAAATAACCAGACCTTCATCATCCATCGATTTAATTGTCGCTACATCTTCTCCACGAAACCGAAGTTCTCCGTATGGGTTATCTTCCAGAATCATAACTCCATACTTCTTGGCAAGATCATAAATTGCCTTGCGCTTCTCCAGGCTGGTGGTAAAACCTGTAGGGTTTTGGAAGCTCGGAATCACATAGATCATCTTTACATTCTGCTCAGTTTGCAGGGCATGCTCCAGCTTCCCGATATCCATACCGTCCGTCTCCATCGGAACGCCGACCAGGTTTGCACCTGAAGCCCGGAAAGAGTTCAGTGAGCCGATAAAGCTCGGGCTCTCACAGATAATCGTATCGCCTTCATTACAGAATACTTTACAAGCAAGTTCAATTCCTTGCTGTGCTCCAGATACAATGAACAGTTCATCCGATGCTTTACCCGTGTCAAAGCCTGTCTTCAGATGTGTAGTCAATGTATCCCTCAGCGGGGCATAGCCTTCGGTAATTCCGTATTGCAGTGCTGTTACCGGGTCCTGTTCCAGAATCGATTGAGTAAATGTGCGAATCGCCTCAATAGGGAACGTCTCCGGAGCGGGATTCCCCGCAGAGAACGGAATTACATTTTGGCCCGAAGAAGCCTTCAGGATCTCACGAATGATGGATGGCTGCAATGCAGCAATCCGGTTGGAAAATGAATAGTTCATCTTAAAATAATGCCTCCCGAATTCAAATCAGACTCTTGTCTCTATAGCTACAATTAGATTCTATTATACGAGTATTTGGCAGATTTCTAAACGGTCTCGTCAAAATTGGCAGAGAAACAACAAAAAAGAGGCTGACATAAGCCGCCCCCTACTCCTACGGATTTTACTTTATGGATGTCACTTTGCTGCCATCTATGATCGATGGACAAGATTGATTTCTGATAACCGTGTTGCCTTAACCAGATAAGTCGCCAGACCAGGTACCATCCGGGCCAAACCAGGATAGAATTTATTCGTTTTGGCAAAAGCCAGCTTCTGAATTCTTCGTGCACGCCGGAGCAGTCGGGAGAATTCAAGATTGGCTTCTTTCGAATACTCTTGCTGCCACTGCGTAAAGTTGATCTTTCTTTGAAGATACCTGTCAGTCCATTCAGCACACAGCAGTGAGGAACGAAGTGCAATGGACATCCCGTCACCACACAGGGGAGGGATCATCAGCATCGCATCCCCAATATGAGGATATTGGGACCACGGTTCAGGAACATTGGAGAGATGGAGTGGTGCGATCGAGACCTGTGTTCCTGGAACTGGGCTTCCCTCAGCAAGCCTCGCGGCCAATCTTTCGTTGGTTAGGGATGCTGCCTGCAAAATATCCTCTACAGACTTGCCGCTTCCCCGCACCGTATCAAGTGTCAGCAATGCAGCTACATTTGCGATACCATCCTCAATCGGAGAAATGCCGACATATCCTCCCTTGCAAAAATACAGCTCTACCCGTGGCGGAATGGTGATCCCCCGATAGTGTGATTTGACACCAACATATGCTGTTTTATCCCGCAGCTCGGCTGGCGAGGTCATCCCGCGCGGCTTCTTCGAGCCATGGGCTCCAATAACGGTTTTTGCTCGATACTGAATTCGTTCATGTCCTTGTTTGGCTTCGACTTCATAGCTACAGTCATCTAACTGCTGAATGTTGGTTATCGTTGCCTTCGTAACGATCTCAACGCCTGCAGCTGTGGCCTGCTCGTGTAAAATCCGATCCAGCTCATATCGGCTAATGCCATAGGCCAATCCCGGCAAAGGCGCCTCGATCTCCCCTCCCTGAGGCATAATGATCTTGGCATGATCCAGGGTACTCGGCTTTATCTCTTGTTCACTAAGGTTGATCCCCAAATAATCCAGCATCTCCGTTGTCTCAGGTGACATAAATTCACCGCATGTTTTGTGACGTGGAAATTCCTGCCGATCCAGCAGCAGTGTCCGATGCCCTTGCCTGGCAAGCTGCAACGCGCAGGTACTGCCGGCAATTCCCGCTCCGATGACTATGGCATCCAATGGTGTAGACACGTAAGAACACCCGCCTTTCATTGTCCATTTATAATAACTGCCTATTGATGTAATGACGCTATGATAACGTCCCTTGATGGGGTATCACGACAGAATAGCGGAACAACGGCTTCCATTCATAGGTCAGCGTGTCATGGTTCAACTGCTGTTTCAATTCCCGCCAATCCCTTCCCGTGAAGCCTTTTGCAACAGACAGCGGTCCATCATGACGAATGTATCGATTGCGTGAGATTATTCGAGTGGTTACCCAGACAGCCGCATAAGATATGGGATGCCGATGGATATCGTTAATCACAACACCATATTTGGAGGCACGCAGCATATGCGAGACCATCTCCACGAGTTGCTTTCCTTCAAAATGATGGACAAATTGCGAGCCGGTTACGATGTCTGCTGAGGCATCCGGCAATTCCTTGACATCGGCACGCCGAACCTTGATTCTCGGTTCATTCCGGAAAAGGTTCCTCGCTTGCTCACATGCCTCCTCTGTCAGATCGACCAGAGTAATCTCAAGCTTAACTCCCTTCTGGTCCGCCCAGCGCAATAACTTCTGGTTCACATCACCTGAACCTGCTCCCACATCAAGAAGGGTCAGCGTAGTTGGACTGCCAATCGCTTTCCATAACTTTTCCACCCCTGCGCGGGTTGGAGCGGGAGCAGCAAATATTTTGTTCAGCCTTCTCAGATGTTTGAGCGCTTCGCTCAATTCTTCTCCCCCCATGGAGAAATCGTCCATCAACTCGTCTTCCTTTGCCCGTACGGAAAGTGTTCTAAAGAAGGACATGATCCCGCTCCTTTACAGCTGTATATTGTGAATGATTTTCTCCAATTAACAATTATCCCCTTAACCAAGCCTTATAATCGTAAGCACTGCGATATGTTATTTTACGAAGACTTCCTCCATCTCAGAATGCTTAATTCCATTACACTCTAAAACGAATAAATTCGATGCTGCATTGCCAGATAAAAACATAAAGAAGCCGCCAATGAGGCGACTTCTGTTTGTATATGTGATGAACCTGTTAATTTACGTTTTTTCCATCTTCCTTATCCAATCATCTTGATTATTGATGACCAACAATTCGGTGAGGCACATAAGGTTCTTCTAACGATGCTATTTCTTCAGGTGTTAGCTTAATCGAAAGAGCGGCTACACCATCCTTCAGATGCGATATTTTGGTAGCACCAATGATGGGAGCTGTGACCGGTTCCTTTTGCAGTAACCAGGCAAGTGCGATTTGTACACGAGGAACCCCATGCTTCTCAGCGATCGCGGCAACCTGATCAATGATCAATCGGTCGGTATCTGCAGTTGCATCATATTTTTGCTTTGCAATCTGATCGGTTTCGGAACGATGTGTTTTTTCCTGAGGGTCTCTTGTCAATCGGCCTCCTGCAAGCGGACTATACGGAATCACACCGATTTTCTCAGCTTTACAGAGCGGAAGCATCTCTCTTTCTTCCTCACGATAGATAAGATTGTAGTGATCCTGCATGGATACAAAGCGGGTCCACCCATTTTGCTCAGCTACATGTAACGCTTTCAAAAACTGCCACGCGTACATCGCAGAAGCGCCTATGTATCTTACCTTTCCTGCTTTGACCACATCATGTAAGGCTTCCATCGTCTCTTCAATGGGTGTAGTGTAATCCCAGCGATGGATCTGATACAAATCCACATAATCTGTTTCCAGCCGCTTCAGGCTTTTATCTATCTCACTCATAATGGCCTTACGGGAAAGTCCGGCACCATTTGGGCCTTGGTGCATACGACCATTAATTTTCGTTGCAAGTACAATTTCATCTCGATTGGCATAGTCACGTAGGGTGCGCCCAATCACTTCCTCGCTGGTTCCAGCTGAATATACATTTGCTGTATCAAAGAAATTGATGCCTAAATCCAACGCCTTTTTAATAACGGGACGACTGTTCTCTTCATTAATGACCCATTGATGGCCTCCAGGAACGGCTGTACCAAATCCCATACAGCCCAAGCACAGACGGGACACATCCAGACCTGTATTGCCAAGCTTCACATAATCCATTTGCGTATTCCTCGCTTTCGGATGGTTTTTGCTACCTTTGCAGATAGCTCTGATGCCTGCATAAGATACACACGGAAGAATAACTATTCTTGAGTATAGTATTAAGCATGAGAAAAAATCTCGCAATTCCCAAATGGCTATAAAACGTGCATTAGTAAACAACACGATGGGAAATGTTCATTATTTGGTAAGCAAGATGATGAATAATGAACATTTCCCTTTTGTGTATGTCACTTAAGGTTGCTTAGCTTACATGTTGTTTTTTACGGGGTCAAATAATCGAATTCTCAGCAAAATGGATAACAGACTTAGTACCAGGAACAATACACCTCCAAGCACGATGTACTGTGTGCCAATCCCCGAGATGAACAGCCCGCCTACAGCAGTTCCCAAGGTTATTCCCAAATTACCGCATGAAAGGAACAAACCATTCGAGAAATCGGGCGCTTCTGGCGCGGCAGAGGTGATCCAATACTGACCAATTAGATTGCTTATTGCATAACATACTCCCCATAAAATCACGGTTAAAATCATAGGTCCAGTGGATGTGCCCGTCCAAAAGGATAAAAGATATACGATGCCCAATACTACGGGAAAAAGTATAACGGTTTTACGTGTGTTTTTAGAAAGCAGCCTGCCTCCCACCACGTTTCCCACTAGACTGGCTAAACCATATATAAATAACACGATACTCAATGTTTTTCCCGAAATATGAGTGATAGAGCCCAAGTACTCTGCGATGTAACTATTCACACTTGCTGTTGCCGAAGCCATAAGGATCACTGCAGCGATGGCTAGCCAAGTGATACCTCTTTTTAAGATTCCCAATTGTGCTCCATACGCAAGTTTTTCCTTAACAGGCATAGAGGGGATAAATATCCATGTACCCAGAAATGCCAACGCGTTTACGATCGCAAAGAATACCATTGCCATTTCTACCGATGTTCCATTCGCGATATAGTTTGTGATTGGTACGCCAAGTACCATTCCTGCGGTGACTCCAAGCATTACTTTAGATACCGCTTTGGGAGCTTCTTCACTGCTTACAGAGGTCGCTGCTACGGTCAAAGCCAATGAACAATAAATGGGATGGAAAAAGCCCGGAATGATACGAGCCACGAGGGCAACGGTGAACGTTGGTGCAAAGATGGAAATAATATTACATGCAACAAAAATACCGAGCACGAGTAACATCACCGTTTTACGGTTTATACCGGAAAATAATAAAGGCATCGTAGGACCCGCAATCGCAACAGCGAGTGCAAAGAGACTCACGAGTAAGCCAGCCTTGGAAACACTGACATGAAAATAATCAGCTATTTGAGGTAATATCCCAATGACTCCCATCTCTGTAGTTAGGATGCCGAAAACACCGATAATTAATATATACATGAGTACATGATTTGATTTGACCACAAGCAAAACTCCTTCACTATTTCTGATTCATTCTCTAAACTTACAAATGGCGCAGATAAAAATAAATACACAAGAATGTATTTTTGCGCTTATGTGTATTATTATAGAAAGTACGTCTTATCTACAATGACTAAAAGATGATGATTTGTGCATTAGTGCACAGATCGTGGAAATTTGGATACAAACAGAGGAAAGTCAGGTGACTCGAAATGCCCAAAGTGGATCGAAGAATACTCAAATCTCAAGATGCCATTAAAAAAGCGTTGATTGAACTTATGTCTCAAAAGCATTTTGACCAGATTACGATTCAGGATATTTCCGACACAGCGAATGTTAGCCGCAGAACCATCTATCTTCACTATCTGGATAAGTATGATTTACTGGATAAGCTCATCGAGGAACATGTGAACGAACTACAGGTATTGTGTGAATCCGAATCTGAAACGAATGCTACAGATGGGGGAATGAGCTGGTTTGAATACTTTGAGAGCAACTATTTATTCTTTTCAGCTATGTTAACAAGTAAAGGAGCCCCCTTCTTTCGCAGCCGTTTTCTCCAATTTGTCATCAAGGATATAAAGAACGGATGGGACATGAAAGAGGGAAAAAATCGCGGGATAAGTGAAGATATTTTGCTTCAATTCTTTGCGCCAGCGTATGTGGGAATTGTGGAATGGTGGTTTATAAACCAAATGCCCTATCCACCTCATGTCATGGAAGAACAAGTGAATACGTTATTGGAGCTGAATCTTTCATAAATAAAAACTCACGCTGAACCTTTCTGATATTATAAAAAAAGTCGCCACCAGGGCGACTTCATAACGGTATAGCATTTTCCTCGCTTATAGCGTAGTTAACAATGCTAAGCTATTTTTTTAACATTTGCCCCTGACTATCATTATCATTGGCATTTTCTTTAAAATAAATTTCGTTCAGAACGTTGACACGAACGTTGATCTTTTGCTCCAGCTTCGGAAACCACTTGGTTTTCCATTCCTTTAATTTCCCCTCCGACAGTTGGGGTCGAAATATCATGCCTACACCCAATACATCCGATTTAAAAGATTGAACCTTCCTTACCGTTTCATTAAACTGTTGGCTGATCTGTTCTTTCATTTCTTTCTCAATCACCGCGTTACCCTTACTTTCAGGGCTTTCCGTAATCACTACATTGAGAAGAATATCCGTCAGGATGGATGGCCCGTTCTCCGACCAAGAGGTCTTGTGTTTGATTTTGGTGTCTTGAATAAGAACACTCGTGTTCTGTGCCACTTCAATGGTTCCCCCTGAATATTTCCCTTTAAATAAATTAAACAAAAGTGTCTCTTCCTGATTGAGCGTTCCTACCATGCGGTCATCCCGCATCACGGCCGTGCCTTTAAAGGTGAACAAAGTTCGATCGCCGTTTTTGAGCATGGGGATGGCCATGTCTTCCGTATATGAATTTTGGTTTTGATAAGCTTCCCATATTCGGACGATGGATTGATTGGGCGTCCACCCGGCATCCTGGCTAAAAAAGTCGTAGGAAGAAATTTCAGGTGTTGGCGAAATTTGATGATACATCGTCTTCTCAAAATCACCGTCAATAACCCCTACCAAGCCTTTAATCGAGATATCATTCGCTCTCACAGCAAAATTGATGATGTTATCAATTCCCTGCTCTGCGACTTTCCTGTCGATTAGCAATAATCTCAAATGTACCAATTCGATGCTTTTTTCGGAATCCGTGCGAATCAAATCAATGGCTTTACTGATGGATTTCGCTTCTTTGTCAAGAATTTGGGTTTTACCTGATGCATCGGGTATTTGGAGAATGATCCTGTATTTTTCAGTGTTTCCCTTTCCCACTCCCATGACAACAGGCAGATATTGTTTGTTAATATCCTTGGTATCCCAACATCCCGGAAGTAACATCATCATAGATAAGCCTACAATCAGAGTCTTGATGATGCGCATGTTCATGTACTCACCCTCTTTCGCTGCCATTGCGCCGCGAGGAATACAATGATTGGAAAACCGATAACGCTATAAACGCAAAAGAAAGAATTCAGGTACAGGTATGAATTCAAAGCGTTGACATCCGGTATCATGAGACTGAACACGTACAAGGTGAAGCACACCACGGAAAGAACCCATAATCGATTGATTTTCGGCATAAATAACTGATTCAGCAGGGACACCAGAATCCAGAGTAAAACGGAAACCTTTAGAACACCCAGCGCACTGGAGGCTACCACGTAGAAGCTTGGAAGCCAGTCAAATACAACCCACTCTAGATCAATGGTATCCGATGCCATAAGCATGGGATATTGCAAATGAATTACCGTTTCCTGACCGAATACGAGAAGCGGAACATATACAGATCCCAAAGCAAACACAAATATGATACCAACCGCAGCAGCTGCTTTACCAAAACTAAGCCGTTGCTTGGAGGGAATCATGCCAAGGAATAGGAACCCGGCTGAAATGACCGTACATACATAGAAATCCGAATTGGAGAAAAACGACATTCCACTATCCCAAATCGGAAAAATGTAGCTGATTCTGAAATTCTGGATGCTGATCATCATGGAGAAAAAAATGAATGGCATCAAGAGAATACACAATCCGATGCTCGCCCGAATCATGACCTCGAGTCCCTTCCAAACAGCATAGAAACACAGAACGATAAAGAGAGCTGATGTTGCTACTGGCGGTGTTCTCTGTAGTAATACAGCTTTGATTTCGACAGACTGGAAGTACATAAGCAATAACAGCTCGATATATAGGAAGATCAACATCGGCAGAACGATCAGTCTCGTTAGCCATTTGCCCAGTGATTCATTACAGATATCCACCACTGTTTTCCCCGGAAACTGCGACAACGCTTTTAAGTACATCCATAGAACCAGTAGCTCTGCCAAAAAGAGGATCGTTATGGGTTCCCAGTGTCCTTTTGAAGTCGCAGAGATGATCCGTTCAGGAAAGATGGCAAAGATCGAAGCGAGGTGAAGCAGAACAAACATAGTAAGAATCTGGGCTTTATTCATCCTGAGCCTTTCCTTTCACACTTAAACTTAAGTAGGGAACGGAGCAAGTACTCAACGAGGAAAAATACAATATAATCCAAATCATCGCAGCCTCAAGACCCCATATCCCAAAGAAGGAACTGATGATCATGACAACATATTTATACATTCGTATACCCGTCGTATTCATATAACCCGCCAGCACAAAATTAGCGATCGCAGAGGCAACTAGAATAATAATTAATAGATTACTGACAAGTTTAGCTTGGACAATGGCTTGACCCAACAGAATACCGCCAATCATGGTTATGGTGGGTCCGATGTTCTTTGGTAGTCGAATCGTGGCTTCGATAATCATCTCCAGAAGCAACATTACCAGCAGCATTTCGATCAACGAAGGATAAGGGACCCCTTCCCTGCTCTTGGCTACCGTGATGGCTAACTGGATTCGCAACAGTTCCGGGTTTACCGAATTAAGCACAATATACAGACCTGGAAGTGTGATAGCCAAAAGTGCACCAATCGCCCGGATGGTTCGTAAAAACACCTGAAATAGATACGGGTAGTTGACGTCCAACGTAGTTGACCACAAATCCGTTATGATCGCTGGGAAAGCAAAAGCAAACGAATATTGGTCAATCAAAATAACCACTTTTCCGTTCATCATATTCTGTACCATCTCACCCGGTAGCTCCGAAGAGATATACGTTGGCGTTATTGAGAATCTGGGATGCCCCAGTATACTAAGCAGGTCCCTTACCGTATTCAGTTCCTTATCTTTATTTTGTTCCAGCTTATCCCGAATTGCCGCAATGACTTTCGGTTGGGCAACTCCCTCAATGTACACCATGGCAATTTTCTTGGTAGACTGAACCCCTGTCTCTCTGCTTTCGATCACCAACTGGTCGGATATCATTTTTTTTCGCAACAAACCTATATTTTTATCAATATCTTCTGTAAAAGCATCGAATGCAGATTGAAGGGGATTTTCGCTCTCTGGCGAGCTTACGGACCGTGAAATTCCAGGAGGTTCCGGTTCAATGACTGCTGCTAATCCTTTTGTGCTGAACAACACAAGTTTCCCATGCAGGAGATTGTTGCATAGTTCGTCCAATGACATGGATGCTTCTTCTTCAAAAGGACTGAACATTTTCAGAAAAGATTCGTTCTCATTACCACTTGCCGCTTGATTTATTGTGGACAACGTTGTCGGAAGATCGACTAGCGTTTTCACGAAGTATGCTCTGAATTTCTGATTGGCGATAAGCACGTCTTTATTGCTGAAATCCGTGCTCTTTTCGAAACGGTCATAGAGTTGCTTTTCAATATCGTGAAGATCCTGTTCATGGATTCGCTGCAAATTTTACCACCTCTTCTGAAGTAGTATGTCGTTAAGAAAAAAGTTTATTCAGAAATTAACCTTGATTTACACTGTAATTTAGAAGCTTTTGTCTCTCTTTTATCACGTATAGATCCCTTCCTAAATAATTGTTTTCAATATTTTTGAACTGGAAACCAAAATTGAATATAATATTGTAATGCACCAATGGGTGGGAGGATAGGCCATGAATAAAGAGGAACAGGTCTTAGTGGGTTTCAGGGACTTATATAACAAGCTGGTTTGGCTTAATAAAGATAAGATGGAAGAAAGTCTTAAGGGGTATAAACCTTCTGAAGTACATTGCATCGAATACATTGAAAAAAATGCAGATTCCAATGTAACAAAGCTTGCAGAGTCCTTTTATATGACTCGAGGTGCGATAAGTAAATTAACGAAGAAGCTCATAGAAAAAGGCCTGATCGAAAGCTATCAGAAATCGGATAACAAGAAAGAGATCTATTTTAGGCTTACAGAGCAAGGGAAAGTCATTTATCAAATCCATGAGGATCTTCACAACGAGTTTCAAGAGCGAGATAAAGTTGTATTCGAACAGGTAACCGACGAACAATTTGACAGTATGCTTAACTTCGTGGACAAGTATAATCGGCATCTGGATGCAGAAATAAAGAAGCTGGGTACAGATCTGAAGTCGGAATAAATCTCAATAATGAAAGTTAAACTAAAGGCAGCCGGACTCTATTTGAGAACAGGCTGTTTTTTTATTGTTATTATTTTGTTGACAAGGAAACAAAGCAGTTGTACGATATTAATGTTTCCAAGGAAATAAAATCACGACGTTTGAGAGGAGAAATTAATGTTTAAATCACGATCACATCATACACAGAACACAGAACAAACCATAGACAAACACGCTTTATTATTCGGTCTGATCTCTGTGTTTCTTTGCGGAATAGGCTTCAGTATTATCGCGCCTGTTGTCCCATTTCTAGTACAGCCTTATACAAGCAGTCCAGGAGAACAAGCTATCGTTGTTACGCTGCTGACCTCTGTTTATGCCTTTTGCGTATTTTTTGCGTCCCCCGTGCTTGGAGCTCTGAGCGATAAATATGGCCGTCGTCCATTGCTCCTGGTATGCCTTTTGGGTTCCGCAATCGGATACTTGGTTTTCGGCATAGGTGGAGCCCTATGGATACTCTTTGCGGGGCGTATAATCGAGGGTATAACAGGAGGAAGCATAGGTACAATCTTCGCATATTTTGCGGACATCATCCCACCCGAACAGAGAACCAAATACTTTGGATGGGTGAGTGCGGTTGTAGGTGTAGGCACCGTCATTGGCCCGACTGTAGGCGGATTACTCGCCAAGATTGATTATTCTGCACCCATGTATTTTGGAGCAATCATAACTTTGGTGAATGTTATATATGGATTCTTTTTTATGCCTGAGAGTCTTGCCAAGAAACATAGACTGAAAGAAATTACTTTGGTGAGACTTAATCCATTCATACAGCTTGCAAACCTGCTTTCCATGAAAAACTTAAACAGACTACTGATCTCAGCCTTCTTACTTTGGATACCCAACGGATCTTTACAGGCCGTTTTCTCACAATTTTCAATGGATACTTTCAATTGGAAGCCTGCAATAATTGGATTAATGTTCTCGATTATGGGTGTCCAGGACATCATCTCACAAGGTCTCATCATGCCTAAGCTTTTGAAAAAGCTTAGCGATAAACAGATAGCCATTCTTGGAATGATTTCAGAGATTATAGGTTACAGTCTCATTGCACTGTCTACTTTGTTCTCATTCTATCCACTGTTTATCGTGGGCATGTTTATCTTTGGTTTTGGTGATTCGATCTTCGGGCCTTCCTTCAATGGCATGCTCTCCAAATCTGTCGATTCTAGTGAACAAGGCAGGGTTCAAGGCGGTAGCCAATCTATCCAGGCTTTAGCAAGAATGATTGGTCCTATCATTGGAGGTCAAATCTATGTATCGCTTGGTCATGCTGCACCCGCCATTATGGGTGTGATCCTTATAGCAGCGGCAATACCCGTTTTGTATAAGCGAAAACAAGTAATTATTTAAAATGCCTACTTTCATCAGGCAAGTATTGGATTGATTGGTGGGCAAGACACCACAGAACAGAAAATAGGGTTTCAGAACTTAGGTACAGGTTCTGAAACCCTATTTGTCTGCAGTTCGGGATGTCGAGACAATTAGTCTACCTTTCCAAACTCCAGTACATAGATGGATGAAGGACGTAATGCGTAACCACGCTGCCAATCCTCGGTCAAAACACTCCGTTCTGTGCACTTGATATGATTGGGTTGAAACACGGAGTTGATGTTATTGTACGAATCGCTGGTAATCTCATATAAGGTCCCCTCTTCACTCACATCGAAAACTTGTAAATCCAGCTCAACCGATACTTCCTCCAAGCTTCGGTTCACAATAAACAAGGTGACCCTGCTGCCATCAACATTCGTTCCGGCTACAACATCCAGATCGGGGAGTGCATCCAGCTCTACAGGCGTTTTTTGGTTTGAAGTTACAGAGAATGTTCCACATTCAGCTTCTACAGGTAGGATATGATGAATATCCCGATTCGCGTAAAGCTTTAATACTTCATAGGTTGGAGTTCCATAGATCGTGAGTGGGTGTCCACTCCATCCAGCATACTTGCCCCGATATTGATCCGCATAGAAATCCCCGACACGGATACATCCCCCAAGCCAACCATTGACCAGATCGGAGAAACTGCCAATTTGCACGCTATCGCTGCAACGAATCATTTCATTCAGATTGGCGGCATTCGCCACGGCTGCTCCAAGGGTATGCTCGTCTGGCAGTCCTTTTCGCACAGTGTTTGGATAGTACATCGTGTTATATTCGGTGATGGCCAGCTTCACATGCTGATGTTTGATGTCGGAATGAATGACCTCCATTGTTCGGTGTATATAGTGCCGGGTCCACTCGGGATAACTAGCCATTGCTTTATACCGATCCTCAGCCGGTGTATCCCGATTCATGCCAAAGGGACCGTAGCCGTGGTATAAATGTAATGTTAAATAATCGATATACTCCCCTGCCAGAGCAAGCACAGTTTTATTCCAATCCTGCTCGTAATGTCCACAGGCCAGCAATACAATGGAAGGATCTGCTTCCTTCATCGTTTTGGCAAACTGTACGGTCCGCTCCGCAAATTGCTCCGCAGAGCAAACTCCAACTTGCCATTGCCCCCACACCTCGTTGCCGATCTCCCAATACTTCACATGATATGGTTCCGGAGATCCGTTCTTCGCCCGAAGAGCCCCCATTGGGGTATCTACACTTCCATTACAATATTCAATCCATTGGGCGGCCTCTTGAGGTGTACCCGATCCATCGTTCACACAAATCAGAGGTTCCACCTCCAGCTCGTAACAAAAGCGGATAAATTCATCCGTTCCGAAATATTTGCTGGTCCATCCTCCCCATGCCTCGTTGTACATGACTGGCCTCTCCAGAATCGGCCCAACGCCATGCTCCCAGTGATAGGCGCTAATGTAGTTCCCTGCAAGTCTCATCATGCCTGCGTTTAGTTCTCTGGTCATCTCTATTATTTCGCTTTTTACCAGAGCAATATGATCCACAGGCAATAAAGACACATGGTCCAGCCAGAGCATTCCCGTGGAGACATGATCGATCCATCTTGGATGCTCTGTCGGAACATACACCCGAATCTCTGCATCTGAACAAGCACGTAGGATCGTCAGCCGTCCTTCATAATCCTGCCAGTTATGGCTGTGCAATTCGATTTTCAACTGACCGAGCACTTCTTCCGTACGTCTATCGACCGCCTCCACCATCAAATACTGGAGTTCGATGGAGGCTCGCGCAACTATACGAACGGTGTAGTCCATAGGCCCTTTCAATGCGCAGCTTTGTGCAATCCCGGCGTACGCTTCATCATCACTAAAGATACGAATACGCTGAGCGCGACCCGAATGTCTGGGAGCCGGGGCTTCCATTGCATATTGCGTATTTCTTCCGTTGGTGTAGGTACTCCAGCTTCCCGATACAGAAGCGCTTGATTCAGCCTCGCTTTCAAAGTCCATATCCTTCAATGGAAATGCAAGCATCGCTTCCATATGGTCTCGGATGTCTTCCACAAAATGCCCAAACAAATAAGGGTTGACCGTGTGTTCGCTTACACGACTACAATCTATACTAATTCTGGCGTTTGATTTCAACATAAGTCCTCCATCATTGTGGTTGATATGGATTTAACCTTTAATCGATCCAATCATGACCCCTTTAACAAAATGGCGCTGCACAAAAGGATACATCAACAGTACAGGCAAACTGGAGACGATAATCACCGCATACTTGATGCTCTCCGCGAGCAGGATTTTGTCTTCCAAACCAAGGCTGCCGTCCACTGCATCGGATTGGCTGATCAGCAGAATTTCGCGCAGTACCAACTGAAGCGGATGCAGATTTTCGTTACGAATATAGATGAGCGCGTTAAAAAAAGAATTCCAATGGCCTACGGCATAGAACAGCACCATCACGGCCAGGATCGGCTTGGACAGGGGCAGGATAATGCTCACAAGCAGCCGCCAATTGGAGCACCCATCCATGTGGGCAGCTTCTTGAAGCTCCCAGGGAATACTCGACTGAAAATACGTTCTCATCACGATTAGATTGTACGTGGCGATTGCGCCGGGAATGATCAGAGCCCACATCGTATCCACCATGCCCAGATTTTTGACCAATAGATACGTTGGAATTAATCCGCCACTGAAGAACATCGTTAGCGTGATAAACACCATGATTACATTACGTCCAGGAAGATCAGGTCTGGAAAGAGGGTATGCGGCCAACACGGTCATGATAATGTTAATCACAGTGCCCACGACCGTATAAAATATCGTATTGCGGTACCCCACCCATATCTTCTCGTTGTGCAAAATATTCGTGTAGGCGTCCAACGTCAGTCCTTTGGGCAGTAACCAGACTTCTCCGTTTAATACTTTTGTGGGATCACTGAACGAAGCGCTCACGATAAAAATCAGCGGGTACAGCACAGCGATAATAATGATTGAGGCTATGATGTAGATGATTACATCGAAAATCCGTTCATTGGAACTGGCTTGTAATGTCGCCTGCTTGGACATAGGATCTTACCCTCCTTTACCATAAGCTCGTCTCAGACGTCTTCCGCGCAATCCGATTGACCAGTAAAAGTAACAGCAGATTAATGATTGAATTAAAAAGCCCGATAGCAGCTGTATAGCTGTATTCTCCCTTGAGGATACCTGTCGTATAGACAAACGTTGAAATGACGTCGCTCGATTCCAGATTGAGATTGTTTTGCATCAGCAAAATTTTCTCAAACCCTACGTTCATGAAATGACCGATGTCCAGAATGAGCAAAATGATGACGACCGGAGCGATGCCGGGTAGCGAAATATGCCAAATCCGCCTTAGCCTTGATGCTCCATCCATCTTGGCAGCTTCATACAAATGCGGGTTCACTCCGCTCAAGGCTGCAATATAGATGATGGATTGCCAGCCCATGTTCTGCCATATATTCGAACTGATAAAAATGGTTTTGAACCAACCTGCTTCCTCAAGAAAACGGATCGGTGTACCTCCGAATGCCTCAATTAGCAGATTGACTGGACCCGTATGGGGCGAGAGAAACACATTCAGTATGCCAACGATAACGACCACTGAAATAAAGTGGGGAATATACGTAATATTTTGCAGCCATTTGCTGAAGGTTTTATTGCGAATTTCATTAATGATTAGTGCCAGCAGAATCGGAATCGGAAAGGCAATCAATAAGGAGAACAAGTTAATGGATAATGTATTCCATATAAGTCTCCAGAAATAATAGGAATCAAAGAATCGTTCGAAGTGTCCAAAGCCTTCCCAGCTGCTGCCCAGAATCCCTTTAGCCGGATTGAAATTTTTGAACGCAATTTGCAGTCCATACATAGGGGCATAGTGGAATACCACATACCAAGTGACTGGCAGAAGCAGCATAAGGTACAGGTCCAATCTTTTACCCATTTGCCTTAACAGGCCTGAACTCTTTTTCGGATGGCTTCGTGGCATCGTCATCGTTGTATCGGTTTTGACGCTTTTCATAGGCAACTGCTCCTCATCCATGATGTTTCAGCATTATTTCTGCATCTTGTCAAAGGCATCCTGATACAACTTATCCAGTTCCTCAACTCTCATCTTTTTGAGCGTGGCCTGGAATTGCTCCCACTTGTCAAAACCGATTGCACCGACTATAAATTTTGTACTCTGTTCTTCGTAATATTTATCGATATCATTTCGAAGGATGTTAACTTCCTGGGCGGTTTGCTCATCAAACATCGGAGCCGCATAGCGAACTTTTGGCATGAACGGATCGAGCTTTTGCTGCGCCTCCTGCACCTGAGGTGGATTGATAAAGGAAGCAACCTGTTCACTGATGAGATGTGGCGTGCCTCCGCCGGCATAAGGCGTAATTTTGGCCTGGTTACTGATTTCTTTCAAGAAGTCCTCTTTATAGTAAGGAATACCATCCTTCATCTCGTAATGCTCGCCTTCTCTTCCGAATCGGAGCAGGGTAGAACCCTCGTCACTGTAGAAATAATCAATCCAACGCATCGTGACTTCAGGATATTTATTGACGGATGTGATTGCAAAGGCTCCAAAATCCCTGGCTACTGGCAGAGCCTGACTCTGTAAACGGTCACCTTGTGGACCTTCCAGTGGGGCGATACCGGTATATTGGTCTTTGATCGACAAGAAGTTATTGTTCGTCTGGTCAAAGAAAAAACCTGTATTTCCCGATCCCTGCTTGGCCAGATATTGCGCTTCCGTATGTGAAAATATTTCCTGATCCAACAGCTTTTCCTTATACAGCTTATTTAAGTACATCAGCATTTCTTTATTCTGGTCGCTGCCCATCCAGATACTAACTTTGTCATTTTCAATATTAATGTTATAGCCGAGCTGTGAATCCAATCCGAATGACCCACTCATCGCGTTTACAACAGCCAATCCTACGCGGGCTGTCATCGGAAGTTCATCCTGTTTGCCGTTTCCATTCGGATCACCATCACGGAAGGCAAGCAATACATTGTAAAGTTCTTCGGTGGTCTCCGGCACTTTCAGATTCAGCTTGTCCAGCCACATCTGATTGATCCATTTCTTATCCGTACGCGCCGCACTTAGCGTAACAATACCCGGAATCGTATAAATATGGCCCTCTGGTGTAGTAATGCCTGAGCGAATTTCGGGATATTGTTCCATTAATTTCTTCAAATTCGGAGCATATTCATCGATAAGACCTTCTAGTGGGATCAATTGGCCGGCAGAGCCGTAGCGGATGGCTTCAAGCGGGGAAATACCTGAACGGAACAGGGCATCCGGCAGTTCATTCGAAGCAAACAACAGATTTTTTTTCTCCTGAAAACCATCCGTCTGTGCTTCAATGAATTCCACCTTCACATGGCTTAATTTCTCGTAATCCTGAAAGACCGGCATCTCCTTGAAAGGGCCATTTACGGGTGCAATTCGGGTAAACATCTTGAGATTCACCGGTTCGTCCACAATCGGAAACCCGGTCGTATGAATGTCGTTCTTCGAAACCTCTGGTGAAGCTTCGTTATTGGTTCCACCGGAATTGCATCCAGCCAGCATCAAACTGGAAGCGATCATCATCATGATCATATTTCTTCCCCAGCGTTTGCGCATAAAGTTGTGCCCCCCACAATTCTTTATCACCAACGTAATTTGTAAGCGTTCACGGTTGGTGTGTGCTCATTATAATTCACTGGGCATGGAAGGTAATTACAATAATATGACCCTTTACTCCACATATTTTACGAGTTTAGAGTTCTGCTCTTATCTGCCTAGTTTCCCAAGTGCAAAGACGGGAGCTTCGTTTCGTCCTTCCTTTTTCCTGGATTGCTCAAATACGCTTGCGGTGTTAAACCCGTTATTTCTTTGAATACTTTAAAAAAGTAGTTGTGTGTCGTAAATCCCACTTGCATACTTATTTCTTTGATCGAGTATCGGCCGCTGTCCAGCAGCTTGCACCCTGCTTCAATCCGAACCTGATTCAGATATTCTGAAAAAGTCCGCTGCGTCTCCTCCTTGAATATTCTGCTTAAATAGGAGGCATTCAGGCCGATAACGCTTGCCGCAATCTCCAATGTGACATAACCGGAATACCTCTCCAGAATGAATTGGATCGTCTGCGTGACATGGCGAGAATAGGAACCGATTACACGATGTTGATTCAACAAATGAAACAGACTGGAGAAAAAGGACTGCAGGCCTTGCTCCAGTTCTCTTATCGTTTTCATGCGCCCAAGCTCGCTTCTTGAAGGCAGATTAGCTACCGCTGGATCTGTGGAAGGCAAGCAGGTCCTCCATGCTTTATCACCCGTTTGCATGAGCTCGCTGACAATCATCTGAACCGTATGTGAATGGATAGGCAAGTGGTCAATCGAAGCAATAATAGTGGAAATCAATTTATGCACGCCTTGCTTGTCAAACCTTTCAATGGATAACAGAAGCTGCTTGTGCTCCTCAATGGTCAGAGAAACTCGTTGACTCTGATCGTTTTCATGTGAACGCTTGTCCGAACATGGACTTTTAACTTGGAGGGTATGGCTTCTGAGCGTTTTCACAGACGAAGATCCATCGAGTTCGTATTCGGCGGAGCAGTAACTGGATGCAAGCTGTGATAGACTGGTGCATATTGGCCCTACTGCGGTTACACTTTGCAGATTCAGGAACAGTTCCAACGCATGCTGAATCTTCCGCAGTTGTCCATCTACCTCACGCTGCATGATGTGCTCGCTTCGTTCCCTGAAAGAAAACACGATAACAAATCGCCCTTCCTCAACGTACACCGCTGTCCGCTCATGGATATCACCCAGGCTCTGCTGCATCATATCGACGACCTGCTGAACCAGGCCATTGGTCTGCACGTCACTGTATGACTCTGTCAGCAGCAGGAACGGAACAATCTGTAAAGCTGCTGTTGCATATCTGGACGCATGCGGATATAGATTGTCTTTCTGGGAAACGTCTTCAAACCCGTACGTTGTCTTCGTCTGTCTTTTGAGCAAATACAACAAATAATCGCGCATATCCTCGGGACTCACTTTCTCGGCTATGATGCTCTCGGCGACCTGTTTCTCCCGCAACCGATTCTCCTGCTGCAATTCCGATACGGCTTTATTCAGGATGTTGAGCAGTGTTGACTCGTCCAATCGATGCTTAAGCAAATAATCAATGGAGCCATTGTTCAGGCAATCCCGCACATAATCATAATCGTCATAGCTGCTAAGCATAATCGTCTTAACCCCTGGAAAACGTTCCTTGATTGTCCGATTGAGCTCTACACCGCTCATTTCAGGCATATCTACATCAATAATGACAATATGCGGTGGCGACTGCTCAATCATCGTTAAAGCAATTAACCCATTATGCGCCTGACCGCATAATTCAAATCCATAGTCAGCCCAGTCCAATAAGGTCCATAGATTATGGCGTACTAACGGTTCATCATCGACGAGTAGCACCTGAAACATGGCTTATATCACCTCTCGTTTGGTATTTTCCATACTTTTCTCCAGTTTGGGGAGCCAAATTTCAGCTTTGGTGTACACCCCCGGTTCACTGCACAAATGGACACCATATGAGTCGCCGTATGTGCGAACGATTCGTTCGTGTACATTACGTACACCCATTCCACTAAAACGTGATGTTTCTCCGTTTGTACCCGTACCTTTCAGTAAATACTCCCGTTGCTCCTCCGTGATCCCCTTTCCGTTGTCCACCACATCAATATTGAGATTGTTTCCTTCTTCATACACCCGTATCAACACGAATCCATTCTGTTCAAGTGGTCCGATTCCATGAATAATTGCATTTTCAACCAGGGGCTGCAGCATCAGCTTCAACACCCGGCATTCCAGCAATGCGTCATCCTCAATTTCGGTAATCATCCGAATCGGCTTCATATATCTGTACTTCATGATGGAGATGTAATGCTCAACATATGCCAATTCTTCACGCACCGTAAGAAATTCGCTTGAATTACCGAGGACACTTCGCATGAGCTCTATCAACGATCCCGAGACCGCTTCAATGTTTGGAACTCCGTTTAGCCTGGCCAGATACTTGATCGTATTGAGCGAATTGTATAAAAAATGAGGATGGATTTGTGCTTGGAGCGCAGTAAGCTCAGCTTCCCGCTTCTCTTTCTCGCTGACGCGGATTCCTTCGAGCAGATCTTTCAATTCTTCCACCATACCGTTAAAGACATGGTACAGTTGTCCTGTCTCATCTTCACTTTTAATCTCATTTTGGGGAAGTGTCAGATTTCCGTCCTTCACCAACATCATCAGTGATTTTAGTTTTCGGATATTCAGGGTAATTCGGGAAGAGACTTGAAGTGAAACGATCAGTACAACGACAAACACGATAATGGACACCTCTGCCAACAGTTTGCGCAGCTTCACCGATTCGGTCAGCAGAGAATCCATCGGAACCAAAGAAATAGTACTCCACCCAGTATAGTCGGATTGACGGCAAACAACGATATATTCTTTTCCATCAATGTACCGCCTGACCGCTTCACCATCCGTTTTAAATTGCTGATTGATCTCCTTGATTTGCTGATAAGATGGAGTAAGAGGTGAGTCAGTTCGGGTTTCATAGATGAATTGATTTCCCTTGTCCAGCACATAGATCATGCTATCTGTAGTTGGTCTCACGTCATATGTTTTCTGGATAAACTCATAATTAAGATCCACCATGACAAACCCTATGGTCGCACGGTTATAACGAATCTCCCGACCAATGGTAACCGCATCTGATACTCCTGTCTGCTTGAAATATGCGTGCTTTGATCCATTTTGCAGCATGTAATTCATCATTGGCGTACCCAAGATGGTCCTGTCCAGCCAAGGTCCACCTGAGAAAAATACCTTCCCGCTCAGGCCCACCACAGCTATCCGTGAAATATAGGCCTTATAATCGATCAGGGACGATAGAAATTCATCCATCCGCTTCTGTTCCTGAAACCACTCGTAACTGATTTCCTCATTCGGACTGAGCAAAGTGTCAATAACCGTGTTTTTGTTAGTCACCACGACCGTATTCAGACGGTCGATCTCTTCCAGCATTATGTTCAATGATTCATCTGCCTGCCTTATGCTGTCCGAAACCGAAGTAATCGCATTTTGCGTAATCGTTTCACGCATGCTCATATAAACAATGACCGTAATTAAAATAATGGATACTAGGGTAACGGCAATAAAAGCGATAAAAATTTTCCCTTGAATGCTGCGTTTCGGTGAAATCCATCTCTGCAATGTAGAGAGCTTCATTGTGGGAGTCTCCTTTTTCAAGATCCAATAAAAAAGTAAGCGTTCTCCTTACTGGTCATGCGTTTGTTCAGGATCAGCTTGAGGTTCTCCGCATCATGATTGGAGGTACTTTATAATAGATTTTGAATGCTCTGGTAAATGAATATAGATTCGGATAACCCAGCGACAAAGCAATCTCCGTAACGGTAGCATCCGTATCCTTTAGAAGCTGTTTGGCCTTATCCATTCGTATTCTCTGCATGAATTTTAACGGAGGCAGTCCAACCTGAGTGGTGAACATGTTGGAGAAGTATGAACGATGTACCCCTGCGAAGTCGGCGACCTGCTGCACGGAAATACCCTCTGTTGCATGCAATTCCATGTAATCCATGCATTCATGAATCCAGCCCGCTAGTTCTGTAGGCTGTGCGTAGTTGGTGTCTGGAACAAGGCTGGCTAACAATCCATATACCAACCCATGCAACTCCAGCGATACTGCTGGCTTCCACCGTTCCACACATGCTAATGCATGAATCAGTCGTTCGGACGTTTCCTGGACCTGTGGAGAACACATCTGTTTGCCAAACGGACTTTCCGGAGTTAAACCAGCCAGCTCCAATAAAGGTTTGACTTTAGGCCCATCCAATGCCAGCCAGTTCATTTGCAGCGGAGATTCCGAGGGAAGCATGTGATAGTAATAGGTTCTGCCGGGAAACAGACAAAACAGATCATTCTTCTGCAGGTCCACTCGCTTGCCATCAAATTCAAGCCTGACCCTACCTTCATGCACAAAATGAAGACTGTAACACTCGATACGTTTGGGGCCAACTCGGTAATTGGATTTGGCTATACTTCGCCCTGCCCGGACTGGCCAGATGTGTTCTTCTTTATCCAAATAACCTGGCTTATAGTAGATGAATTCTGCATGCTCATACTCATATTCCTGCATCGTAGGGAGTTCCCTCCTTCTCCTATTTTGTTTGATC
The DNA here is from genome assembly GCF_001636635.1 of Paenibacillus sp. O199. Classification (NCBI taxonomy): domain Bacteria; kingdom Bacillati; phylum Bacillota; class Bacilli; order Caryophanales; family Paenibacillaceae; genus Paenibacillus; species Paenibacillus sp. O199. Next base: position 217,101 of record NZ_LGRP01000007.1, read on the forward strand.
ATAACAAAATGACAATAAAAATATAACACCGGGCTATTTTTATAACTCGTTTTTTTCAATATCATCTTACTAGGAGGCGATTACACTTGTCGAGAACACCTAACATTTTGCTAATCACTAGTGACCAGCAGCACTGGAACACGATCGGAGCTTTTCAGTCTGAGATTTCCACGCCCAATCTGGACCGTCTTGCCCGGCAAGGAACAACGTTTGATCGGGCTTATTGCCCAAACCCTACCTGTACCCCTAGCCGTGCTTCTATTATTACAGGTATGTATCCCAGTCAGCATGGAGCCTGGACGTTAGGCACAAAACTGCTTGAAGACCGTCATACCGTCGGAGACAGTTTCCAGGAGGCAGGCTACCGCACTGCCCTAGTAGGTAAGGCACATTTTCAGCCTTTGAAATCTACGGAGGAATACCCGTCGGCAGAAGCGTATCCCATCTTACAGGATTTGGAGTGCTGGAGACATTTCCACGGTCCATTTTACGGCTTTGACCACGTAGAGTTAACACGTAATCATACGAATGAAGCGCATGTCGGTCAGCATTACGCGCTATGGCTGGAAGAACAGGGATGTACGAACTGGAGAGATTACTTCCTTCCCCCAACTGGGACGATGGACCCTTCGGTAACGTATACGTGGCCCATCCCTGAGAAATATCACTACAACACCTGGATAGCCGAACGAACCAATTCCCTTTTGGAGCAATACACCCATGCTGATGATCCATTTTTTCTGTGGGCCAGCTTTTTCGATCCGCATCCGGAATATCTGGTACCGGAACCTTGGGATTCGATGTATGACCCCGATGATCTGACGATTCCGTCGATAACACCTGGAGAGCATGATCGTAACCCACCCCATTTTCAACTGACCCAGAAGGAGAATCCGAATTTTGAGCATCTGGTTGAAACCGGATTCGGCATTCACGGTTACCGTTCCCATCATTATTATGAATATGGCGACAAATCCCGGCTAACGGCGTATGACAAGAAAAAATTGGTCAGCGTGTATTACGGAATGATCAGCATGATGGATAAATATATTGGCAAAATTCTCGATAAGCTGGATGAGTTGGGTATTGCAGACGATACAATCGTCGTTTTCACAACCGATCATGGTCATTTCTTCGGACAGCATGGTCTTCAGGCCAAGGGTGGATTCCATTACGAAGATCTTATCAAAATCCCATTTATCGTAAGATACCCTGGTGAGGTGCCTGCTGCGAAAAAATCAAATGCCATACAATCGCTGGTCGATCTGGCTCCTACCTTCTTGTCTCTTTGCAACATTGCAATTCCGCACGCCATGACGGGCATCGATCAGAAGAAAGTGTGGATGGGCGCCAAGGAAGCCGTTCGTAATCATGCTCTCTGCGAATTTCGACACGAACCCACGACGATTCATCAAAAAACATATGTCGAACAGCGGTATAAAATCACCGTCTATTACAATCAAATCTATGGTGAACTTTTCGATCTTGAACAGGATCCCGATGAACGTTTTAACTTGTGGAATGAACCTGAGTACACCCAGCTCAAGTCTGAGCTTCTGCTCAAATACATCTGGGCTGAGCTTGGCAAGGAGTCCATGCCGATGCCTCGAATTCATCATGCGTGATGGAAAGGATAAGGGTAGCATCCAAAACCTGAAAGAACAATTTATGTTACTGACACAGCTTTTTTGGACTTTCTTTTGCATCGGCCCTTCCACATTTGGAGGCGGATATGCAATGCTGCCTATTATTGAACGCGAAGTGGTGAACAAGAAAAAATGGATACAAGAGGACGAGATCGGTGAGCTTATATCGCTTGCCGGCTCTGCTCCCGGAGGAGTTGGCGTCAATGCCGCTGCGATGATCGGACATCGCCAGGCAGGAATTGCGGGAGCTGTGTATGCCGTCATGGGCGTGACATGTCCCACGTTTTTGATTGTGATCCTGATCAGCGTGTTCGCCATCCTATTTCGTAACCAACCCAAAGTTGAAGCTGCTTTAAAAGGAATGAACGGTGGAATTATTGCACTAATTAGCATGGCAACTTATCGGACGGCCAGGTATTCTATCTTAGATACAACAACAGCGATAGCTGCCATTGTGACCGTAGCTGTTCTTCTGTTTGCAGGAATCCATCCCCTCTATCTTATTATTTCGGGATTGATATGCGGCATGGCCGTGATTCGGATCAAAAAACGGCTGGGCCTTCAAGTGAAAATGGAGAAGAAGTCTGTAACAGGCAGCTACCCGGAACTGGAATATTACATTTAAGTAAGACGAATCGGAGCGATTGAGATGTACTGGGACCTGTTCATGATGTTTATACGTGTAGGCCTCGTTTCATTTGGTGGCGGTTACGCCGTTATCCCGATCATTCAACACGAGGTAACGGAAAAAGGATGGCTGACAAGCGCTGAATTCCAACAAACCGTAGCGCTGGCCGGTATGACGCCAGGCTCGATTGCAACCAATGCCGCAACGTTGATTGGTTATCGGACGGCAGGTTATATCGGAGCCGCTGTCTCTACTGCAGGTATGATTTTGCCTTCACTCGTCGTAATTGTGCTACTCTCCGCCTTATTTTATCGGATGCACGACAATTCATGGGTAAAGTCCTCTTTATATGGCTTGCGCCCCGTAACGACGGGACTCATTATCTATGCTGCCATTCATTTTGGATATCCAAGTGAAAACTCAGGCATAAGCTGGGTATGGATTGCGACACTACTTATTAGCGGAGTTTGTTTGTTTCTTCTGCTCAAGTACAAGCTTCATCCCCTTCTGATTCTTAGTGTGGCTGGAGCAGCAGGCATTATCTTATTTTAATTCAGTGTGGCGACGACAGGCTGAATTCACTGCCTTCAATGGTTTTTAAAAGGAGCAGCGATCACAGCATTAGCTGTCCTGGCTGCTCCCCTTCATCTTTATTTTTACGAATGACGCAGATATAATCTGCTCGTTTCCTCCCAGATTTCTCCCGGCTGCAAACTAAATAATCCAGCTTCCTCGGCCTGCATATCCAGATTTGGTGCATTCACAAGATTAATCTGCGGTTCGGGGCAGAAAAACCCTTCTTCCGCATGATTGTTCCAAATCATCCATTGTTTATAAGAAGTTCCCACATCGTAGATCAGGGTCATTCCATTCCTCGTATCCTGAAGCTCCATCCGGTTTCTCCCGTTTTGCGGTACAGCAGTATAATGATTATCCATTTCTGCAAAGAAGGGATATACCCCGGAGTCACGCATCTGCTCTTCCTCCTGAATCAAGGGCCGAAAACAGGTCGTTGGCAGCATACGTTGATCTAATTCCCATCTGTCTCCAATGGTTAGCTTGAGCTTGTAATCACGAGCCGATCCCCCGGAATTAAAGGGAGCGTTAATTGAAGTATGAAAAGCGATCAGGCACGGCATGCTGGAGCTTCCATGATTGCGAATGCGGACATGCTGCATTAGTCCATCACTGCTCAGCGAGTAGCGTAATGTAATACTGAATTGAAAAGGAAAGCATACGTATATCGGATGAGTTTCGTCAACAGTTATGGACACCGAGACATGGCTTTCATTCTCGGTATGCCCATACTCATCCACAACCCAGGGCGCATTATACAAAAATCCATGCAAATGATTGCCTGTTGCTTCCTCATTGACCGGAAACTGAAGCGTCTGCCCGTTCCAGGCAAACCGCCCGTCCTCATAGCGATTTGGCGGAAACAGAACCGGGATCCCGTGAATCATGGGTCTTGCCTTGAATGAATCCATCTCTTCCGGTGAAGGTTCATGAAGGAAGCGAAGCCCCCGTTCAAGATCACGATAAGCGACCAGATTACCACCGATCTCCGGTAGCATAACAGCCTCACTGGAACCAAAGCGAAGGTAAATGGCCTTTTCCCCTTGAAAATCGCCTTCCCAGGATCTACTTTTCTCCTTTGTATTCAACACGTATTCCCCTCCTTATTCGCCGGCCGACGATGGATAATGTCCTTCAATAATCGCCCGAATCTGTTCCATCGGCATCTTGGGCTGTCGGTCATACGTCAGCAGACCGTTAATTTCCTGTTCCACGTCCGTCAGCTGGGTGTAACAAAATCCTTCTACTACTGGAGAATCCAATAGTGGCTGTACTACGGCATGCAATCGCTGTGCAAAATCCTCGTCATTTTCCGCTCCGGAGTAACCCCAGCCTTCCCAGTCACTTTTTTTATACCCGATTCCACCGAATTCGGTAATTAAAACGGGCTGTCCTTCATAACGATAGTTACCCACGCTAAGCTTTCGACTGCCCGGAAGGGCTTTTACCGCATTTTCACGAGTGCGGTAGCGTTCCTCCAGAACCTCTCTTCTCCATTCATAATCATGGATGTTATACAAGTCGGTCTGAACCATCTCCCAGCCATCATTGGAAATGACCGGACGGGTAGAATCCAGTGACTTGGTCAAATAATACATCGACAAGGCATGATACTGCTGCTCCTTGCTGGTCAGGATGTTCGGAACACCCCAGCTTTCATTAAGAGGTACCCAGACCACAACACATGGATGGTTGTAGTCCCTTTCCAGCGCCTCCTGCCATTCCCTTGTTATCTGGGCGACGTATTGATCCGAGAAATCGTACGCATTCGCCATCTCTCCCCACACCAGCAGTCCCAGTTGATCACACCAGTACAGATATCTCGGATCTTCAATCTTCTGGTGTTTTCTGGCGCCGTTAAACCCCAGTTCCTTCGTTAATTCCACATCACGCCGGATGGCCTCGTCACTCGGTGGAGTCAGATTTCCATCCGGGAAATACCCTTGATCCAGAACAAGCTTCATATAATAAGGACGGTTATTCAGAAACAGCTTACCTTGTTCAATAGAGATTTTGCGCATGCCGAAATAGCTATCGACCTCATCGACAGGCACACCATCCACCAATACAGTGAAATGAATGTCATACAGATTGGGCTGCTCTGGTGACCACAGCCTGCCAAGGCCATGCTCGTTAAAGGTGTGAAGTCCGATGGTACGGGTCTCTGTCCTGCCGCTAATCCGATATTCATCCTCAGACAGCTGCTCTCCTTGATAGGCAATTTGTACACGGAGCCTGACATCCTGTGCGTGCCAATCCCTTGGTTCTGTTTGCTCCCTTTGAAGATGAGCCGTAACTTCGATCTCGTTGCGATCGACATCGGGAGTGAGACGCACCTTCTGTAGATGAACGGGTGCGACAGCTTCAAGCCACACCGATTGCCATATTCCAGTAGTTCGGGTATAGAAAATTTGGGCAGATTGCTCCTGCCAGAACTGCTTCCCGCGTGGTAATGTTACATCCCTGCTATAATCTATCGCTTGTACGGTCAGCGTATTGTTTCCTTCCAGCAGAGCATCCGTAATGTCGGCATGAAAAGGGGTGTGTCCCCCTTCATGCCGAACCACAAGCTGTCCATTGACCCAGACAGAGGCTTCATAGTCCACGGCTCCGAAGTGCAGCAGCAGCCGTTTGCCAGTGAAGTTCTTCGGAATGTCAAAGGTTCGTTTGTACCATACATTATCGTGGAATTCCGGATCTGCAATGCCACTAAGTTGACTTTGAAAAGCAAATGGCACTTGGATTCGCCGGCTGAATGCTCGCTTGCCCTCACTCCATTTTTCCGAACGTCCCTTGTTATCATCATCGAATTCAAATTCCCATTCCCCATTCAAACTCAGCCAATCTTTACGTACAAATTGAGGCCTTGGATAATCCTGTCGTAGCATGATGTTCAGCTCTCCTGTCACCCCAGATTGATTTTACGGATCACTTCCAGTGGCACTTTCGGTTTACGGTCTTCCGTCAACAGACCATTAATCTCCTGCTGCACATCGGTGACCTGTGTATAACAATAGCCCGAGATATAGGGAATGGCTTTGATCGCTTCGGTGATGGAACGGAAACGTTCAATAAAGGCTTCAACTGAGTCCACCTGATTGCCATAACCCCAGCCTTTATCCGATTGGAAAGCAATACCGCCGAATTCACTGATGATAATGGGTTGTCCTTTATAGTGATAACCTTCAGCAAAAGCAAACTTCCATCGATTGGAAGCAATCTTGTTATTTACGATCAAGTCCTTATCCTGATACCGTTCCAGAAAAGCTTCTCCCGTCTCCACATAATCATGGATTGTCAAAATATCCGATACCGTATGCTCCCATCCGTCGTTGGTAATGACCGGACGATACGGATCAATGGCTTTGGTTAGATGGTAAATGGATTGCGTGAATTGCTGCTGCCTTACCTCGTGACCAATCGTCGGTATTCCCCACGATTCATTAAATGGCACCCAGGTAATGATGCTGGGATGATTGTATTGCTGGGGAACAATTTCAAGCCATTCTTTGGTGAATCGGCTCACTGCCTCATCATTAAACTCGAAAGTTGCTGCCATCTCTGACCAGACCAACATGCCTTTTACATCACACCAATACAAAAAGCGTGGATCTTCCAGTTTCATATGTTTACGGATTCCGTTATATCCCATCTCGGCAATTTTATCGATATCCTCAATCAGCGCTTCCACTGAAGGTGGGGTCAAATGGCTCTCTGTCCAATAGCCCTGATCCAGAATCATTCTTTGGTACAACGGAGCATTGTTCAGCAGAATCTGCCCATTTTCAATCGATATTTTTCGCATACCAAAATAGGAATGAACCCGATCGATTTCTTTCTCATCTTCGTACATCACAAACTCGATATCGTACAGGTTCGGTGAGCCCGGTGACCATAACGACTGTTTCCACGGACCGCCTGCTTCATGTTTGACACTGGCTTCCACGGTCATCCAGGGTCTGTCTGGAGATAGGCTAATAGTTTGCACATGCTGACCCTTTAACTCAATCCGTGTCTCCAAACGCAAGTTGTTCTTGCCTTCAATCCCATTCAATTGAAAGTCCACACGAATCATATGACGATCGATATCCGGTGTCATCTTAACTGCTTCAACCCTTGCTTCACTCACATGCTCCAGCCAGACACTTTTCCATATCCCGGTACTTTGCACATAAAAACATTCAAAATTGTCATCCACCCAGCGTTGTTTCCCCCGAGGCTGCATCGCGCTCTGACTGTCTTCTACTTCAAGCACAATGTTATTCTCCGAGCCGTAAGTGATATAAGGGGTAATGTCGAATGAAAACGCTGCGTACCCTCCTTCATGTTCACCAACAACCGTTCCGTTCACCCAACATTTTGCGTGATAATCCACTCCCTGAAAATGCAGAATGCTCCGTTTTCCTTTTGCTTCCTGGGGAATCTGAACACTTCTGCGGTACCAGACCAGAGGATGAAATGTCTCGATTCCGATACCGCTCGCTTGGGTCTCATAGGTAAAGGGAACCTTGATTTTTGTCCCTTCCGGAAACTGATTCTGGTCGTACCACTGCTCGCTTTCACCCGCCTGATTATCATCAAAACTAAAATCCCATTCTCCATTCAAATCCAACCACTCATTGCGTACAAATTGCGGTCTTGGATAATCCTTGTTATAAAATTTAGTTGTCATCTTGTTCTCTCCGATCTCCTCTGTATTTGGCTCATAGGCCTGAAAAAGTGTTAACCCTTAATACCGGACATGCTGATGCCTTTAACAATCTGTTTCTCAAAAATGATAAACAATATAATGATGGGAACAGAGGCCACTGCATTGATAACCATCGGTTTGACGTAATCTTCTGAATACTGACCCATTAGCGTTGGGATACCCATTGGCAGCGTAAACAGATTATCATCGGTTATGGAAAGGAATGGCCATAAGAAATTGTTCCACGAACCGATAAATGTCAGAATCGCCATCGATGCCATGGCCGGACGTGTCAAAGGCAGCATGATGCTGGTAAAGATTCGCCAAAAGCCTCCCCCGTCAATTTGCACACTCTCCAGCAGATCATTGGGAACCCCATCGAAGAAGCTTTTGAGCACTATGACAGCTACTGGTGAAGCCAAAGCAGGAATAATCAATCCACTGTATGAGTTCAGCAAATGCAAATCCTTGGCTACCTGATAGAGCGGAATAATGGTTGCTTCACCCGGAATCAGCAATCCGCCAAGAATGAAGAAGAAAACAAATGTACGGAAACGAAACGGTACTTTGGACAGAGCGAATCCAGCCATGGCAGCGAAAATCACAGTCAGTACTGTTACAACTACAGCGACGAACAGACTGTTAACCACCCACTGTGACAGCTTTGTCGTTGTCAGAATTTCGTTATAGACGGCAAGTGAATATGGCGGTTTAAACCAGTCCAGGACCGTAATAATCTTCATGCCTTCTTCTTTGATGGAGACCATCAGCATCCACACAAGTGGGGCCGCAAACATAACCGCCATCAACGCAGAACCTGTGCGATATAACCATTTCATCAGTATTCCGCCCCTTTCCGGTTAGTCATCCAGTATTGCAGCGCCGACAGCACAAGCAGGATCACGAATAAAATATAGGACATCGTTGCGGCATAGCCCAGGTTGTTGTTCTTGAATCCGGTCTGATAGATTAACTGAATAATCGGACGTGTCTGATCCAGCGGTCCCCCGCCTGTAATGACATAAATCTGCATAAAGACCTTGTAGGAAGCGATAATCTGCAACATGGTAATGGTTTTGGTCAGTGGCTTCAGATAAGGAAGAGTAATCCTCCAAAATATTTGTGTATCACTCGCACCATCCAGCCTTGCTGCTTCATAAATTTCATCCGGTATTTCCTGCATGGCGGAAAGATACAAAATAAAGTTAAATCCGACTGTCCACCACAAGGTAATTACGGTAATAACGACCCAGGCGAGCCCCGTTTCCGTCAGCCAGAATATTTCGGAATTTTGAGGCAATAACCTGACAAGATGCAGGACGGAATTGACGAATCCCGTATAAGGCTGAAATACGAATAAACCCAGATAAGCTGCGACGGCAACGGAGAGTACGCTTGGTATAAAGAAGATGATGCGGTAGAACTTTTGTAAAGACGATTTTCGGTTGGCAATCAAAGCCAGCAGAATCGCGAGTATAATCATGGTCGGTGTACTCAAGAAAACAAAGAAGGTTGAATGCCAGATCGCTTCCCAAACCTCTCTGTCCTGAAAAACTTTTCGGAAGTTATCCAGGCCAATAAAATCCATTTTCTTGATCAACGTCCATTTGTAGAAGGTCATCTCCACACCTTTAATCATGGGCCAGATCGTAAATAAACCATAAATAATTAAGAATGGAAGCAGAAATACCAGCGCTTGCATATCCGCTCTCATTTTTTTGATCTTCATATGCGTCTCCCCTTTGATTGGCACGCAAGCCGGCGATTTCTTGTCTAGAGATGGTGATTACGCAGGCTTGCGTGACCCGTCTTCCTTCTATTCGCTCAGTATTTTCTGAATGGCTGTCTCCATGTTGTTCATGGCATCCGCAGGAGTCATTTTGTTCATCCATACTTCATTCAAAAATTTAAAGGCAGCTTCATCGCGGATTTGTGCATTTTTGGTGGAATGTTTGCTGAATTTAACTACACTCGCAACTTCGGAATAATCACTGCGGTATGGCAGATCCTTGAATTCCTGTTTTTCCAGCACGGATGGCTTGGATGGAATATGTCCGGCTTTCGCCCACACCTGACCATTGTCAGCAACCCAGTCGGCGAAAGTCATCGCTGCTTTGCGTTTAGCCGGATCCTCATCCTTAGTCAGTGGCAAAACAATGGTATGAGAATCTCCCCATGTTGCTTCCTGGTCGTAGAATTTCGGAATTGGCATAGCACCAAACTCAAGTCCTTTGGTGGATTCCCACGTTCCTGTCGTCCAGACCCCTGTCATGATAATAGCGGCTGTTCCACTTTGAAAATTTTTATAGAAGTCCGGATCATTCTTCTTGATATAGCCTTCGGTATAAAGCTTCTGGATATAGTCAGCGGCTTTGATGCCTTTCTCTTTATCAATGGCTGCGGACTTCAGATCATCCGACACCACGTCGTTACCACCCAACTGGGAGTACAGCGACCACCACAAGCGGTAAGGGTCATCATTATTATTGGACAATGCAAACGGGGTCGTTTTGGCAGGCAACTTCTCTTTTAAAGTTTGAAGGAAACTCAAAAACCCGTCAGCCGATTGCTCCAGAATCGGTTTTCCGTCTTCACCAAGCAAGCCTGCATCTTTTAGCAGTTTTTTGTTGTAGAACATGATAAAGGGATGTGTGTCAATGGGGACTGCATAATGTTGACCTTCTACAGTAACCGCATCCAAGAGATTCTGGTTATAGGTGCTCCAATCTACACCTGCATCCGTAGCCGGAGTATCAAGCTCTGTGACAACCCCCTGATTGATCAGATCGGGCAGTCTGGAGGAATGGGAAATCCCAATGTCCGGTCCATTACCGTTACCAACAGCAGTAACGAGCTTCGTATAATACTCGCCCCAGGCCAATTTGGTATTCTTCACTTCAATGTCCGGATGGGTTTTGTTGAATTCATCGACTAATGTCTGCATGTTTGCGCCATCACCACCATCGAACAATGTCCAGAATGACAATGTCACTTTTCCATCACCAGTGCCACTCTCACCCGCCTCATTACTGCCTCCGCTACATGCACTTAACACGGTTGAGAATGAGAGCAATAATGTCAGTGCTAACCTGCCGATCTTTTTTTTCATGCGAGTATCCCCTTTACTCTAATTTGTAGATACAAACGATATAATTGTTTTATTACATTATTACTGTATCTATAGGGGATTATATAAGGGTAATTATCACTTGTCAACGCTTTCAAACATATTTAGTGTAATTATCAAATAAAAAAAGACCTTAGTTACATAATATCTGCAACCAAGGCCTTTCTTCCTCATCTCATTCTAATGAACAGCATAATGTACAGTCATCTTGATATTTTGGTCATAATCTCCAAATTGTCTCCCAAAGAGATTTACGCCTCCTTGATGAACCGCATCCGGCTTCATACCGATCCGCACCCTTAACTTATGGCTGTTTTGAAGGTTAAGCTGAGCCAGATCCACTGCTGAAATTTTCTCCATATCCAGCGTCGTCTTATTTTTATCCACCCGCCATGTCTTTAATAAACCATACTGTGTTGACCATTCAAACCACCACGCCGGGTTGAGCTTTCCGCGCCGATCTCCAAAGTCACCAGGACATGTCCACATACCAATTTCCACACCGTTAATCCATACGGAGATATCGGAAGGCCAATTATGATCATAGTTTGGCGCTTCAGAACATATTTCCATGGACAATTCCAGCGATTCGATTACCGCTTCTGCCGGAATCTCCAGTGGCATCAAATATTCGACATATCCCTTACGAAACCACATAATCTGCGCTCCGACATGCTTCGGATGATAAAAGCTGGCGGGTTCATCCTCACGAATAATCATGCCCTCGCCATTCGCCATGCCGCATGTGGGTGACACTTCACAATCACTATAATGACCGATAGGCATATCCACTTCGTACACCTGAATGTCGCCTTTGGGAATTGCTTTCTCCAGATTAAGAGCAATATGAATATCATCGTAATTGCGGCTGCATACCTTCATCGCCCCGCGAGAGGCAGGCAGCAGTTCGGTATTAATCAGCCTTGCTGCTTCCAAAACCTTGATGTTGCTGGCTACTGTGGATACGGGAAGTTTGAGAGCTTCCGCGATTTCAACGATATTCAGGTTTTGGGAGATCAATAGTCGGAGAATATCCACTCTGGATCGAGTCGATAACGCATGCGTGACCGTGACCAGTTCATCCGGATTATCAAAACTCAGCTCAAGCATTCGTTCACCACCTCTTATGTATTTATGAAACAGGAAATTTAAACGTAAAGTTTAATTCAGTCGATAATATTGTAACAAATCATTTATTTTGTATCAAATTGCTTTTCACTTCATCATTCTTCTTCGTTTTTCATACAATTTCCGGTTAATGTGCGATGATCAATCTAGCATAAGTTCAAAATCAAACAGCTTTATTCCTGGAGTGTTGCCTATCGTCATAAAACTTATAGCCTAACCCAAGAAATCCGCCAAACATGGCGGATTTTTTGGGTATATATTTTTTTCTTGCCGATAGAAGCTAGCTCTAACTCTTGCTGCTAAAATGCGACAGGTAAGGCAGCCAAGCTCTGAGAACTTAGCGCCAAATGCCACTCAATGTTTTCCCGAGGAATATTAAGTCGCAGATTAGGCATGCGTCTTAACAATGTTGTAAAGGCGATATCTCCCTCCACACGAGCAAGTGGAGCTCCCAAGCAGGAATGAATGCCATGACCAAAAGCCAGATGACGATTAATATGACGTGTAACATCCAGATCCTCTGGCTGTTCAAATTGAAGTTCATCCCGATTGGCTGATTTCAGCACGGGGATGACCATATCTCCCTTTTTGATCTGTTGCCCTGCCAGCTCTATATCCTGAGTCGCAAAACGAGGTCCAGCAATGGTTGCAGGCCCGTTAAAACGTAGCAATTCTTCAACAGCGGAAGGTGCCAGACTAAGATCAGCCTTAAGCTTCTCCAATTGTTCAGGATGATCCAATAACATCATTGCACCCGTAGCAATCAGATTGGATGTCGTCTCATGGCCAGCAAAGATCAATAACGTAATCATGGATAGCAGTTCTGGTTCACTTAGTCGATCGCCCTCTTCTTCTATAGCAATCAATTGACTGATCAAATCATCCGCAGGATGTTTGCGTTTCTCAGCTACCAGTTGTGCGGTATAGTCACCGAAGGCTTTGAGGTGTTCCTCCACTCCTGATTCACGCACTCCGAGGCCCAGACCGTGTGCAATCGCGGAGGACCAGGTCTGGATTTGCGAGCGATCTGCTTTAGGTACTCCCAGCATATCGGATATCACATGAATCGGTAAGGGAAAGGCGTAGTCCTTGACCAAGTCCATCTCACCCTGGGATTGAACCTGATCCAGTAATTCATCAGCGATCTGCTGCACACGTGGACGAAGACTTTCCATATATTTGGGGGTAAAGGCTTTGGAGACCAGTCGACGTAATCTCCGATGATCAGGATCATCTACAGAGAGCATTGATTTTCCGGTAAAGAACGTTGGAGGAGCATCTGGATCTACGTTTTCCACATAGGCTTTCAGAATATTCTCATTGCCGTCGATGGAGAGTGGGTCTACCGTGAAGTGGGCATGATCTTTGAGTACCTGTGACGCTTCTTCCATTCGTGTGACCAACCACTGCCCGCGATTTGTACCACCCATTGGCAAGGATACTGGAATAACAGGACCTGTTTCACGCAATTGCTTGATCAGTGAAAACGGATTTTCACCACTTTCCCCACTAAACAGGCTCAGTGCTGCTTTTTGTGAAACATTAAGATCTAACTCACTCATAATTACCATCCCTTCGCTTCGACCATTTTATTGGTTTACATTAATGAATTTATCCAATCATCTACTGTCAGCACATCAGCTTGTTTGGGGAATACGCTCTCTACGAGAACTCGATGAACTTCAGGGTCCCTATCCAGACAAGCATCAGAAAGTACAGTCAGCGCGTAATCCTTATCCGCCGCCTCACACAAGGTAGACAGCACTACTCCACTTGTTGCGATACCGCTAAGAATAAGTGTATTAATGCCATGGGATTGAAGAAGGTTTTTCAGGTTGCTTCCTGAGAATCCACTGACGCGGAACTTGTCCACAATGAGCTCTCCTGGGAGTGGCTGTACCGATTCGTGAATGTCCATTGCCACTTTCATTGCCGGCTTGGCTGCGTTCTCTCCACCACGGCTCGACTTTTTTCCAAACAATTTGTTACGCTCACTGATTGGAGGGGAATCCTGGCGATGACCAACCTTCACAAAAATCACAGGTAAGTTATGTCTGCGAGCTGCTTCTATCGCTTTCTGAAATGGGAGCAGTGCATCCTCGTGCTTCGCATAATGCGAAACAATGATGTTCTGCATATCCATGACCAGAAGTGCAGCTTGGTTATGATGACTCTCCATGGGTTGCACATCCCTCTCGTTTTGATTAAGATTAAAGGGAGAACTCTCCGCTTAATCTCTTCTTGATATTAAACGGAGGGTTCTCCCCTTGTCAAATTTTGGACGTCTAAGGATAGGAAGTGACAGATAGTGGATAAAACCAATACAACCTCTCGTTCGGAGCGCCGGGATGCTGCCGAGAATCGCCAACGTATCTTGGATGTAGCTAGCAAATTATTCGAGCTGCACGGCGTGGAGCGGGTCAGCATGAATCAGATCGCTTCCGAAGCGCAGATTGGAGCGGGTACCTTATACCGCCGATACCGCAATAAAAGTGAGTTATGTATGGACTTGATCAAAGATAACGCAACGCTGTTCTTCGAGGAAGTAGAAATATACTTGCAGGAGAATGCACAGCATCCACCATCTGAGCGATTGCGGGGTCTGCTGACGTTGTTTATCCAGTTTAGAGAAAAAAATGCGGAGCTGCTCTCGGGTATCGAGAATGAGGTATATCAAGGATCAGAGTCCAGAACCTCAAGTCCTCTTTATGAGCAATTGCATCAACAGCTATTCGGATTATTCGAAGAGATGGCAACAGGGAATGGCGAATCGCAGGCCATCAGCTTGTTCAAAACGGACATGCTCCTGACCGCCATGAGTAATGATTCATATCTGTTTCAAAAAAACGTGCGCGGCAACTCTCCCGACCGCATTGTAGAGCAGCTCTGTTTGACGTTTCTTTAACGTAAATGGGTATATAAAATGCTCAAAAAGCCTAATTCATCGTCGGCAATCTGCCGCTTGAACTAGGCTCTTTGAGCATGAGTTGTGGAATTTATAATGTCTTGATATACCATGCATCACAAGCAAAATGCTCCGTTGCATTTAACGGTTCTTCTAAAGGAATAAAACCGTTCTTGATATAGAACTTGTTGGCCGCAACCATATTGTTAAGCGTCTCAAGATAACATTGTTCATAGTGTTCTTTGGCAAAATCAAGGGAAATCTGAAGCAATTCATATGAGATTCCGGTGCCTCGTGCTTCTTTTAAGGAATACATCTTCTGCAATTCACAAATATGTGAAAATCCCTCCACGGGTCCGATACCGCAGCCAGCTACAACGGTTGAGTTATGCTCAACCACCCAATACCTGGAGCCCTCGCGTTGATAAAGATGATAAAAATCGCCCAGATTCGGATCAGCCCACGCTGTCCCAGATTTATTGGCCCCGAATTCGATCAAACAACTTCGAATCAGAGACTCTACTTCTTGATTATCTCTTTCTTCTATCTCTCTAATGAACATGCAGTAAGCCTCCGCATCCTGAAATAATTGCTGCTCTTAACTGCACAAATTATACTACAAATTTGATTTAACACACTACCATTCAACTACAATGAAACGGAATCACTCGTTTTGGCAGGCAGTGTCTGTTTGATTTTCAACAACCGTCTTACGTAGATCATGAAAAGCAGAAAAGAAACCAGGACCGACAAGGCACTAACCATAAACAATATGTGATAGCTCATGTATTCAGAGACCAGACCCAAGACCATCGCACCCAGTCCGATACCGAGATCAGTCGCCGTTGAAAAGAAAGCATTGGCTGCCCCTTTCCGATCCTCGGGGGCAAGGCGGAGCGTAATGGCCTGAAGAGCTGGCTGAGCGGAACCAAAGCCGATCCCGTACAGAACTGCTGAAGCGAGCACGCCAAGTAAACTGGTTGCAAAGCTAAGCACAATCAAAGCAATGATCGTAATGATAAGGGCCGGGAGAATGACTGCTGTCTCTCCTTTCTTATCGGACAGCTTTCCCGCAATGGGCCGGGATAGTGCAAGTGTCGCAGCATAGACCAGAAAGAATGTGCCAGAATTGACTTTGATCTGCTCCGCAAACAAGGGTACAAATGTAGTAATTCCACCATATGCAATGAAAAGAAAAAAGATTGGCGCCATCACAGGCAGGACTGATTTTTCGAAGATTTGGATTTTCTTTCTGTCCGTATGTGGTTGAAATGGCATTTTGGCTCCTAGCGTCAAAAGCAGGGCCACGACGGACAAACCAACAGCAAAGAGAAACATCGTCTGATATGATGTGCCTTGCATAATCCCCAGACCAATCATGGGGCCAACCGCCATTGCCAGCGTCATGGAGGTGCTAAACCACCCCATACCTTCTCCGCGCCGAGCCGATGGAATCATGTCAGTCACAGCTGTCATCATGGAAGTTGTGGATACAGCCCAGCTCATTCCATGCACGATACGAAGTCCAATCAGCATGATAATTCCACCAACCCAGTTGTACATGTACATCGCCAATATAAATAAAATCAACCCTCCGATCATAAACGGACGTCTGCCGAATCGATCCAGTAGTCCACCAACAAAAGGACGAAGGATGACGGAAGATAACATTAAAGCTCCCATAGCCAAGCCCACCTGTTTTTCATTGCCACCCATCTCTTTAATGAAAAGTGGCAGTGTGGGATACAGCATATAAAATGCAGTAAATAAAAAAAGCAAACCCAGCGTCATTAGAATAAATGACTTTGTCCATAAACGTTGCATCATTCATCCCCCACTCTAGTTATGAAATCTATGTTTTGACCTGTTTTTGTATAAAAACAAATATTGATATATTAATGAACATCTGTTAATAATTATAGACAGAATAAGAAAGCTTACCATTGTTAATTGAACGCGTTTCGTTAATTAGTGAACATTAAACATAAATTTGTTTATTATCTTTAGAAAGTTTGGTGAGAATCACATGACCAAAGTGGATCGAAGAATTCGAAAATCACAAGAAGCCATCAAAGCAGCAGTGATTGAATTGATGTCAGAAAAAAATTTCGATGATATTACTCTACAGGATATTTCCGATAGAGCGGACGTTAGCAGAGGCACCATTTATCTGCACTACGTCGATAAGTATGATCTGTTGGACAAGCTCATTGACGGGCATATCCAAGAATTAAGTGAAATTTGTCATTCGGTTTCCGACTTGGAATGGAAAGAATCCATCGTTCCCTGGTTTACCTATTTGGAACAGAATTACTTGTTCTTCTCGACGATGATGGCCAGTAAGGGAGCGGTACAATTCCGCAACCGCTTGGTTGAATTTCTTAATGAGGATTTTAAGGAGGAAGTACACTTATCTCAGGCCAGAAAATCCGGATTAAGTGAGGATATCATTCTCCAATATGTGGTCATGTCTTATGTGGGGGTCGTTGAGTGGTGGATCAAGAACGAAATGCCCCATCCACCCGAAGTCATGTCTGAGCAATTAGGAGAATTAATCAAAATGAATTTGGGATAACTTGCAATGTGCACGTAACTAAAATAGCGGTAGTCTCAGGATACGAAGTTAACACCCTGGGACTACCGCTATTACTTTTCAAAAAAAGCTGATTTTTCTGCAATTGGCGCCGACCACCTGCTGTCTAAATTGTTATTGCATGTGGTCTAATTAAGATATGGATTCCAAAAGACTCTTGGACAGCGTTTTGACAACCAAATCGTACGAATGATCAATCATGACAAAGATATCCTGCTCCGACAAGGAGCCATCTAGAATAATGGTATTCCAATGCTTTTTGTTCATATGATACCCCGGTTGAACGGCTTCATGCTGCTCTCTCAGGTTTTCGGCAATGATCGGATCACATTTTAAGTTCAAGCGAACGTTTTCCGCCTTGTCCTCAAAAATAAGCGCAAACATTTTCCCTGCAATTTTCATAGCAACAGGATCGGCTCCGAAGGGATAATCCTTTGTTGCACCTTTTTTCTTCAAACAGTACTCTATAATCTTATTCTTCAATTCAGTATCTCTCCTTTGCGCAGAAGACAACAACTTTCCCTACCCAATCTAATGATACCGAATGTACGTTTGCATGTAAATATCAAGCATTTCATTTCAACTATTCTTCCTGTATCACAGGCATCATCTTCTCAGACAGCTTCCTTGATCGCTACGCAACTTATTTGGACATACAACAAAAAAAACCGACTCCATGAAATAATTCATGAAATCGGTTTTTCATCATTCGAATTATGCATTCGATACTCTAGCTGTCTTCACTTTCTGTACTTCGTACATATTTACCGTAGTGCTAATCAGATACTCGGGTTTCTCCTGTCCTCTTTTCTCCTTATGACCTTTAATATGCACATCGCTTTTCTCCCAATTCTTCCAGTCTTCTTCCGACTCCCAACGAATCAGCACCATCACTTCTTCGTGTTCTTTACTCTTTTTGTTAACCATTACACTGAAATCAATCAGTCCCGGCATTTCTTCTACAGGGCTAGGGGCACTGAAACGTTCCACCAGTTTATGACTATGGCCTTTTTCGACTACCATAACGCGAGTTTGAATGAACATGAATTACGCCTCCTGATTGCCTCAAGTCACTGCTTGGATACAATGGCCTTGGGACATTTTTTAAGTTCCTCTCTATTATTCTATTCTTATTGAAAATGATTATCAATATCGTATCGATTTTGTGTTCATAAAAAAACCTCCTCCACGAAATGGAGAAGGCATTTGCTCGTTATTTTAGAGAGCTTTATTCACTTTGCTACTCTTTGGTTTACTGTGACTTGTACTATTGTGGTTTGGTTTACCGCTATTTGGCTTACTACCGTTTGGCTTACTGTGATTAGCTTTACCGCTCTTCTTAAACCACTCGGATTTAGGTTTGCGAGCCGGATTCGCTTTTGACTTCGCGGGTTTATCGGCTGCAGATTTATGAGGTGCAGACTTCGATGTTTGATTCGATTTTACAAAAGCAGGCACACTTGTCATCGGATAAGGATGATTTTTCACTTCAGGAATGGTCTTCTTGATTACTTTCTCAATATCCTTCAGGAACGGAAGCTCTTCCTTTTCACAAAAGGAAATCGCCATTCCGCTATGCCCTGCTCTACCTGTACGGCCAATTCGGTGGACATACGTTTCCGGAATATTAGGAAGGTTGAAGTTGATTACATGTGACAGCTCTTCAACATCAATGCCCCTTGCCGCTATATCCGTCGCCACCAGTACTCGTGTAACTCCACTTTTGAAATTATTCAAGGCTCTTTGACGCTCATTTTGAGATTTGTTGCCATGAATGGCCTGAGCCGTAATATTCACTTTGGACAAATCGCGAGTTACACGGTCAGCTCCACGCTTTGTACGAGTGAATACCAATGCCGAAACAATAGATTTATCCTGCAAGATATGATTCAACAGACTCTGTTTTTTGCCATTTTCTAATAAATACACAGACTGTTCAATTCGATCCACTGTGGAGGAGACGGGCGTAATTTCTACTTTTACCGGATCAACCAGCAGTGTTTTTACCATTTTTGTGATTTCAGGAGGCATTGTAGCTGAGAAGAATAAGGTCTGTTTCTTGCTCGGCATCTTCGCAATGATTCGCTTCACATCATGAATGAAGCCCATATCCAACATGCGGTCTGCTTCATCAAGAACCAGTATTTGCACATGTTTCAGATCAATACGCTTTTGATTGACCAAGTCAATCAGTCTACCGGGCGTTGCAATAATAATATCTGCACCTTGATTGAGCGCACGCTCCTGGACTTTCTGTGAAACGCCACCAACGATTGCGGCACAACGAATATCGGTAAAACGGCTATACGCCTTAATATTATCTGAAATCTGAATCGCAAGTTCTCTTGTTGGTGTTAAAATCAATGAGCGAATATGGCGTGCGGCTTTGGGGCCGTTCGACTTTTCGCTTAATAACTGAATGATAGGCACAGAAAATGCTGCCGTCTTGCCTGTACCTGTTTGCGCACAGCCAAGTAAATCTCTGCCTGCCAATACGGCCGGAATCGCCTGTTCCTGTATAGGTGTAGGGGCAGTATAGTTTGCTTTGCTTAATCCTTCCAAAATTGCGGGTATAATATTCAAGTCTTTAAATGTCATTAGGTCTCCTTAATTTACGCAACAAATATTCATTTGACGTATATCTCATTTCAAAACGTAACACATAAGGATAACATTAAAAAGCACTTCTGTATATCATATTTTGAAAATTCAGCCCTGGATGCCATTTTGGTTGAACAACAATTAGCTCTGAACAAACGATGAAACATCAATCTATTAACTTACCAGTTTCAACCCTACTGCTGATCCAAGCACCATGGCAATAAACAGAATTCTTAACGCATTTCGAGGTTCTCCATAAAATATCATGCCGAGAATAGCTCCCCCGGAAGCGCCGATTCCTGTCCATACAGCGTATGCCGTCCCCATCGGAAGAGTCTTCATCGCCAGCGATAGGAACAGAAAGCTTAGTCCAAATCCCGCAACCAGCAGTATGATTGACGTCAGGTTACGATCTTTGTGCAATTTATTAATCATCAGAACCCCAATCATTTCAAAGACACCTGCCAAAACAAGAAATACCCAGTTCATGATTCATGTACCTCCTTTGTTTTTCCTTTGCTGAGCATTTTAAGACCGATTACGCCCAATAAAAGAACCCCAATGAGCAGCATTTTCCCAGATTGAATCGCCGCATCAAACAAAATAATCTCTGCCAGCACAGTCCCTGCTGTACCCAATCCAACGAATACCGCATATACAGTCCCTACATCAAGTGAGCGGGATGCTGCAATCATCAAGGTGAAGCTGACAATAATCGCGATCAGTGTAGCACCCCACTCCAGAAAACCACTGGCATGTTTCAATCCAATGACCCAACCGACTTCAAATAAAGCTGCAATAACGACGGACAACCAGGTTTTGTTCATTTCTACACACTCCTTATCAAATTTTGCTACGTGTATTATTAGTTACATGAAGCCAAAATAAAAAAGCCCGGGAAACAAACTGCATTAAGCAGTTCATCTCCCAGGCTTTTGTCCCTCCGTGACACAACCAATAGGCTGTGAGTTTTCTCTCGGACCAGACCGACATAACTGTCGCGGAACCCTAGAAAACATTTGAGTATTTTGATGTGACTCCAATTATACACAATTCTTTTTGATTGGCAACCCTTTTTCGCTACTAGGCTAGAGGGAACTTACATGCCGTATATTTTGTGTGGTACGTAGTATTCCTCCAAGCTTGCAACCTCCTGCGCATCTAGCTGGACTGACAAGGCTGCTACGGCATCCTCCAGATGATGTTCTTTCGTTGCACCCACAATTGGTGCGGTGACACCTTCTTTTTGCAATACCCATGCCAGTGCAACGGTTGCTCTGGAAACACCTCGTTTGTTCGCAATATCAGCGACAGTCTCCACTATTTTACGATCGGCATCAACCATTCCCGCAGCAAGTCGGTCTCCAGCTTCGTCGTTCGATGAACGGGCTGTTTTCTCATCCCAATTCCGAGTAAGACGCCCTTTGGCAAGAGGACTCCATGGAATTACACCCACTCCCTCTTCACGACAGAGAGGCAGCATTTCCCGCTCTTCTTCCCGATACATCAGATTCAACAGATTCTGCATGGAGACAAATGGGGTCCAGCCGTTGCGTTCCGCCGTATGCTGGGCCTTCATAAACTGCCAGGCGTACATTGAAGAAGCTCCTATATAACGGACTTTCCCCGCCTTAACAACATCATGAAGGGCCTCCATCGTTTCTTCTATTGGAGTACTGCTGTCCCATCGATGGATCTGATACAGATCCACATAATCGGTGCCTAGGCGCTTCAAGCTGTTATCAATCTCATTAATAATGGCTTTTCTCGACAAACCTGCACCATTTGGCCCCGGCTTCATGCGGAAGTAAACCTTTGTTGCAATAACAACCTCATCACGACGAGCAAAATCCTTCAACGCACGACCCACGATTTCTTCGCTTGTACCATCCGAATAGACGTTGGCTGTATCAAAGAAGTTAATACCCATGTCCAGCGCTTTTTGGATAAAAGGACGACTCTCTTCCTCATTCAACGACCATGGAGCGATTCCGCGTTCAGGGACTCCATAGCTCATGCAACCAAGACATAATCTCGAAACGTCCAGTCCGGTACGACCCAATTTTACATATTCCATAATCAAACACTCCTTTATGAAGTTAATTTTATCCAATAACTGAGATACAATTCTTTGAAAATCGGATTTTCTTCCCATTTGATCTGGGACTCCAATCTCTCGATTACAATTTGTTTCACTTGGTTCGATAAGCGTTTACTCAACCTTCCCACCCATCTTTCTGGCATACTAAAATGGATCAAAGACCCGTTCTTCTCTCCAATTCTTCCGTATATCTAGAACCCATCAGGGTGATTTTTGAAGCTGCTTCATTAATGCTCTGTACATCTTCGGGTGTAAGTTCAATGTCCGCCGCACCCATATTTTCTTTGAGACGACTTGACTTGCGCGTTCCCGGGATGGGTACAATCCATGGTTTTTGGGCCAGCAACCAAGCAAGTGCGATTTGCGCAGGGGTAGCTTGCATCTTCTCCGCCTTCTCTTTCAACAGATCAACCAGCACTTGATTGGCCTCGAGCGCCTCGGGCGTGAAGCGTGGCAGAATATTACGCAAATCCCCCTGATCAAACGTTGTTTTTGCATTAAAACTTCCCGTGAGATATCCTTTACCCAAAGGACTAAAAGGGACAAACCCAATACCGAGCTCCTCAAGCGCTGGAATCAGTTCTTCTTCCGGACTTCTCCACCATAAGGAATATTCGCTCTGAACAGCAGCGACTGGCTGAACGGTATGCGCACGTCGAATCGTGTTCACGCCTGCTTCCGATAACCCCCAATGCTTCACTTTACCTTCTCGAATCAGATCCTGCACGGCTCCGGCAACCTCTTCAATCGGCACATCCGGATCAACACGGTGCTGGTAAAACAAATCAATTTCCTCGATCTTAAGTCGTTTAAGAGACTCTTCAGCAACTTTCCTGATCTGCTCAGGACGGCTATTCATCCCGCTCTGTTTGCCACCTTGAATGTCAAATCCGAACTTTGTCGCTATGACAACCTGATCACGTACAGGGGAAAGTGCTTCGCCAACGAGTTCTTCATTGATATATGGACCATAGACTTCGGCGGTATCAAAGAAAGTTACACCGTGTTCAACAGCTTCCCGTATGACCGCAATCATCTCCGTTTTGTCCGAAGCTGGACCATACCCGTAACTCATTCCCATACAACCAAGCCCAATTGCCGAAACTTCCAATCCGCTATTTCCCAGTGTTCGTTTTTGCATCATAAAACTTCCTTTCTTCATTCAAATGATGTGAATGTGAACTAACGCACATAAATTTATTATCTCCATTTAGGAGTACACTGAATTAATGGGGTTTACTCACACCAAGACTGCGTCGTATTTCCAGTTCTGGTGACTCTGCCAACTTAACCACCAAAGCAGCCACGCTTTTACAGGATACTTCGCTGCCTTTGAATGGCTCGCCTTTCTGGGTTATTTCATAATCAATCTCGTTTGATCTGGTAAACCACGCTGGTCGTAAGATTGTATAATCTAGATCTGAAGCTTCAACAATGGAAGCTGCTTTACGATAAGGGTCCAATATACTGCTGTACTTCTGTCCAGGCACTTCATCGTAGATCCCCATAGAACTGATAAAAATTAGTCGTTTCACTCCTGCAGATTTCATCGTTTCCACGATGGTTCTGGCGTACTGTTCCAGATCACCTGCAAGATTGACATAGACAACGTCCACGCCATTCATGGCGTCTTTCAATTTGAGTTGATCCATCACGTCACCGTCGATCACACGCGCACGATTCGAATCGATATTTCCAAGCCTGCTGGATTTCCGCAAATAGAGTGTTAGCCTGACATCGGTTTCCTTGAGAAACAAGTCTATCGCTTCGCGGGCGATTTGACCGTTGGCACCCAAAACTAATACATGACTCATTCCCATACCTCCTTTTGTTCAGGATAAATTTTCTGTTTTCGTAGAAGTACTACAGATTTGCTGGCTGATTGCCTTTTTGCGTCCCCTTGCTTGATTCTGCGAGCCTAAAATTATTATGCCGAACTGAAGGAGCGAAGCGGTATATCATTTGTCTTAATTGATTGCCTGATCCTCTCAGGCCCACTTTTGTCTAAGGTCGTTAAGTCTTATAATGAAGCAAGAACAACTTGCAAGGAGGATATGTATGTCCGATAACGCAGTGCAGCAGAAACAGGAACTCACCGAACTAATCAAGCGCCATTCCATTCATAACAGCTCTAAGGAAACGGTAATCCCTTCCCTGTATGTCTATCAGCATTCCAGCATAAGTGAGCCTGCTTACAGGGTTTACAAGCCTTCCTTTTGTGTGATCGTTCAAGGCTTGAAAGAAATCTTGCTGGCACAGGAAAGATTCGAATACGGACCATCCAATTATCTGATTGCTTCCATGAACCTTCCAGTGATTGGTCAGATTATAAAAGCATCCACTGATATGCCTTACCTGAGTCTGAAGCTTGAGTTTACACAGAACCAGATTCTTGAAGTACTGAATGAATGTAATATTAAGGTCACGTCTAAAGAAAACGCCAGACGCGCCCTATTTGTTGGACAGATGGAGCCCTCCATTCAAGATGCTGTACTTCGATTGGTTCGGCTGCTGGATACACCAGGAGAAATCCCGTTCCTTGCCCCACTCTATACGCGGGAGATCCTGTACCGGCTTTTGCAGGGACCTTATGGAGCTGAACTGGCCCAGATTGCAGTGGAAGGCAGCAGTAGCTACCGGATTCGGGAAGCCATTGAGCATATTGTTCGACATTGGGAGCAGCCTTTTCGAATCGAAGATCTTGCGGAGACAGCCAATATGAGTGTGTCCTCGTTCCATCGACATTTCAAAGAAATTACCGCCATGAGCCCACTTCAGTTTCAGAAGCAGCTGAGGCTTCAGGAAGCACGTCGTCTCCTTATGGCTGAGTCAGCTGATGCTGCGGATGTAGCATTCCGGGTTGGTTACGAGAGTGCGTCGCAATTCAGCCGGGAGTACTCCCGCATGTTCGGCGCGCCGCCGAGAGCAGATATCAAACGTTTGAAGGAAAAATATGATCATGTTATGAGTGAATAAGTACACCGGCTGAGAAGTTGAAATGTTAGAGAAATGGATAGCATTAGGCTATCCATTTTTTAATTTAAAGAGTGAATATCTAATTCTATTCCCATCCTTATATTGACAACTTGTGATTCATGGAACTATAATCCATACTAAACCAAGTTACATACAATGTTTTATAAAGGAGAGGTATCGGATGGCTAATGTTCAGACTTTCAAAGCTACTGCACACCTACAAGATGGGGTTAAAGTAATCACCAAAGCAAGACAATTCGAACTGATCATCGATGAGCCAACAAACCTCGGTGGTACGGATACAGGAATGAATCCTGTAGAAGCTTTACTTGCCTCCCTTGGCGCATGTCAATCCATTGTGGCCCGGGTCTATGCCTCCAAATTCGATGTCGTCCTTGATGATTTCAGAGTTGAAGTTGAAGGTGAACTGGATCTTGACGGATTTTTTAACCGATCTGATGTACGCCCCGGTTATTCCGATATCCGATACACGTTTTATATCAAAACCAGCTCATCTGAAGAAAAAGTTGAATCATTTGTACAATTTCTAGAAAGTAAATGTCCTGTGGGTGATACGATTTCCAATCCGGTGAATACCAAGCTCAATCGCGTCATTATCGAAAATGGGATATCATTGTAACAAAACGAATGAACCAGGTACAAAAAGATATAAGCAATACAAAAACATACAAACAATACAGAAAGGCTGCTTCCCAGCAAGTTAAACTTGCTGGAGAGCAGCCTTTTTAAAATTAAAATCTTGGATTTATAATGTGAATTGTTTTGTCAATTGAATAGTTCTTTCGATGAGTGCAGCGGCTTCTGCGCGAGTTGTATTCCCTTTTGGCTTCAATGTTCCGTCTGGATAACCGTTAACAAGCCCATTAGTAATGGCGGCAGCAAGTGCTGAACGTGCCCAACCGGATATTTCAGCGCCGTCGGAGAAGCTGATATTACTGTCTGAATCAGCGATCTGCGCTGCACGAACGACCATTGTCGCCATTTGCTCACGGGTCACCAATTCATCTGGACCAAAGGTGTCATCACTATATCCATTCACAATGCCCAGACCTGCCGCAGTGGAAATTGCGTCTTGCGCCCAATGCGTCGTAGTATCCGCAAATCCTTTGTCAGCAAAGCCTTGCAGATGTAAAGCCTTAATGATAAGAGTAACAAATTCGGCTCTGGTAATTTTTTTATCCGGTCTGAAACTGTTATCCGGATAACCCTGGATCACACCGAGTTCAACCAAATCCATAATACTGCCGGAAGCCCAATGTCCTACGAGATCCGTGAAATTCTTGGTTCCTTCCGGAGCTTTCGTTACGGTCTTATCGGATACCAGAACAGCAAACTTGGTAAAATGATTAATGGTTCCCGATACCGTTCCATTCATTTGATCCACTTTCATATTATCGAGTGAAACCCACTTTTGGGCCTGCTCGTTGAACCAATACAATCCCACTATTGATTTGTCAAAGTCTACCTTGTTCTTGTCGAATGGCAAGGTGACAGTTACCGGTTTGCTGAAATTCCCGCTCTTGCTTGCAGTAATCTCATAGACATCCCCGAGCAGTTTCAATGTGGAATCGGTGAACAGATTCGACGTTTGGCTTACTTTATTTACGGAGATGACGATGCTGCTCTCCATCGCTCCGGCTGGTACATTGATTTTGACTCCGCCCAGGCTCAACGATCCACCATTCACAGTAATCGTTCCACTGTTGGCAGTAGTACCCGTTTGATCACCACTCGTTCCTCCAGTTGGAGTTGAAGGAGTCGAAGACGTTGGTGGAACCGAGGTGGAATCTCCGGCTCTGACGACAGTTATACTGTAAGTCTTGCTTGATCCATTACGTGCTTGCACCGTAATTGGAATTACATTTTTTCCAACAGACAACCCGAAAGATTGATTTATTCCGTTTGCATAGGGTTCACCTTTAGCAGACAAAGTAGCTTGGCTATCCGTAGCCTTCGCCGTAATACTGATGGAGTCTGTTGCTTGTTCAACATTCAGAGTATACGCCGTGATTGCAGGATTGAATGCTGGAGTCAAAGCGCCTTGATCAACAGATAAATCATCCAATGTGGAAACGTCAATCAGCTTCCCGGTTCGCATATCTTCCTTCACAAGCGCAAAATCAGCTGCGACCTGGTGGGAGTAATCCTCCGCTGCATTAAGAATAAAGTTCTGCAAATCATCCCAGATGGGTACGATATTTGTTACAAAACGTTCCTCAAAACGGTAGTTCAACTCATCGGATACCTTGTCCAAGCGCGAGCTTGCATAAGCGTAAGCCTTGGCTGCATCGACCAAATACTGCTCCAGCTCTTGCTTGTTCTTAAACGGCTTATCCGTGTAATCCCCTTTAAAAGGTGAGACTTCCTTGATCAGATACGAGCGATTCATTGCTTCGAGTACACCCAGATAAGAATCGGGATCAACTGAAGTTTTAAGATAAGCATCTTTCGATAAATTGGCGTCCCGGGTCTGCTCTTTCACGTCGAGCAGAATATCATCCGTATTGGCCTCACTTGCTCCTTCGATTAACACATTGTAGCGTTCAACCCCAATGCTGCCAATTCCCTGATGAATACGGCGTACAATATCCTTTATCTTAAAATAGGCATCGAATTCATCATCGCTCAGATTGAGGAAATTGCTTCTGACTTGCAATTTGTATGCTTCCCAAGCATCTTGCAGGGAAGATTTCTCCGCATCTGTAGCGGCTTCAAACTTATCGGAGTTGCCGGCAATGTTTAATTTTCCATCAAGTGCCCGCTTGCCGAGCAACTTTTGCAATGCTTCCTCATAAGACACTTTGGAGACTTTGTCCATGACCTCTTTCGTATATGGAGTTACATTGCTTTTGGTCAACTTAGTGTTTTTGGGGCTTATCTCGCTATTAATCTTTATCAGAGTATCCTTATAGGTATCTAGAAAAGTACGAGATACGTCCCGGAAATCGGCGTCCTGCAGATTGGTAGTCGCAGAGCTATCTTTTTCGTATTTGACCACATAAATACTTGTAACAAAGCGAATCAGATCATCATAAAAGCTGCCGATGCCGGAAGAATCCACATCGTTCAAGCTGAACACCATTTGATTAGTACTGTCGTTAAAAGTTCCCACATTCTGAATATGGGCATCGCCTTGCGTGTACGTAAGGATGTCCTTCTCATTCCAGCCTGGAATGACCGAATTCGGTGAAGGAATAAGACCCGCTGCCAGATCAGCCTTGAATAAGGAATGTGTACCACGCAGGAAGGTATATTCATTCGCTCCCATGGCGTCACTTCCATATTTATATTCTTTGGTGGCAGGGTCATTAAAACCTGTATTGTCCGCTATGATGCTGTTTTCAACGACATGTTTGCGATTCTCATCAGCAAGAAGTGGTTGACTGTACCGAAGCAGGGGGACGCTGATCACTTCCGAAGCCAGGCAGTCCGGATCCTGCACAGCCTCAGCCATTAACGTCACATTCAACATGACGGAGTTCATGACAGCAGAAGTGGATATACCCGAAATGGATAGCGTAATTGTACGATCACTGCTTCGGCCCTCAGCCTGGATACTCCAGTCTCCCTCAGGAAGGCCCGTCACACTGTAAGCATTCGAGTCCAATACCCCATCCACGGGAACGCCGGCGCTAAGATTGAGTTGGATCGTGGTATTTAAGTCCTTCGCGCTGTTCATACGAATGTTGGACGATGAGGAGTCCAATGTTGCTACAATCTTATTGGATGGTGTAAATTGAGCCAAAGTTACGGTGTTGCTTCCTTGATACACCGTTAAGGATGAGGTTGGTCTGTGTACTTGATCCCACGCACCAGGATGAATCTCAAATGTCAGAAGGCTGTCTGAAACCACATTCCCGGTATCGTCTCCAGTTATGGTCACTTCGATCTGATCTCCGTTCGCATTGGCTTCAGCAGTGAATCCTGCCGGGAGGCCGAGCACACTGAAGTCGTCGGATGACCAAGGTCCCTGCTTAACCAAGCCTCCAAATGCATTCAACACAATCTTGTTATGTACAGGATCTACGCTCGAAGCCGATTGCATTTCTAACCTTTGATTACTTTCCAGAATGACATAGGCGGAAGTTGTGCTTGAATTGCGAGCCTTCGCCCCTTTGACCTTCTCAAAGTCATTTCCGTTATTCCGAGTGTCCCAGTTGTTTCCGCGATTCGGAAACGCAGCTTCTTTAGTGGATTTCTCCGGGTTCAGCGGATCGAACACCAATCGTTGCATGGTGTTTTGTTTGCCAGCTTGTGGAGCCGGACTTCCCCAATAAGCATCTGCATTATATCCAACAAAATCAACCACATGTTGCTGTAAAGCGTCAGCCATCGGATCATTGGCCGTCAACAGTTGTGTCGTATTCAACAAAACCAGCTTTCCATTGTTGTTATCTAGTTTAAATGAAGCTTCAGTCGCATCCGGCTGTGGAAGCTGCTCCCCGACATTACCATTGCTGCCAAGCGCAATCAGATAATAACCAAATGCCGGAATCTGGGCAGTCATTGTCCCTAGATGAGCTACTTTCCAGTTATTCTTTTGGTTATCAGCAAATTGTATAGACCAGTCGTTCAGCGAAACAGGTTCTGCTGTCGGATTATATAGTTCTACAAAGTCGTTGCCGTACACGTCGAGTACGTCGTCTTTTTTGCCTCCATAAAAATGGCTGATCACCACGTTTTTCGCTAAATTGCTGGTGTTAAGGTTTTCTGATGCTGCAGCATGTCCGATTCCTGCAAATGTCCAGAATGATTGGATAACCATTACTGCCACAAGGATCGTCGCTACCCAGCGTTGATTGATGTCTTTCAAGTTGTCTAACCCCTCTCCCATATAAAAGCTCAGGCTAGTATATCAACCCAATGTAAGAGGACAGTTAAACTAAAAATTCATAATATAAAAATTGTAAAATCCTTGAATATGTAAAAATCACAACAAATGTATACGATGGATGATCTTTAAATAAAAACAAATGAAAAGAGCCGCGACTGCTCGCGGCCCCTAGCTTGTTGGATGCGGGAATCTGAATTCCTGCTACCCCCTAAGAAACATTTCCATTCCATTTATACGTCATAGCGGACTTGCCTGGAATAGTGACAACGAAGCTTTGGCTGCCCCATTGGATCTTCACATTTTTCGACGAGCTGGAAGAGTTGTAGGCAACTACCACTTTGGAACCGTCCGGATTGCGGAAAGCCACATTTTTGACTTCAGATCCGGTGTTGCTGTCAATGCGGTATGCATTGGGTACTACAAATTTACTAAAGTGACCCAGCAAATAATATTGTTTGTGATATGTGACATTATTCTCAGGTGCGTCATTACGGTTGTCCGAGTTGCGGATTGTAATCATGCCTTTGTTCGTGTTGTTCGGTGAAAGCAATGCAGGACCGTCTTTTTGATCCAGGGCAGCATTCCAGAGAATGATCGATTTGGACCAGTTTCTCGTAATATTAATGAACTCATTCATCATATTATCGAAACCAGATGAGGTACCATTCTGCGGATCATTCCAGTTGCCGAAACCACCCTCCGTGAACCAAACTTCCTTGTCCGGGTGACTGTTATGCATGGAGGTCATTGTTGATCCGTCCCCACTGTCATAATGGTGGAATGCGCTCCCGGATACGTAGCTGCCTTTGCCTGCGTTCTTCAGATTCGTAATGACCTGGTTCGGGAAGGTCCAGTTCAGAAAGTTATGGTCGAATGCAATAATCTTGGTGTTGATTCCGGCATTGCGGAGTGTTGGTCCAAGATAATCGCCGATAAAGCCCGTCTGATCCTCTACATTCATACCCATGGAAGGATAATGGGATGGCTCGTACATTGGCTCGTTTTGCAACGTGACAGCATAGATGGGTACCCCTTCAGCCTGGTAGGCTTCAATGTACTTTTTGAAATAATTCGCATATGTTCCGTAGTGTTCTGCTTTCAGTTTGCCGCCGTTCAGATTGTTGGAATATTTCATCCAGGCAGGCGCACTCCATGGGGAACCCATTACTTTGATATTGGGATTCTTGGCGATTGCCGCTTTGACCATGGGCAGTATGTAAGCCTTGTCCCGGTCGATCGTGAATTGGCTGAGTGAAGTATCATTTGCCGTATCGGCATAGGTATAGGCGGCCCAAGCAAAATCGGAGCTTCCGATCGGCTGTCTCAATAAGCTAAGTCCAATGCCTGTGTTGCCAAACAGCCTCTCCATCACTTCCGCGCGCTTATTATTATCCAGCTTGTAGTTCATGAGCCATGCGGAAGCATCCGTTAATGACACCCCAAAACCATCCATCTGCTGATACGTTTGGTTTTCGTTGACCGTAATGGTAACATCCGCATTGCCTGAGTTGCTGCTGAAGTTTTTTGATGCAATCTTGGTGAGTCTGGCATCTGCTCTAAGCCCCACTGCTGGTTCAGAATTAGGGTCTGAAGTTGAAATCCATACCTCCACCTGTTCACCCGCTGCATGCGCAGTCTTGGGCATATATGAACCATATGAACCCGCCGTTACCAGAAAAGTGGACAGCAACACTAACGCACTCTTTTTCCATATCTTCATAAACATATCTCCTTTGATTTATGATAATTTGGACTGCCGAATATCAGATACTACAAAATGAAATCGATTTCATTTTTAAAATCATAAAGTCCTTTTTTCAGTTATTGCATGTCGTAGTACTTTCACCTCCTTTTTGAAGGGTATCGGAGAAAGATGTAGATCAAAATCTTGTAAGCGTTAACAAAGATATTTATACACTTTATTGGAAAAAATTTCAACACTAAATTTTATTTTTTTATATAAAATTGTAGAAAATCCTAAAATGGACTGGATTCCACGCTCATTCTGCTCCTCATTTCCCCCTGATTGCCATCATATAATACAAAAATGACGTCCTCTGGAGGTATCCCTGGAATGAGCCATGTACTGAGCGCAATTGATGAGGAAATAAATCGGATCATGACTTCCTTGCTTCAACAGCAGCAACAAGATGGTTCCTGGCATTTCTGTTTTGAGAACGGTACGGTAATTGATGCTTATGTCATCATTCTCTTTCGGGTATTGGAAGTCCCGAATGAAGCGCTGATCCGGGAGTTGCATGATCGTATCCTTAACGAACAGCAACAGGATGGATGCTGGAAATTGTACGCCGATGAAGAGGATGGAAATTTATCCGCATCGGTTGAAGCGTACTACGCCCTGCTATACTCCGGGTACAGCCAGAGTACGGACGAGCCAATCCAGCGGGCCAAACAGTATATTCAGTCCAAAGGAGGTATTGGAAAAGTTAGCAGCATTTTGACCAAAGCCATTCTTGCCGCTACCGGACAAATGAAATGGCCTTTATCCATCTCTATGATCCCCCTGGAAATACTGATGTTCCCTACCTATTTTCCCATCAACTATTTTGAATTTTCCGGTTATTCCAGAGTTCACCTCACTCCCATGCTCATTATGGCCGACTTGCGCTTCGCCCTTACACCACCCCATGCGCCCGATCTATCTGATCTGACCGACTCACGAAATGTTGGAGATGAGCTAACGACTCCGGGATATCAGGAAATGCAGGACGACATTCTAAGCGGAAGCAGCCGACTGATCGGTAACCCTCGCCACATCCACGACACTGCACGAAAAAAGGCAGAACAGTTCATAATAGAGCGGATTGAGTCTGATGGCACATTGTACAGCTACGCCAGCAGTACAATTCTCATGATCTTTGCCCTATTGGCCCTAAAATACGATAAGCAGCATCCCCTGATTACAAAAGCCATAACCGGACTCACGGCAATGCAGTGCCGTTCTTCAGGAGGTCAAACAACAATTCAAAACTCCCCCTCTACCATATGGGATACGGCCTTAATCACCTACGCATTGCAGGAGGCTTCTCTTACTGATGACCATAAGGCTATTCAACTCGCGGCCTCCTATTTGCTCTCCCGTCAGCAAGATAAAAGAGCCGACTGGAGCATCCATAATCCGAATACCGTCCCTGGAGGATGGGGATTTTCGGAGTCGAATACAATCAATCCAGACGTGGATGATACAACAGCAGCTTTACGGGCTATTCGAAGCTTGTCCACTACTCTTCCAACGTTTCAGGAATCCTGGAATCGTGGGCTGAATTGGGTCCTGTCCATGCAAAATAAAGACGGCGGCTGGCCGGCATTCGAAAAAAATACGAACAAGGAGATGCTCACCTGGCTCGCCATCGATGGTGCCAAATCTGCGGCTACAGACCCTTCAGAGGCTGACCTAACGGGACGTACCTTGGAGTATTTCGGTAACTTTGCCGGGCTTGATACCAGGCATGAATGGATCAAACGTGGAACAAAATGGCTCATTCGAAACCAGGAAAAGGATGGCTCATGGTACGGAAGATGGGGCGTATGTTATATCTACGGTACCTGGGCTGCATTAACCGGTCTTACGGCAGTTGGACTACCAGCAAGCCATGGTACAGTGCAAAAAGGAGCGCAGTGGCTCTTAAGCATCCAGAACTCCGACGGTGGCTGGGGAGAATCCTGTCAAAGTGACCGACTCCTGCACTATGTGCCATTAGGGGAAAGTACCCCTTCCCAGACCGCTTGGGCACTTGACGCGCTCATTGCAGTCCAACCCAAGCCTACACCTGAGATGAATCAAGGCGTTCTACGGCTTATTGCATCAATGCACGAGAACGATTGGAGAACCTCATATCCCACAGGCGCAGGTCTTCCCGGGAACTTTTATTCCCATTATCACAGCTATACATATATTTGGCCTCTTCTCACATTAAGCCACTACAGAAGCAAATATGGGGCATCTTAAAAACTTACTTTACGGGCTATTTTTCAATATTTCAGTTCCCGATCAATGTTCACCCATACTTCATTAAATTAACCTAAAAAAGCAGGAAGCTCTTAAGAGCTCCCTGTTTTTGTTTGAAATAATTTATTGAATGATCAAATTAAAGCCATTTTGAATCTGATTCACATTAGGGTTGGCAATGTTGCTTGTTGTCAGATTATTGAATGTGGCAGAACCATTACCGGTATAAGTGTATATTGCTGCACCTTTATGTGGGGTTGTGAACCTAGATGTCTCAATTCCGTCCAGACCGGTACCATTAATGTTGATGTTATTAAACACAATATTCTGGAAACCGCCGCCGTATCCGAATTGAACAGCACTGCGCTGCGTATTGAGGATGTCAATATTGGTAAACGTAACGTTCTTGATGGAATCGTTGGAAGCTTCAAGATCAATAGCTCCGCGCTCACCATTGTACAGATCTTTACTTGTTCCGCTGTTAATAATCGTTGTATCGGAGAACAGAATGCCTGTGTTATCTTGGAAATGGTATCCAGGGAAAACAGTGTTCATCCGGATCGCCGAACCGCCAACCGTGTCAACAATCAGGTTGTTGGTTGCCTTATGTCCACTGCCACCAAAGAACGCGATGCCTGCGGCGCGCCAGTTATTCTCAATCGTGTTGAACGAGAATGTGTTGTTCACACCGGCAGGAGCACCATTCACGTTGCTAGTCCATACGGCCAGACCATCATCACCATTGTTGCGGACACTGCTGTTGCGTACAGTCGAATTGCTCGTGCCTTGGGCAAAGTTGACACCGTCAGCAAGGTTATTCCGAATACGACTGTTCTCGATCACTAGGCCATCGGCAATGATTGCAGGTGTGTGGGCGTAATCCCCTACCCAGAAACCACATTCAAAGTGCTCAACCCATACGTTGCTAACCTTTGAATTTTTACCGAAATTGTCCATAAAACCTTTGTAAACTGCATTCTCGTTATAGCGCGAACGCAGCATGGAATTCATATAAATATTGCTGAAATCCAGCTTACCCTGCACACGGAAAGAAATTCCGCCTGAGGCTGCATTAGGGTTAGTAAACTGAATGTTCGTATGCCAGATGCCTGCACCTACAATGGTGAGGTTGTTAATCATATTCGTCGGCGTACCAATTTTCCACATATTGCCCAGATGGAACGTGCCCTCAGGGATATATAGAGTCTTGCCTGTAGATACCGCGGATTGGACCGCCGCTTCGAATGCGGCAAGGTCATCTTTTCCATCATTTGCAATCGCACCAAAATCGGTTACAGAGACAGAGTTAGCCGGGCGCGGGATCACCGCTTGAACGGGTTCGATTTCGAGGAAATCCACACCGTATTCCAGGTTATCTCCATTGTTTTTCTGAATACGAATGGTATCTCCAGCTTTTAGAGGTGTATCCAGTTTCCAGTGCACTTCATCAAAACGGAACAACGGACGTCCTGCACTTGGCGTATCCCCCGGATGATCACTGGAGAAGTACTGCCAATTGTAGTAGGAGGTCAAAGGAACCGTTTTGGCCTTGGTCCCGTTAACATAAACGTCAAGTGCGCCGTTAAGACCCATGCCATCTGTGGAATCCGGCATCGTGAATCGCATGGTTACACCTGCGCCTCCCTCCCCTTGTCTAACCGTCCATTGAGCATAAGAACCGTTGGAAGGAAGTGCGATATAGCGCTGGCCAGAGGCTTCCGAAGCCGTAAGAGCCTGATCAAAGGTTGGTGCGGATTTCAGTGTGGCACTGCCACCACGCGTAGCATCATCCGTATCATACCGGGTATAAGGCATGCTTGCACCACGAGCTGAATATACGTTCAAACCTGTTGTAACGACGTTATTCGTTTGTTTGACCGGAGCTTCATTGTTGTCCACTGCTACGGTAGTTGTCACATTGTAGTTACCAGTTACAGCAGTCCAGGTACCTACATTGACATTGACCGAAGCTCCAGGTGCCAATGTACCGGTATAGGAACCACTATACGTCTGAAGTGTTGCTCCGGCAGCGTTCTTGAGAACCACTGTAACTCCGTGTGCACCACCTGCGGAGGCCATGTTGCCTTGATTTTTCAGATTAACTGTAAATGTTACTGTGCTGTTTGCTGTAGGGGTTCCTGGACTCCAAGAGACCGTGCCTACCAGATCAGAACTTGTAATCGGTGCAACCACCAAAGAAGAAGCGTGTGTGTAATTATTGTTTCCCTCATTCTCTTCAATGATCTGGTTATTCTCATCCACCTTGGCACTGAGCGTATATGATGCAGCTGCTTTATTGCCAGCATTAAGCGAGACCGTAGTCGAAGCCCCTGCTTGCAAAGCAGCTACTGGTGAGGAACCCGCCAGTTCATTGTTTAGATAGAAGTTGACGCTAGAAGCTGGAGAAGCAGCGGAACCAATGTTTTTGACGATGGCATTAAGGGTGATGGCATTGTTCTCCACTGGAGAAGATGGAGACCAGGACATGCCTGTAATCGTCAGATCAGGATTAGGTGCAGGTGTGCCGAATACCTGAAATTCAGCAATTTGCCCGGCAGGAGCGCCCGAGTTCGTGGTAATGTTCAGTTGCAGACGTTTAACCGTGGCTGTAACGGGAATGGTCACCGTGTTACCGGAAGCCGGGTTGAATGTATATGATTGGGCGGAAACCAGATTGCTGAAGGTGGTTGTATCCTGGTTATGTCCAAGCACTTGAATGGTCTGTGTTCGGGTGCTCCAGACCGGATCCGGGTTTAGTTTAAGTACAATGGATGTAATCTTATGATTGGAGCCGAGATCCAACGTCAGTGAGCTTGGATTGCTGCCCCCTTCCCAGTACGAATTGATATTGTTATCGTTTGCATTCGCAGCTACGAAGGATAAGGTACTGGACGATGCAGTAATCGACTTACCGATGGCGATGTTGCTTCCCTCTGTAGGGATGATTGGGGGATCCACAGGATCGGGGCCAGGTAGCATTGGTCCCTCACTGGCTGGACCGTAAATTTCAAATGTCGACAGTTGAGCTGCCGGCCACTCGGAATTGCCCGTTACGCTTAAGCGAACGTACCTTGTCTCGACAGCAGGAAAATCGATGGTAACCGAGTTCTCCCCAACGGTTGGATTAAATACATAATCTGCAGAACCCACGATATCCGTGAACGATGAACCGTTGGTGCTACCTTGCACGGTTATCGTTTGGGTTCTCTTTTCCCACACTGTCGGAATCTTCAATACGATTTGGTCAATGTTGGTGCTGGTGCCAAGATCCACTTGAATCCATTGGGGGAACGCGCTATTCGTACTTTCCCAATAGGTTGCTTGGTTACTGTCAATCACATTGGTCGGGCTGTATGTTTGGTTGTACCCGCTCGCGGTAACCTGTTTGCCCTGTGCCAGGTCCGGACTTTCGGCTGCTGATACAGGAGATGGAAATCCGACAGTCAGGAATACGTTCGAGATCAGCATCGTTAATACGAGTGACCACATAATGTACTTGTTGCGCAAATTCAATTCCTCCTCAGGTTATTAGCAAAATGGTTTTTCAATGAAAATGGACGGTTGATCTGCCTTATTTTTTCGCTGCGCCGATCATCACCCCCTTATCAAAGTACATGACAAAAAAATAGCAAAGGCATTCAAAAAGGATTGTGAAACCATAATATTGGGTCGCTACTTACCTTGAGGAGTTTCTTGGATAAACTGATTTGCTTTTCTGCTTGGATTTGTCATCTATGGAATAGATTAAGTATAAACCGCTTCCAATTCTCCTTATCGGACCCCTAGAGACGGTATTCGGACTTCTGATGTTCCTTTTTGGATGTTAACGAGCAGCCTTAAGGCTTGCGAGCAGAAAATACATCGTTATCCAGACTTTCATGTGTGCATTTCGGACTTTTGAACCAAAAGAGGGAAATATTTATATTTTTTCAAGCGATTGATTTATACTATTCCTTTCGTGTTCGTTCTGGATCTAATGACCAGCTTCTTTAAAACAACAAAAAGCACGCATTGATCCACTTAGGGTCATGCGTGCTTTTTATTAAATTCATTTAGGGGAATACCTAAGTTTGAATACAATCCTTAGTTCAGGCCAAAGCCACGAACAAGCATGAAGCCTAGAATGGACAACACCATAGAGCCCAGCAATCCTGCCAAAAAAGGTTTCTTGCCCAGACGACGGAAGGTTGCAATATCCACACCCAACCCCAATCCAGCCATGGCCATCGCGAGCAGCATATAGGAGAGAACCAGAAGCCCTGAGATCAACTCTTGCGGAATAATGCTCAGCGTGTTTAATCCACTCATAGCCAGAAAACCGAAAATGAACCAGGGCACTGGCAATTCTCGCCAGCGGATACCTTTAGATGATTTTTGCTCTCCACCACGCGCCTGTCGTGCACTCCACAAACCGATGATCAGTGCAATCGGCACCAGCATAGCGACCCGGGTTAGCTTCACGATAACTGCCATATCTATTGCCGCTTGCCCTCCTGGTGCAGCCCCAGCGATGACGTGTGCCACTTCATGCAGTGTAGCTCCTGTGAATAAGCCATATCCTTTCGCACTTAGACCCAATACCGGGTATAACAATGTATATGCAAGGGTGAAGATTGTTCCCAATATAGCTACCGTGGCCGCACCTACTGCCGTTTCTTCATCTTTGGCCTTGATCTGTGGCGCAATCGCGACCACTGCCGCTGCACCGCAGATGGCTGTTCCACAAGCAGTCAGCAGCCCTATTCGCTTGTCGATCTTTAACCATTTGCTCAGTCCGTAGACAACAAAAATCGTAACAACAACATTGATTGCCGCTAGCGCAACGACTTTGTAGCCTGCATGGACAATATCCAGAAGGTTCAGCTTCAAACCAAGCAGGATGATGCCAAACCGTAGCAATCGTTTTGCCGAAAAGGAGATCCCTGATTGAGCGGTCAGCGGAACGCCACGCACTGCCCGGTACAGGATACCAAGCAGAATTGCAATAACCAATTGACCCATAATATTTAAGAACGGTAGATAACCCAGCAACTTGGCAATAAACGAGAGTAATAAAGTCAGTCCGATCCCCTGCAGAAATCCCCTGTTCCTAACACCTTTTATGTTTTTAACGAATGTCAATTGGGTCTGTAAAATCATAGCTCCACACTTCCTTATTGGATAAAGTATATCCTCACTATAGAAGCAGACAGGAAGGAAGTGAAATATGATTCTGCGATCCTAACCATTATAAAAACTTATGATTGGTTAGGTATCTTATGCTAAAATGAGCTCAATAGGCTTATAACTATAAAAACACACTATTCAAATGAGGAATTCTAATGATAACTGATGCGTTAAAAGTCTTCGTTACCGTTGCGGAACAAAGCCATTTCTCCAAGGCCGCAGAACTGCTGAATCTGTCCCAACCGGGGGTGAGCCTGCATATCAAAAATCTGGAGAATGAGCTGGGAGCCAAGCTGCTGCATCGTTCTCCAAAGCAAGTGTCCCTGACTGAAGCGGGGGCAATCCTCTACAGACATGCTAAAGTCATTCAGGCCCGCTACGATGAAGCGCGGCAGGAGATTCAGATGCTGCGGGATGAAGTGACCGGAAGCATTCAGATCGGGGCAAGCTTCACCATCGGTGAATATATTTTGCCTAAGAAGCTGGCAGAATTCGCATCACAGTATCCGCAGGTCAACATTCAGGTTACGATTGGCAATACCCAGGAGATTCTGTCTGCGGTTAGGGTAAATCAGCTGGATGTCGGATTTGTGGAGGGTGAAGCGCAAGCCTCGGCAGACCTTGACGTTATCCCTTACATGAAGGATGAGATGATCGTAGTAGCTCCTTCCGGTCACCCCCTTTCCGGTTCCGTCGTGGTAGAGCAGAACTTGCTTCAGGATCAGGTCTGGGTTCTTCGTGAGTTGGGTTCGGGAACACGCGCGTTTAGCGATCATTTTATGGAACAGACTGCAATCCGTCCGAAGCGGTCCTATGTTTTCACCAGCAGTCAGGGTGTGAAGGAAGCTGTTGCTGCGGGACTCGGAATTGCAATGGTATCCAGATGGATTGTTCATAAGGAGTTGGCAACCGGGGAAATCGAAGAACTGCGAATTAGACAGCTGCATCTGGAACGCAGCTTCTCCATCATTCGCCACAAGGAACATTCACATTCCATGGCGCTTGATGTTTTCTTGCAAAAGCTTCTTTTTGTCAAAAAAAAGGGTTGAAGGCTATTCGCCCTCAACCCTCTTTTGAAATTACACAAGCAGATACATCCTTGCTTCATAAGGACGAAGTGCGTTCTCTGAAACAACGTCCGAATAGTTACT
The DNA here is from genome assembly GCF_001636635.1 of Paenibacillus sp. O199. Lineage (NCBI taxonomy): Bacteria > Bacillati > Bacillota > Bacilli > Caryophanales > Paenibacillaceae > Paenibacillus > Paenibacillus sp. O199. The sequence goes on from NZ_LGRP01000007.1 coordinate 257,214, forward strand.
AATTAATAATCTTTTATCCCCTGCAAATTCGCTTGGAAGCTGGAATGGAACAACTTTGCCATAGAAGTTGCACAGGACTAGCAATTTGGTATCACCAAGTGTTCGTGTGTAAGCGAAAAGGTTGGTGTCTTCCGGATACAACAGTTCATAATCCCCATAAATGATCACTTCATGCTCTTTTCGCAGCTGAATCAGTGTTTTATAGTAATGGTAAATGGAATTCGGATCATGTATAGATTCTTCCGCATTAATCTCCGTGTAATTCGGATTTACCAAAATCCATGGTTTGCCTTCCGAAAAACCCGCATTTTCGGAAGCATCCCACTGCATCGGCGTACGTGCGTTATCACGGCCTTTTGCATAAATGGATTCCATCACTTCTTCCTCTGGATACCCATTCTCGACCCGTTCCTTATACAGATTCAGCAACTCAATATCACGGTATTCTTCAATTGGGTAACGTACGTTCGTCATGCCTAACTCTTCACCCTGGTACACATATGGCGTACCTTGCATGCCATGAAGAAGAGTAGCCAGCATTTTGGCAGACTGCACACGATATTCCCCGTCATTTCCCCAACGGGACACGATCCGCGGAAGGTCATGGTTGTTCCAGAACAAGCTGTTCCAGGCTTCTCCTTTCAGTTCGGTCTGCCATTTGGATAACACTTTCTTTAATTGAAGCAGATCCAGCGGCTGGAGATCCCACTTGCCTTTCCCCTCCTGCTCATCCAGGCTAATATGTTCAAATTGGAAGACCATGGATAGTTCACTGCCGTCCGGGTTGCTATAAAGCTTGGCACTCTCGGGCGTTGCTCCCCAGGTTTCTCCGACGGTTAGCAGATCACCCTTCTGGAATGTCTCTTTACTGAGTTCACGCATATATTGGTGCAGATTTGGCCCATTTCCTGTAATTTTGAGGTCAGGCTGCTTGCCAATCAGATCGATAACATCAAGACGGAAACCACCTACGCCTTTATCCATCCACCATTGAATCATATCGTATATCTCCTGCCGTACCTTGGGGTTCTCCCAGTTAAGATCCGGTTGTTTAGCAGAGAAAAGATGCAGATAATACTGTCCCAACTCGGGGACCCATTCCCAGGCCGATCCACCAAACGTTGAACCTAAATCGTTGGGAGGTGTTCCTTCCACACCATCTCTCCACACATAATAATCGTGGTACGGATTATCCTTGCTTTTCCGGGCTTCCTTGAACCAGGGGTGCTCGTCTGATGAGTGGTTAAGCACCAGATCCATGATAATTCGGATGTCCCGCTTGCCCGCCTCCTGAATTAGCAATTCCATATCTTCAAGTGAACCAAACATCGGATCGATATCCTGATAATCGGAAATGTCATACCCGTTGTCATCTTGCGGAGACTTGCACACTGGTGACAGCCAGATCGCACCGATGCCAAGATCCTTCAGATAATCGAGTCGGGATAATACACCTTTCAGATCCCCGATTCCGTCACCATTGCTATCTTGAAAGCTGCGGGGATAAATTTGATATACGACAATTTCTTTCCACCAATTTTTATTTCCCATAACGCACCACCTTTCTCTTGAACCAGATTCTGCTTATCCAATATCCGTTTCATTCACTATTATTCTTTTACCGACCCCACAACAATTCCGGTTACAAAGTATTTTTGCAGAAGCGGATAAATCAGCAGCAGCGGAATGACAGCCACTACGATTTTGGCTGCATTTAGATTTTTGTTCGAAATCTCAGTCAGATTGCTGAGCTGAGCTGAGTTTGTGCCGGATTGCAGAAGTTCAGCAATATTTACGTTAAGAGACTGTATGTAGGTCATTAACGGATAATTGCTGACTTTGGTCATATAGATCAATCCACTAAAGAAATCATTCCATGTGCCCACGATACTGAATAGGGATACAGTCGCCAGCGCCGGAATAGACACGGGCACGTACACTTTGAACAGAACCTGCAATGCGTTCGCTCCGTCAATGAATGCCGCTTCTTCAAGTGCTTTCGGTACTGCGGCGAAGAAGTTCATCACAAGGATGACACTGAATATCGGGACAGCACCTGGCAGTACAAGCGACCAAATTGTATTGAGCATATCCAGGTTTTTGATCAACAGATAACTAGGGATCATGCCCCCACTGAACAGCATGGCAAAAATCATGACATTCATATATATATTTCTGCCCTTAAACTCCCTTTTCGATTTGGAGAGCGGGTAAGCCATCAAAACAATAAGAATCATGTTGAGTATAAGGGATAGAGCCACACGTAGAACGGAAATGCCAAAGGATCGCCAGAACTGCGCATCCTCAATAATTTTCGAATAAGCGGCTGTTGTAAACTTGACGGGTAACAGACCTACGGCATTGGCCGAGACGGCCTCACTGCTGCTGAATGAAATCGCAACGATATTCCATAATGGAAGGAGGCAGATCAAAGCCAGCAATATAACGATGGCGTAGATGACAAACCGGCCCATTCGGTCTTTCAGGCTTGCGGAATAAGACACAAGTTTCGCCTCCTTAGAATATTTTTCTGTCGGTGTATTTTTTGGCCAATTCGTTGGCGGACAATAATAGAACAATACCGATCACTGACTTGAACAACCCAACAGCCGTACCAAAACTATACTGTCTGCCAACGAGACCAATCCGGTATACATAGGTATCCAGAATATCGCCCGACTCATAGACAACCGGGTTATACAGATTGTAGATTTGATCGAAGCCTGCGCTCAAAATATTGGTCAGACTCATGACCCCCATGAGCAGGATAATAGGCAGCATACCGGGCAATGTAATATGCCATACTTTTCTCCACCAGCTCGCTCCATCTATGCCTGACGCTTCATATAGGCCGGGATCAATCGAGGTAATTGCAGCCAAATAAACGATGGAACTATAACCGAATTCCTTCCATACGTCCGTCCCGATAATTAGCGGTTGGAACCAGGTATTGCTTCCGAGAAAATTAATATTTTCCAAGCCGAAAAAGGCTAAAATCTGATTTACACTTCCATCCAGGCTGAACATGTTAACGACCACGGAGGCCAGAACGACCCAAGACAAAAAGTGAGGCAGATATACAATGGTCTGCACGGATTTTTTAACGAATTTAAAACGGATTTCATTTAATAAAATGGAAAAAATGATGGCCATCAGTGTCCCGAGTAGAATCTTGGCGATGGCAATCACCAACGTATTGCTGATCACTTGGCCGATGTCCGGCAGTTTGAACATATAAATAAAATGCTTGAGTCCAACAAACTCGGAGCCAAACATACCTTTGGCTGGTACATAATCCTGAAACGCCGTAATGACACCAACCATTGGAATGTAGCTGAATACCAGCAAAAATAAAATGCCTGGCAGCATCATCATATGATACATGGCACCCGTGCCCAAGCGGTTTCTTGCTTTATATTTTTCCTGCTTCATGGATGAACCCCTTTCCTGAAGAAAGGCTGCTTAGCGCAGCCTATCAGCAGTGTTAGCTTAATTATTTTTGGGATGTGGTCTCGGCTTCGATCTCCTGGATCACTTGATCGCCGCCTTGTTTCTTCCAATTGGTGACGAATGTTTCGAAGTAATCCAGCGGTTCTGCACCCGTTATGATTTTGATGAAAGATTCCTGTTCCATTTTGGTCAGGTTAGCCCACGTCTGTTTCATGCTTGGTGTAGTTCCAGAGAACGCTGGCGTCATCCAGTTAAATTTGCCTTCTCGGGTCAACTTATCAATTAGCCCCACTCCGTTCATACGTGAGTGATATTTCGACCAAGCTGTTACATCATCCGTATCCTGGTCTTTCAAGTACGTTTGGATACTGCCAATATTGTTCTTAGATTCTGTTGTACGAACTTGATCCAAACCGATCTCGCCTTTAATTCCACGAACGACGTCGGAGTAATCATCCAGCAGTGAGGTTGCCGAGTTGACTTCGATATTAAAAGGTCTGGTTGAACCGTCTACGCCGCTTTCCAAATACTTGGCTGCCTCTGGCATGGTAGTTGCGACATCTTTGTCATTTGCCAGTTTATCGTAGAACAGATTTATAATTTTAATCGCGAGTTCCGGGTGTTCATATCCTTTTCTCACTACGATAAACTGACCGGATGGATTGGCGTGTGCCACGTTTACCTTGCCGTCTGCATCTTCCAGCGTGTAAGCCGTGAATTTCGCATGTTTATCCATCTGTTTAACACTGCTCAGTCCCCAGTCTGGAATGTGCCACGGTCCAAAAGCAATTCCGCTCTGACCGTTTGTGTATAGTGCATTGATATCATCAAAAGTACGAGTTCCAAATTGCGGGTCAATGATACCTCTCTTGAACCAGTCGGCCATAACACCCAGCATCTGCTTTGTTTCCTCTGTAGTTGAACCATAAACAATGCTGCCGTCTTCACCCTTCATCCAGTATTGAGGATACGCCCCTTCGGTTGAAGCAACACCCAGCATAGTATAGGCAGAACCATTATAGTCCGTCGTATTCAGGGTGTTCACAAAAGGAATGCCCACCGGTTTCCCGGTTTGCCCAGGATCTTTTTTCAGGAACTCTTCTGCTGTTTTCTCTACATCTTCGAGCTTGATGGCACCGTCTCCGTCAGCATCAAGTTTGATTCCCAGCACATCCAGCCAATCTTGACGAACCCAAACCATAGTTGGTGCGGAGTCCAGAGAGGTTGCTGGAAGGCCCATCAGTCGGCCATCAATCGTAGCATTGTCCAGTGCACGGCCATCGTAGGAGTCGTAAACCTGTTTGATGTTATCGGTGGCATATTGTTTGTATACTTCCGTCAGATCTTCAATCAGATCATTATCAACCAGTTCTTTAAGTTCATCCTTGGAATCGACACGCATCATATCGGGCAGTTCCCCGGAAGCGATTGCAAGAGAAACTTGACGACTGTAATCTTCACCGTTAGCCTCAAATTGGTCCTTAATTTGTGCGTTAAACGATTCTTTAACCAGACGGGTATACGCATTGTTCTCATATGTATCTCCAGCCGGTAATTTCGGGTTCGCCGTCGTAACACGCCCCATCGTTACCGTCACTTCGTCTTTATAGGCACTGAACGGATCTCCAGGTGTTACCTCATATTGGCCTGCATCCTCAGCAGTCGGTGGATTGGAGGATCCCCCACAGGCTGCAAGGACGGAAACCATCAATGCGGACATGGACAGCACAGCCAGTCGTTTCGTCAACAGTTTGCTTTTTATTGACCAATTATTTCTCATCAAATTCAACTCCCCTTCGTTCTGATTATTTCTCTATCATGTTGTTTGCGCTTTCATTATAAAACTTGGAGAAGCTTAATCGAGATAGGGATTAAACGCTAGTTTGGATAGAGAAATGTATACAGTTTTCACTCGGATCAACGAGCAACATGGAGGTTGTGAACATTTATCTTACCTACTGACTTACATTTGTCTATCCTCGTTAATAAGGGAAGGTAGCACAGCGAGTGTGGCACAAAGAAAAACCGGCAAACTCCTCAAACAGGAGTCTACCGGCTATGAATGATTGAATTGAGTACAAAAACGTGTGGAATTCAGCGTTGTATAGGTTAGCTCTTCAGCGTTGATTCTGGGATGCAGTCACTTCAGCAGTTACTTGATCGCCGCCCTGTTCCTTCCACTCCTGTACAAATTGATCGAATGAATCGATCGGTGCAGCGCCTAAAATAATTTTCAAAAACGTATCATGTTCCAATTTGGACAGTTTAACCCACGAGCTCTCCATGGCTGGCGTGCGTTTGTAGGTAAGGCTTCGAACTTTATGAATATTCGGATCAAAGAAGTTTCTTCCACCCACGAGCAATGAATAACCACGCATAAAGTTCTCACTGTGCTGATCCCAATACGAAATGTCAAGTTGATCATAAGGCTTTAGCTTGGTTTGTTTTATCGTCGAAACTGTATTTTCCAGCAGCTTATATTCGGACTTGTCCTTGAAATCAGCTGGGGATTTGGTTCCAGCCAGAATCTCCTGCACGGCTTTGGATTCAAATCGTGCTTCATCTGCTGGAGCAAAGAAATTGCGGCTGAGCATAAAACTCGTACCATACTTGAACTCATCCCGGAGGTACAGATTGTTTATTTTAATGATCGCTTCCGGATGAGCATACCCTTTGCGAACCACCAGGAAAGAACTTGAGGGATTATCCACCTTCACACGAAATGCTCCATTTGCATCCAGTGGGAGCGCGTAAGCCTGCCAGTTCGCCTTGGGATCATTCAGCCAAGCGCTTGGGAGCGGCCAGTAGCCTGCAAAGAAACCTTGAAAGAACATCCCCGCCTGTCCGCTAATAACAGTTTCCTCTGGCTCTTTGCGAATGCCCAGATCTGGATCAAGGAGACCTTTGGCATACATATTACGAAGCCTGACCAAAGCGTTCTTTGTCTCTGGTAGAATCGAACCGTATACAGGTTTTCCATCTTTTTCGAGCCAATATCCGGGGAAAGCTCCATAAGCCGAGAAGATCGGTGTTAGATCAAAAGCAAAAGCACTGTTGTTGAAATCGTTAAACAGACTTGTGCTTGAGGCAAGCCCGATCGTATCCCGTTTTCCGTTCCCATCCGGGTCCTGCTCCACAAAGGCCTTCGCGATCGCTTCCAATTCGTCCACCGTTTTCGGTGGTTTCAACCCAAGACGATCCAACCAGTCCTGCCTGATCCAGAGCATGCTGAAGTCTTCCGCCGTCACAGACGGAACAGCCATCATTTTCCCTTCAAAGGTCACTTGTTCCCGTGCCAAACCATTGGTGCTGTCGATAATTTTCTTCATCTCGGGTGAAGCGCTGCTTGCGTATGCCTTGGTTAGATCTTCAATTTCTCCCGCTTTGACCATCTCATTCAACTGAACCTGATTAACGATCATCGCATCTGGCAAATCATTGCTGGCGATAGCCAAATCAATTTTCTGACCGAAATTCTCTTTGGATACCTGCCACATGACTTCAACATCAATGTTAAGGTTTTGTTTAATCGCCGTTTTCCACATGTTCTTTTCTAATGTCTCTCCTTCAGAGAGATCCGTACCAGTTGGGTCGACCACATATCCCAACCGAATGGAAACGGGATGTTCATATTTGCCAAATGGATCGGTGGCAGCTGTGTCAGGTATGGTTGTTGCTGGTCCAATTGGCGATTCCCGAAAGTAAGAAATACTGAAAAATACGATACCTGCAATCAAGCTAACGACAACAACACACGCAGCCATCTTCTTGATCATTGCTTTCCCTTCTTTCACCGGATTGTCAGTCGGTTATGTGGAGCGTACACTATTTGTCCGCTCTGCCTAATTGTCGATATTCACTAGGCAGCACACCTGTCAGTTCGCGAAAGATTCGGCTGAAATATTTCTCATCCGTATAACCCACCCGCTCTGCAATCCAGAAAATCGTGTTGTTTGTGTTCAATAAATACTCTTTCGACTTCTCCATTCGGATATATCGGGAATAATCATTAAAGGTTTTTCCCATGATGTCCTTGAAGCATTGGCTGAAATAACTTCGACTAATGTTGAGTTGCTGGGACAGCCCTGAAGCTGTAAAAGCCTGATCCAAATCATTTTGCATAATCATCACGGCTTTTTTCACACCATCTATCATTTCCTGAGAATACGAAGTCTGTTCATCCGCCTTTCGAATACTCTCAGAGGTCTGCTTGATCCACTGTTCCACTTCGTACCAGGATTGAAAAGAATGGATCATTGAGATTCTGCCCAGCGTAGTCTGGGCAAAAAGATGGTTCCACTCCATGACCAGGGAATACAGTAATCCCATCAATTGCCCTTTTTGCAGCCTTAGGGATTTAAACTCTTCAACAAGCTGGTTATAAAAATTGTCGTTATGCGTCCACGGAGATAGAAACCAACTTCGCTTAATTCGATCCATGTCCTCATCCTGAGGTTCTGTTGGAGAAGTGTCTTGTTCATTCAAGGAAACGGCAATAACCGGATCTTGGGGTTCATACGCATAAAATAAGGACGTTTCTGTATAGTTTATAATCCAGTTTTGAATTTGCGACCATGTCCGTTCTTGAACATCAGACAACACCAGTAGGGCTCCTTGGGGAATTTGATCCAAGTATCCCTTCAATCTATCGAATAGCTGATCCTCTCCATTCAGGGATGCCGCCCACATCCAGCTGTTCCGTTCCACTTCAAATAGGACCTCGTCTACATTGGATTCGAGTCCAATGGGCCAATTCTGTCCGGACTTTCGGTCCAGTGAAACCAGAGCATACACTTTACGGTAATGGATATTAGTTTCACCAAGCTGCGGCAGCTTTCGTCTTGTATTCGCGAGCTCACCAATCCGGGTATGTATTCGATTCAACACATGTTCGAACTGCTCCTTCTCGAGCTGAACTTTGGCTATATAATCGATCGCTCCCAGCCTAAGTGCTTCCTGGATATAATCAAAATCCTGATGAAGAGTAAGCACGACAATATGAAGTTCCGGGTAGAGCTGCCTTGCAGCGCGCATCAGTTCAATGCCAGACATCACCGGCATCGCCAGATCCGTTAACATCAGATCTACCGAGTTGGATTCCAGAAAATCCAATGCCTTAGCCCCGTTACTTGCTTCTCCAACTACCTCCATGCCGAACTCGTTCCACGGCATCGCGGAGCTTATTCCTTTTCGTACCAATTTATCGTCATCCACAATCAATACCTTAATCATGCCGAGATATCTTCTCCTTTGATCGGAAGTATAAGCAATATGCTTGTCCCTGTTCCCAATTCACTCTCAATCACCAGTTGAGCTTGATCACCGTATTGTGCTTTTAACATGCGGTGAACGTAATTGAGCCCAATGCCCATCCCTACTTTTTGATGTTCAGCTACACGGTTGTTCAGAAGTCTTTCAATCGCTTCCTCCGTCATGCCTGCTCCGTTATCCTGAATCATAATGTTTAGCGTTTCTTTGCGTGTGACTTCAATTTGAATAAAACCTTCGTCGCTCAGTCCGTGATAAAGTGAATTTTCAACCAACGGTTGTAGTATAAAACGAGGTACAGGTATCTGAAGCACTTGCTCATCTGCGGAAATACGCACATCAAATTCAAAATCATAGCGGATTTGCTGCAGGGTCAAGTACTGTCTAAGCGCATCAATCTCTTCTTCCATTGTGGAAACCTGTCCCAATTTACCTAAATTGTAATACAACAGCTTATTCAGGGACTGCACCAGCTTGTCGATCTCCCCTTGTCCATTCATTACCGCCAGCCAGTGGACCGTATCCAGCGTATTCATCAAAAAATGAGGATTGATCTGGTACAGCAGCTTTTCCACTTCAAGATCTGCACGAATTTTCTCTTTCTGCTGCACCTCTTTAAAGAGGTCACCGATTTGATGCTGCATATTCGAGAATTCGCCTAACAGAAAATCAAATTCGGGAATTTGCGTACGGGTCTGACTGCCTGCCGTTTGTGGATTTTGAGACATTCCGTTGATTTGCGAATGGAACAGACCGAGGGGTTTATAAACCATCTTCCACAGCAACCAAGCCAGAAATACCGTAAAGCCAAGGAAAAATAAAGCGACCAGTAATATTTGAAGCAACCATTGGTTTTTCTCCTGTTGATACTTGGCCTGCGAGATCACCGACACAACGCTCCAGTTCTGAGTGGAGTCCTGTCTGAACCAATGATGACCGCGAGCTATTCCGTCCGATGCTGTACCATTCGATAAGCTGGAAAAATTCTCACCGACTTTCATCGCTTCGGGAATCTCACTATACACAATGTTTCCCTCTCCATCGAGGATCAAGTGGGATAAATCTCCTTTGTACTGATTGTAACCCAATATATCCTGCGCAAGGTGAAAACCGGATTCAACGTAAATATAAGCATCGTCCCTCTGGGGTAATTTTACCTTCCGCATGGCGGATAAGACGAGTTGATCATCAAACCGGTTCATACTGACATGAGGACCATAGTAGGTGATCCCATATGCTTTGGAGAGCACAGGCAAAGATTCGGGTGAAAAACGGTCCTTTATGGGAAAGTTTCCGAACTGTGTGGAGCCATCCTTCTGAAAATAATACAATGTCAAACCTATATTCGGGTTGGTAAACGTTACGACATTTAATTCGCTCTTTAATTCATCCCGCGTTTCAATCAATTCAAATATATTGGAGGATGGTTTCAACACCTCATCCAACTTTTTACCTAATGTACCACTGTAAGACAATTGCTGAGTAACATGATTCAGGTTGGTGATCGAATTCTCCAGTGAGGAAGTCACCTGCTGTAAATTGCTCCGAATGCCATCATCGATCTTGTTCGCAAAAATGGAATCAATGGTGTAGTAGGAAATTGCAAATATACTAATGAAGGGAATAAACGCACTGAGAAAAAACAGCAAAAAGATCCTTTTTTTAAGTGTCATTCCAACCTATTCTCCTTAACTTCATCCATTCTATGTTGAATGCATAACTCCATAATTATAGATTGATAATTCTATATGTCAAACGCTTTCAAATTGTAATCATGACAAAAAGACTCTGCCAGCGGAATGCCAGCAGAGTTGTTCATAAGGTAAAGGAATTAAACCAGGAACGCTTTAGAGATGATGACCAACAAGATGAACAGAACAAGGATTGCACCGATGGATGTGAAACCACCGTATCCACCAAGACCTCCAACATTTCCATATCCTACTTCACTCATGTAATCTCCTCCTCTTTTGTGTTATGTCATAAGGTATTCAAATCGTTGTGTATTGACAAGGCTTTTGAGCCAATCATCAAAAAAAGGGCGCTATCCGCTTATGCAGCAGATAGAGTCCCCCATCACACACTCATCATTGTCTTCTGACAGTTACTTCAGTTTCATTAAAGAATTCAAGTGCAGAATAGTACCATTTTGGTTTGGGCTGTAACTCGCCATCCACATAGACATCGACTTGCTCATTATAAAACGACATCAATCCAGCAATCTTTGGAATTTCAGGAATTGGATTTAGATAGCTCCACACGATATTCTCATAGGTCTGTCCATTGAGAACAGCCGTCCAGTAGGATGCATCACCTTTATAAGGGCAGGATGTATGCTTGTCATTTGCGGTGAGCACATTCTGATCCACGTCTTCAATCGGAAGATAATAGCGAACGGGGACGCCCGTTTCAAATACAATCATCGGGCGGCGGCTATCTGCAAGCTTGATGCCATCTAGAACGATCTGAACATGGCGGGAACTTTGGATCGCATCAACTCGCTTGTATGGGTCACGCGGGTGGACGAAGATCTGCTCTTCTTCTTCATACCAGGCGTCCACCTTGTTCCAATAGAAAGCCACAAAACCTTTGATCGACTCGATGTCCTTAAGTGGATTCTCATAACCCCAGACTGCATTTTCAGAAATACGCTCACCCACTTGAATGGTCCAGTAAGAAGCATCCCCTTTAATAGGGCAGTGGGTCTGCAACTCGGTCTTCACCAGAAATTGTTGCGACACATCTACTTGTGGAAAATAATAAACCGGTAGCTTGCCGCGCTCATGAAGTGTAATAACACGTGTGCTGTCCGCAATAGTCTCACCAGCAAACGTGATGTGAACCCGGCGCGGATTTAGATCTGCCTTCAACATTAGTTTATCTTCCTGACGCAGAGAGCAGGCAATAGATGAATCCAGATGATTTACCATTTCACTTTACCCCCCATCCTAAATTGCGGTAAGGAAGGCGATCATCAGCAGATAGGGACCACTTTACCCCATCCACATAGAGCGCATCCACTGACTCATGATAAAAGCATAACAGTCCTTCAACTTCATGAACTTCTGGTAATGGGTCCTTATAGCTCCAAACAAGATTATTGTATTCTCTTCCATTAACTGAAGCAGTCCAATAGCTGGCAATCCCTTTATAAGGGCAAGTTGTGGTTAAATCAACGGGCTTCAACAAATCAAGGCGCACATCCTCCTGATGAAGATAATAACGCGGGGTCAATCCTGTCTCATAGAGAATCACAGGTCGCTTGCTATCAGCAACAATTACTCCATCTAACTCGATTTGAACATGACGTGAGGCTGGAATCGCATCCACCCTAGAATACGGGTCCCGCGCATGAACGAATACTTCTTCCTCTTCTTCATACCAGGCATCTACTTTGTTCCATGAAAAAGAATAATGATTCTGCAAATAGACCTCTTCCTGTTGCACACCCGAATAGCTCCATACCGCATTCTCTACCGTACGTCCACCGCTGCTAATATGCCAAAACAATTGATTTCCTTTATACGGATCATTCACCAGCTTTTCTGAAGGTATGAATACGTCAAGGTTCACATCTTTCTTCGGAAAATAATAAACGGGGAGTCTACCTGTTTCGGTAACAACGAGAACTTCCTTGCTGTCTGCGATAAACTGCCCGTCAAATTTTACGCGAATCCACTTTGGACTGACCTCCGCACGAATTTGCCAGCCCTCATGGGAATGGTCCCGTAAAGACCACTGGGGATCAACATGTGCCATTGTAACTTCCTCCTCTTTCCATCATTATTGAGAGAATTAATTCATCTTCCCACGAACTGCTTTCAGCCATTTCCCTTCCTTAAGCAGAAGGTAAGCACGCTCTATATCTATGGTTTGATTACGGTCTTCAGACAAAAAAGGAACCTCGGAACGCAACAGTTCATAACCTGCTCTTGTCCCCTCACCCAGAGTCATATCCATACGCAGATCAATAGCTTGAGCAGCATGGAGCGCTTCAATCGCCAAAATATAAGTAACACGATCAACAATCTCTCTTACCTTGCTTACAACGTAAGGAGAATTGGCAGCATGATCCTCCATGTCTCCCGCGAGTGAGAAATAATCAGATGAAACGGGATTACTCAAATGACGAATTTCTGCATCCAGTGAGGTTGCTGTTTTCTGAACCGTGCAGAAACCGACGGAGCGGCTCGAATCAGCAGTTAAGAAACGGCTTAACCCTGTAAAGTCCGGGTCACCCAGCTTGATCATGCGATAGCATGAACTTTTGGATACATGATGCAGCGCACTTCCAAGCATCTCGAAGCCTAATGTCCATGTTATGGGATCATAATTGGCGCAGGACAAGATTCTCCGCTCTTCTGTCAGCACACAGGGGTTATCGTCCGAGCTATTGAGATGAACTTCAAGCTGCTGGCGCGCATAGGCATAAGCATCTCTTGCCGCACCATGAATCTGGCAAGCGTCACGGAAGCTCAGCGGGTCTTGCAGCGAATCAGGATTAAAACCATTCCAGAGTCCGCTGCCACGCAGACTACGCCGGACCATGGCCAGGCTCTTTAACTGCCCTGGAAAAGGACGCTTGAGATGAACCGCTTCATCCAACGGACTAATATTTCCCCGGATGGCTTCCAAAGACAGCGCGTATACAGAGTCTGCGGTATCCAGTAATTCTTGGATGTCGAAGAGCGCCAGTGCTCCGTTTCCGGCTGAGAGAGCATTGGAACTGACGATAGCCAGACCGTCCTTGGGGCCAAGGCGCAGGGGTTCCAAACTCATTACCATTAACGCATCGCTCGCTGCTATCCGATTGCCTGCCATGTTCACTTCACCTTTACCAATCATGGCCAGACCGATATGCGAAATCGAGGTAATATCCGCCGCACCCACAGATCCGCGAAGCGGTAGAACCGGGTGAATACCCATATTGAGAAAATCTGCATAACGTTTGGCAATATCGGGCTGAGCACCGGTAGCTCCTGCAAGCAGGCTATTTAACCGGGCAAGCATCACAGCACGAACGACATCTTCTGTAGCCTCCGGCTTCACCCCAGCACTGTGAGATAACAATAAATTCCGGTTATAATCTTCAAAATAATCATCTCCGATGACCTTGTCCTTATTCCAGCCTACTCCACGATTCAGTCCATAGACAGGAACGCCTTCTGCAGCTAGTTCATAAATTACTTTACGTGCAGAGACTAGTCGTTCCCAGGCTTCATCTGCAATCACTACGGATCTCCGCGAACGAGCCACACTCTCCACATCCTCAATGGTCATGCGGCTTCCGTCCAATACAATTTGGTTAGAGCTGAGCAAGAGAATGCTCTCCTCAAGCATAGATTGTTTTCTCCTTGTCAAAAGCATAGCTCTGCAAATCGATGCCCAGCATTTCTTCCACCTCGGGATATACGGTGGGGTCCTTTACACTGGAACTCAGTGGTACCTTGGATTTATCAATGGCGAAGACCGCTATTTCCATACCCTCTTCAACATCTCCTACACTCACAGGCAGACCCTTCTTCAGGTCAAACGTAGTAATTACGTCCGGGAACGTGGTCAGGCGTGTACCTTCATCGTCCTCAACAGCCATATATTCATTCATCACATGAAGTGTAAGCCTACGGTTGGGGATGGATACTTCGATCGTACCCACATCGAAAGCACCTGAATAATGAACATTTTTTGTCGTCACCGTCCCTCTGCCGAGGATTCTTCCATTGGTCTTGTGTACCACGGCCTCTAGCACCGCTTCCGGACCATCCGGCTCTGCCTCCATAATGACACGGCCCAACTCAATCGCTATCGAGATGCCACCGATCGCAGCGTGCTTCTTAATATGTTTGATCGGGAGCGGGTGCCGTGCGGCAGCAATAAACCCACCCGCCATGTCCGAAGCAGTACGCAGTATATTGGAGGTCCGTGCCGGAGTTCCCTTAACCACAAGTTCCATGTAGCTGCCAATCTCTGGTTTACCGCCAGCCACTGCTTGTATCGTCTCGTAATCAATAGAAGACGCGAGGCCAAGTGAGCCCATCTTGCCAGTTGGATGTGCGCGGATATCTCCAGTAGCATCAATAACAGCAAGACCAAGGGCTGCTGCTGGCAGCCAACCGTTAATGGTGCTGGACATGCCATTCTGCGGAGTCATGACCCCGGCTATTTTGCCATCATAGTTTTCAATGATTAGCTGAACAGCCTTAATGTAGTCCTTTCCAAGCATTTGCCAGTCTCGTCCGGCAGGTGCCCCAATTGCGGTACATGTCAATATAATGGCGTCATCCGGCAGTTCATCTACCGACAGGAGCTTCGGTCGTCCGATACTCAGTGCCGCGTGTCCAATCTCCAGTCCATGATCCACCCAGCCTCCGCCGCCGCTGGCAAATACAGAGCCGCCTTTGACAGCAGCGTTTACATCATCTCTTGTTAATTCCCGCATAAAATCTCCTCCTAGATGAAAATTTCGTTGAACCATTTCCCGATGTTATTTTACAGTGGATGAAATGGTTTCATATTGATGGGTATCAATTCGGGCAATCCCCTTTGTTTTAACCTCGGCCAACGATTGCTCATAACCGGCATCCGCATATCGGAGTACGCCAAGACCAGTATCATTGTCAAGCGCTGTACGAAGACGTGCATCACTTGCCTCTGATCCGTCGGCTACAATGGTGACTCCCGCACTTGTCATATAACCAGAGTAGCCCCCTCCGCCAGAATGAATCGCCACCAGATCAGCCATGGATGCACAATTGAGCATGGCATTCAACAACGGCCAGTCCGAAATCGCATCGCTTCCGTCTTTCATTCGCTCGGTCATAATGTTGGGATGAGCCATAGCTGCTGCATCCAGATGATCTCGGGAGAAGGCGACTGGTCCTGCAAGTTTTCCTTCTCGAACCAATTGGTTAACCGCGAGTGCCAGCTTGCTGCGGTCTTTATGCCCAAACCAGCCTATACGGGCCGGCAATCCCTCAAACGGCACATACGTATTCGCGAGTTTGATCCAATTGGATACGATGTCATTATCACTAAATTCTTTCAGGATATAATCGTCAATGATTCGTATATCCTCTGCCTCGCCGCTAAGAGCGATCCAGCGGAAAGGACCGATAGCCCGCGCAAAAAGGGGACGAAGAAAAGCTTCCGTAAATATATCGATCTCAAAAGCATTCGTAACTCCATATTGCACTGCTTGTGAACGGATATTGTTACCATTGTCAAAAACAACCGCGCCCCGTTGTTTGAATTCCAACATCGCCTTTACTTCATTCGCAATTGAAGCTCCGGCAGCGGCTTGAAGCTCCGTCGGATGTTCTCGTCGTGCCACACCAGCGGATGCAGGTGAGTATCCGCTTGGAATATAGCCGTATAACAAATCATGTGCAGATGTTTGGTCAGTCACAATATCCGGCTGGACACCCCTCCGAAGCAGTTCTGGATAAACATCCGCAGCATTTCCGAGCAGTCCAACGGACAGGCTTGTGCCGCTGCTTACAGCTTCATTAATCCATAGTAATGCTTCATCCAGGCTATCTGTCTTTCGCTGTAAATAACCGGCAGCAATTCGTTTGTCTATTCTCTCCTCCGCAACCTCTACACAAAGGATTGCCGCATTAGCCATATAACCTGCTAAAGGCTGCGCGCCCCCCATACCGCCCAATCCAGCGGTTAGAATGAAACGTCCTCGCAAATCGCCGCCGAAGTGCAGCCTTGCGATACTTTGGAAGATTTCATAGGTTCCCTGTATGACACCCTGTGATCCGATGTATTGCCAAGCAGCCGCAGTAAGGCCGCCCCAAATGATCAGTCCTTTATCTTGCAACTCATAGAAATTCTCACTGGTTGCCCATCGGCCGACCAGATTGCAGTTAGCCATTACGACAAGTGGTGCTTGCCGATGGGTTCTGAATACACCAATCGGTTTGCCTGACTGAATGACCAGTGTTTCGTCTTCCTCTAATTGCTTTAGGGTATCGACAATTGCCAGATAGGAAGGCCAGTTACGGGCGGCCTTTCCAAGGGAGGCATAGACGATCAGCTCCTTCTGGTTCTCACCGTTCTCGAGCACGTTCTCCAGCATGCGCAGTAGTGCTTCCTGACGCCAGCCTTTGCATCGCAGCACGCCGCCTCGTTCGGCAACAATCTTTTTCACAGTCACTCCTCGCTTTCCTTCTCCTGCTAAATCATCACATTAGAGCTATTTGTACTTCCTCGTTGAGTTATCTTTCTGCCGTTCCTAAAGTAATCTTTTCTTGTGAATAGCGGTTCTCTGGTTTGCTGAGTCCAAAATGGTCCCTCAGTGTAGTTCCTTCATATTCTAGGCGCAACAAACCTCTACGCTGAAGAATGGGCACTACCTCTGCTACAAAATCATCCAGAGCACCAGGAAGGTGAGTAAAGGCAATATTGAATCCATCCGCAGCACCATTGTTGAACCATTCCTCAATATGATCGGCAATCTGCTCGGGAGTTCCGGCAAAAGCCCGTTTGCTTACAATCCGTTTGGCAAGCTGAATCAGCGTCAAATCTTCTTCCTTGAGGATACGTCGGATACGTTGTAAACCACTTTTACTCTGGTTAAAGCCTTCTACTTCAGGTAGAAAAGGCAGCGGTTCATGCAGCGGATAGCCGGAAACGTCTACCCCGATGTAATGTGATAGCAAGTCCAAAGCCAGTCGGTCTGGAGTAAGATTCTCCACAATAGCAAGCTGCTCTGCTGCCTCTTCCGCAGTAGCACCAATAATGGGCATCAAGGCAGGCAATATCTTGATCTCATCGGGGGAACGTCCATATTTGGAAAGCCTTCCCTTGATGTCTTCATACAGCGCTTTCCCTTCTGCGAATGTGCCACCAGGGGCAAATACAATTTCGGCCGTTGCCGCGGCTACCTCTTTACCGGCTTCCGAAGCTCCGGCTTGGATCAAAACAGGATACCCTTGTGGTGGACGGGAGATATTAAGGGGTCCTTTTACTTTAAAATGAGTACCTTCGTAATCCAGATTGTGCAGCTTGTTCTTGTCTGCAAAGTACCCATTTTCCTTGTCGAACAGCAGTGCATCCTCTTCCCAACTGTCCCAAAGTCCTTGCGTTGCCTCTACAAATTCTTTCGCACGTTCATATCGCAGCTCATGCTGCAGATGGCGTTCCTTACCGAAGTTCCGGGCCTCTTCGTCCGTCTGAGACGTCACAATATTCCACGCGGCTCGCCCGCCACTGAAATGATCCAGCGTCGCCAGCTTCCGGGCAATATGATACGGATCGTTAT
This sequence comes from Paenibacillus sp. O199, assembly GCF_001636635.1. Classification (NCBI taxonomy): domain Bacteria; kingdom Bacillati; phylum Bacillota; class Bacilli; order Caryophanales; family Paenibacillaceae; genus Paenibacillus; species Paenibacillus sp. O199. Next base: position 275,200 of record NZ_LGRP01000007.1, read on the forward strand.
AGGTCGTCGAGATGGTCGCCGCCAAACCAATATGAGACGTTACCGCCGCCAAAGCGGAAAGCAGTGTGAACGGCTCCGGCCGAATGCTATTGGCATGGCTAATACCGGATTCGAATCGATCCCAGACGTACAGTTCATCGGCGTAGAAGAACATGTCGAATCTTCCACGCTCCGCCGTCTGCGCAATTCTTTTGTAATAATTGAAATCAAGGAGTCCCTCTGTTTCAGACCCGGGATGTCTCCAACTTGAAATATGCTCACCCGCCGGAAAAAACATCATTGCCCCCAGCGCAAGCTGCCGTTTATCATTACTCACAATGCGTCACCCTCTCTTATTAACTCGTTGTTAGACAACGTAATTACCATTAATTATTGATCCATCATGTAGAAATTCACTTGATTAGCCCTTGGGCTTTCAGCCAGTCCCTCGCAACATCAAGTGCCGGTTTCTGATCCTGTTCCACCTCTGCATTCAACTTTTGCATTGCCTTCTCATCCAGTTTTCCTGCCAACTTGTTGAGGACTTCTTTCAACTCGGGATGTTCATCCAGCGTCTGCTCACGAACCACTGGAAATGCATCATACGGAATAAACACATGCTTGTCATCCTCCAACGCTACGAGGTCATTGGCCAGGATTTGGCTGTCCGTTGAATACGAGAGCTTCACATCAATCAGCTTTTGCTTTATCGCCTGATACTGCAAGGAAGGGTCCTGAATGGACTTTGTCTCCTTGAACTTTGGTTTGTATATGCTCTCTACATAAGGCCAGGCATCTGGGCGATTCAGAAACTCCTCACTGGCTCCAAAAACCAGTTCACCTGATTTCTCAGCAAGTTGAGAAGCTGTCTTTAGCCCATACTTCTCAGCGGTTTCTCTACGTACTGTAAAGACATAGGTATTGTTGAACCCTAGGGGGTCTAGCGCAATCAATTTGTTCTTTTCCTTGAGTTGGGTTACGACTGTTTTAAATGCTTTATCTGCATCAAATTCTGGTTCCTGCTTCAAAATATTGATCAAGGCCGTCCCGCTGTACTCTACATAGGCATCCACATCCCCTGAGTCAATGGCATTCCAGAGCAGTGTGTTGTCCAGCTTCTTAATCTCTGTCTTCAGCTTCGTGTCATTCTCAACCAAGAGTTTGAAGGCGTTGGCCAAAATATCAGACTCTGCGAATCCTTTCGTGGCCAGTACGATGGTATCGTTACGCCCGGACGCATTGGAATTCGAGCACCCCACTGCTGTCAGCACGGTTGTCAACACCAGCCCAAGGGTGATAAGTAGCCTGCCTCCTTTGGTTACATTCCATCTTTTTTTGTTGGTGGTTGTCATGATTGGTGCCCCTCTCCCTAGGTAAAAGCTTAAAATTTATTCAAATGCCGCAACCCCTTTGGGGTAAGTGCCCTGTTAAGAAGCAGCAAAATGAAGTTAACGGAGATTACCAGCAGCGAGACGGGGATGGCCCCTTCCATAATGGTAACCGTATTGATCATGGCAATGCCTCTTGTGATGATATCTCCCAGTCCTCCTGCGGCAATATAGGTCGCAATTGTCGTAAGACTTATCGTTTGCACCGCGACGAGTCTTACGCCGGCCATGATGACACTACGCGCAATCGGAAGCTGAATCATCTTCATCATCTGCCATTTGGTCATGCCCATCCCGGTTCCTGCCTCAATCAGAGAAGGATGAACTCCATTAATACCGACATAGGTGTTCTGGAGCATCGGAAGCACGGCATATAAGGTCAATGCAATAATGGCAGGTGTTGTGCCGATGCCTACCAGCGGAATCATGAATCCGAACAACGCCAGACTTGGAATGGTCTGGATGGCAGAGACTACAGTAATGATTGTATCCGCCATCCGCTTGCGGCTGGTCAGATAAATACCAAGGGGTATTGCAATGATTCCCGCCATGAGGACGGAAATGAGGGACAGATACATGTGCTCTCCCATTTTCTCAACGATCATCGGCCAGTCAGCAGCTAACGTATCCCATATATGGTTCATGCACTGGTCTCCTCTCGGTGAAAGTGTCGACCAATGGCTTCAATAACACCTGAACGGGTTACCGTACCGATTAAACGGTTCTGATCATCCACGACAGGCAATATTCGTTGACTTTGCATCAGTTCGAATACATCAGAGATCGGTGTGTTCTCAAAGAGGGCGCGGGTCCCATTTTTCACAATATCACCGACCTTCATTTTGCTGTCATGCTGCAGATGTTCGCTGATTTCTTCGATTCCTACAATACCCAGCAGTTCTCCCCAATTCCCGGTCACAGCAAGAGCATCAGCCTGATTCAAGCGCAGGAGTTCAAGTGCCTCTGAGATTGTTGAAATATTACTTATCGAGATACCGTCAATCATAATATGCTGTGCCATCCCACTTGGAAAAGAAGGACGAAACCTCTCCTGGCCGATAAATTCGATCACAAAGTCGTTTGCCGGATGGGCCAGCAGCTCCGCAGGTGTACTGTTCTGAATTACCTCACCCTCCTTCAGTAGAATAATCCGATCAGCGATCTTCAGCGCTTCTTCAATGTCGTGGGTGACAAAAATTATCGTTTTATGCAGCCGCTGATTCAGCTGGATCAGTTCTTTTTGAAGCTGGACTCGGCTGATGGGATCAAGTGCGCTAAAGGGTTCGTCCATTAAAATAATGGAAGGGTCTGACGCCAATGCACGGGCTACTCCGATCCGTTGCTGCTGCCCGCCACTAAGCTCATGGGGATAACGTTTGCTATATTGTTCAGCTGGGAGACCGATCAGGTTCAGTAATAGATCAACCCTCTCTTTTCGTTCTTCCTTTCTCGCTCCCTTAAGCCTCGGAACAATGCCAATATTCTCTTCAATAGTCATATGTGGAAACAGTCCAATCTGTTGAATTACATATCCGATATCGCGTCGAAGTTGGACTGCATCTGCGGCTCCTACGTCTCGCCCTTCAACAAGAACCTTTCCCTGACTCGGTTCCTCAAGACGATTGATCATTTTGAGCAGTGTAGTTTTGCCGCAACCCGAGGGTCCTATAATTGTTACAATCTGTCCTTTCGGTACCGTAAGATTAAAATCATGCAGCACACTGCCAGAGCCATAATTTTTATTTACATGCTGGAATTCAACTGCCACTGCTTCAGTCATCGTTCTTCCTCTCCCTCCAAAATACAGTAAACAAATTTGTTAACTCGGATAAACGAATAAATTTTTTTACATCCTTCAGTCATCATTTAACTATTATTGCGAATTCTTGCTAAAAAAGAAGAAGGCCTTATTTCTCGCCAATGGGCGAAAAACAAGACCTCCACTGTTATGGTCAGCCATTTATTATTAACATGCGATAATTAAATTTCTTATTTCAATAATATTACCAAGGACATTCTTTTGTCAATCATTAATTCCACTATTTCTATCGGGATTAATTGTGATCGGTGATTTTCTTCTATTCCCCTCCAAGTAGATTGGAGAGATGCTTGGACGATTCCATAACGCTATTAATCATTTCGGGTATCCTCTCTTTCGTCCCGCGAAATAAAGGACCCGCAATAGATAGACTTGCCACGACAAGACCATGACTATCCAATACCGGTGCTCCAATCGCAAATACATCGGGATCATATTCTCCTTCAGTACAAGCGAAGCCCTGTTCCTTGACAGCTTTCAAACTATCAATCAATTCCGATCGGTTCCGATCGTTTGTAATATTCGCTACAACCTGCTCAATCGTCTTCTCATTTTCAAAAGCCAGGATACTTTTTCCAGAAGCGCCTTGATGTAAAGGCAAACGTCTACCGTTTTCGATTACAAATTGAATAAGACCTCGGCCCTTCACATGTTGAATGCATACAGCATCATTTCCAGTTCTAACGAACAATAACGAAGTTTCCTGTGTAGACTCCATCAGATTGATCATAATAGGCAATGCAAGTGACAACAACTCACGATGAATTTGCTGATTCAAGCTACGAGCTAAATCCAGAATACGCAAACCAAGTCCGATCTGATTTTTGCCCCTACGCTCCACAATCCCGTTCTTTTCAAGCGTTTGCAAAAAACGATAGGTTGAGCTTTCTGGAATGCTGACCTTTTCTGCGATCTCACTAACTGATAATGTTCCATTCGCCTCAGATAACGCAAATAAAATATCCAAAGCCCTTCCAAGAGTGTTTGTTCCACTTTTCCGATCCAAAGCGACGCTCCCTTTCATTGAAATCATCCATTTCTTTTATCATATAGTGAAAGATTGCGGAAATCACTATCGTTTTACTCGTTTGTATAAATGACATACAAATAGAATGCATACCCAATAGTTATATACAACTAACATAATGAACAAGTTCAAGATCATAAAATTACATAGTAATTCTAACCGTAGGGAGGCTCCCAATTCTTATGCCTGACAAGATAAAACTACAAAAATTCGTGGATGAACTGCCTATTCCAAACACATTATCTCCTAGGAAGCGAAGCAGTAATAGTTCTTATTACGAAGTGACTATGAAGGAGTTTTCTCAGAAGCTGCATAGAGACCTCGGGCCTACCCGTTTATGGGGTTATGACGGAACATTTCCAGGTCCTACGTTTGAAGTGATGAAGAATGAAACCGTGTTTGTTAAATGGATGAACGACCTGCCCAATAAGCACTTTCTTCCCGTTGATACTACGATTCATGGTTCGGAAATTACTGTTCCAGAGGGTAGGAGCGTTGTGCATTTACATGGAGGAAGAACGCCAGCTCATAGTGATGGCTACCCCGAAGCTTGGTTTACGAGAAATTTTGAGCAAACGGGACCTTTGTTTGAACGAGAGGTTTATACGTATCCAAATATTGAACGAGCTACAATGTTATGGTACCACGATCATACAGTAGGCATTACAAGATTGAACGTCTACGCAGGACTCGCGGGATTTTATTTCATTCGAGACCAAAATGAACAATCCCTTAATCTTCCGAAAGGAAAATATGAAATCCCTCTACTCATTGTGGACCGATCTTTCAATCCGGACGGATCTCTAAACTACCCCAGCAAACCGGATCAAAACGATGCAAACTTGCCTCATCCTTCCCTTGTTCCTCCTTTTGATGCGGATACCATTCTGATAAACGGCAAGGTTTATCCATTTTTGGAGGTAGAACCAAGAAAATACCGTTTTCGAATTTTAAACGCATCCAATAGTCGAATCCTTACATTAAAAATGGAATCCAATCAACCATTTTATCAACTCGGAACCGATAGCGGCTTTCTTGAGACAACAATAAGAATAAACGAATTTGTACTTTTAAGTGCCGAGCGTATAGATGTGATCATTGATTTTTCTCAATATTATGGTCAAACTATTATTCTCAAAAATGTCACCAAGAGTGCGTCCCCTGAAACAATAGATATCATGCAATTCAGAATAAGTGTCCCATTAAAAAGTATAGATACCAGCTCACTTCCATTTTATTTAGAAGCATTCGAACGACTCCCAAAAAGTATGGCAAAGAGAACAAGATATTTAACACTTGTCAGAGTGAAGGATCAATATGGTCGCTCCTTAAATCTATTAGATGGAAAAATGTGGATGGATCGAATTTCCGAAAGAATTGAAGTAAATACGATTGAAATCTGGCGTATCATTAATATCATTGATGATGACCCTCACCCCATTCATATTCATTTGGTTGATTTTCAAATTCTTGATCGTCAACCTTTTGATGTTTCTCATTTTCAGAAAACCGGAAAACTTATTTTCACAGGCCCCCCCACTCCTCCTAATCCGTATGAAATGGGATTAAAAGATACTGTAGCAACCCCCTTCGGTTACGTTACAACGATTATTGCTCGTTTCGGACCTTTTACCGGGCGTTATGTATGGCATTGTCACATGCTTGAGCATGAAGACTACGAAATGATGCGACCGTTTGATATTTTTTAGCTCACTCCAGCACTGCAATGAATGAGTGGACATATCTAAAAAAACCACTAAAAAAGAGATATGTACCAGCCAACGGAACTTATAACGAACAAGTAGTTGTCCGTTGCCACCATCAGGGCCGTTACGATCTAACTGTAAAAAATTGCAGCGGTCAAGTTGTTCTACTTCGTCAAATTGAGCGACAGGTGCCTTCCGAGGTCATAGCCCTGTCACATGGACAATAAAAAAAGATTTTGAAGCGGCGACTTTTTCCCGGATTCAATTGAGAAGAGGTCGCCCTATTTGTTTTGGGAAGATGACAAAAGTCACCTTAAACGAATTACTTTGTACACTGATATAAATTTTAAATATCCTCGATACTTAGGTTACACAAAAAACAAACGAGGTGCTTACCATGAATCCAATATCTTTAACAATCTCATTATTAATTGTCGTGCTTATCTTAAGGGGCGTTATCCAGGGCAGCAAGAAGCCATTGCACGAATCAGGCCGGAAATTATTAATTCCGATCCTTTATATCTCTTCATCTTTGTTTGAATTGTTCGACCCTACATTGGTGCTTACATCAGGCAGAATGATCAGTTCGATCGCTATAGGTGCAATTCTGTCGATCCCATTAATTCTGGTGACGCAATTCGAGCGGAAATCGGATGGCAAGATGTATTATAAAAGAAACGTATCTCTTTATGTTTTAATTATTGTTATCTTCTCGATCCGATTCTTTGACTTCTTGTTCATCTCAGGCATTGATCCCAAGACTCTTGGATTCCTGAATAATGTAGTTGCCCTGTCCTATATTGCCATTTGGCGAATAGCTAGCTTCATTAAATTTCATAATTCCAAGTCTAGTACGTTCAGAGCTTGGGACAAAACTGCTTAATCGTACGATTAGCTAGAGCTGGTTGACTTGGCATATCAAGCATGTTAACCTAGGCCGAGTATTAACAATGATTGTCAAACCCTCCTACTCTTATAATGATGAAAGGTAATTCAACAAATGATGATTTATAGTCGTCTCGCCATCATGATGCCCCCCTTTCCCTAGCTAGGCTCATATTCTTGTTGTCATAACAGAGTATAAGCTTGTAGGAGGGCTAATATATAATGAAGAAATATGCTGTACCATCTTTGCTTTTAATGATTGTTCTTATCGCTTTTCCACAAATCAGCGAAACCATCTACACTCCATCTCTGCCAGATATCGCAGCAGCACTTGGTGTATCTAATAGTTCCGTACAATTCACGTTAAGCATCTATTTTATAGGATTTGCCTTAGGCGTTTTCTGCTGGGGCTGGCTGTCCGACTTGATTGGTCGCAGACCTGCAATGCTGGGCGGTCTCATCATATATGGGATTGGAAGCTTGATGTGCTTTTATTCGGAATCAATTCAGTTGCTTCTCGTCAGCCGTTTCGTACAGGCTTTCGGTGCCGCAACTGGCTCAATTATCACTCAAACCATGCTTCGCGAAAGTGTATCGGGAGATCGAAGACATGCGATGTTTGCCCAAATCTCTGCTGTCATTGCATTTACGCCGGCAGTTGGGCCCCTTATTGGTGGTTGGATTGATCAGGCCCTTGGCTTCAGATGGGTATTCTTTGCGTTAGTACTGATGAGCGTTTTGTTGTTCATATATGCTTTTATTAAACTGCCGGAGACAACGAACGTTTCTTTACGATCCAAGGTGGCTATACTTCCGGTTGTTAAAAAGATGCTCGCCATGCCGCGCGTAATGGTGTTTGGCGTATTGATCGGTGGTATTAACGGAGTTTTATTCAGTTATTATGCCGAAGCTCCCTTCATCTTCATTGAACACTTTGATCTGTCGCCTGGCGTTTATGGTTTTCTGGGCATTATTGTGGCCTTGGCATCGGTGGTCGGTGCAATGATCTCCAAAAGATTATTGACCGTTTACGCACCGGAAAAGATTATTCGTTTGGGTTGTCTGGTCATGACCAGCGGGGCTCTGCTCCTAACCCTTGGAAGCAGCTTGTCTATGCTGCCCAATCTTTTGCAAATCATCTGCATGTTAACTGCCATGTTTGTTCTGTTGATTGGCGCAGGTATTGCTTTGCCCAATTGTCTAAGTCTTGCGCTTGTTCATTTTCAAGATGTAATTGGCACAGCAGGTGCTATATTCAGCTTAGGCTACTACTTGCTGGTAAGCCTTACGACATGGGGAATGGGTGCTCTGCATAACGGTTCATTGCTGATAATGCCCTTATATTTTCTAATCATTAGCGTCGGAATGTTGTGGCTTGGCAAAAGATTTATCTCAGAAGAATAATCTATTAGGGTAATTCATTTGTATTATAAATAATACGAAGAAATGTCCCGGGGCACATTTCAAAAAAATAGAAGCAGTCCAGTACTTTTATCGTATCTGGGCTGCTTTTATTCATATTGTTGAACATAAAGTCTGAAAGCCAAATCGGCTTATCAAACGTTTTTAATGTTTTATATCCATATCTGCAACCTTAACTTTGAAGATTCCACGCATATACGGAAGCAGCGAAATTACACCTACCAAAGCCAACACAACCCCGACCCAGATCGGCGCAACCAGGCCGTAACCGGCACTAATGGCCAAGCCACCAACAGAAGATCCTACCACTACACCAAAGGTGACGATCGCGGTATGAACGGTGTTCACCATCAGACCACTTCCTCCCGCGCGTATCACTCGCGCGACCATAGGCGGATTCATTGGAACCCCGGCCAACCCGATGATGATTACGGCAGGAATAACCACGGCAGCTGTATGTACGCCAATGGCGAATGTCAGAAGACCAAACGTCAAGAGAACAAGCCCTATCGTTAGAATCAGCATAGTGTATCGGTCCGCCAGTCGACCAGTGATCAGATTACCAGCAACCGTAGCAGCTCCATACACAACAAACAATAGTGGCACCGCGGACGTTGAAAAGCCCGTCAACTCTGTAAAAATTGGAGCAAAGTAGCTGAATGCTGCAAATGTGGCTCCTATAATAAGAAAACTTGTCAGGTAAGCCGCCCAGAGCTTGCGATTGCGAAAAGATTTCATTTCATGACGCAAACTCGTGGGCTCCGGTCTGGATAATACGGGGATCAACCGCAATGCAGTTACTCCTGATAGTAGAACAAGAATGGCGACCGCCCAAAAACTGAAACGCCAGCCATAAGCATCGGCCACCCACGTTGCAGCAGGTGTACCCAGAACCGTAGCAATCATAAGACCCCCGAAGATTATCGACACCGCCCGTCCCCGCTGGTTTTCCTCCACGAGCGAAGCAGAGATCGAGATTGATACGCCAAAAGCAGCTGAGGAAGCAACACCTGCTATGATGCGTGAGGCCATCATAACCTCATAGCTACCTGCGATCGCGCCAAGCAACTGTCCAGCGAGAAACAGTCCGGTTAGCATAATGAACGCTTTTTTCCTAGGCATATTCAGCAGAGCAGCGGTTAGTAAGGGACCTCCTACGACCATCCCCGCTGAAAAGGCTGTAATCAAATATCCTACTTGCGAGACAGATACTCCAAATTCCCCCGCAAGTGTATTCATCATTCCAGCTACCATAAATTCTGAGGTAGTCATACAAAAAATAGCCAAGCTAAGCACATAGATTGCCAATGGCATCTTCAATTCCCCTTTTCATATGAGTTAAAAACTACACTATTGTAATGATCGGTACAAAACTAATGCAAAAAAAGTGCCGGATTACCCGGCTAGTAAATAGCTGCCAATGTACCTTCTACAATACTTTTTGCCAGATCACGGTTCTGTGAAGAACTGTTAAGCACGCGAAGTCCGTAATAGCTGCTTAGAAACAGGCTTGCCAGTTCTTTGGCTGGTCTCCCTGAAGTAATCTCTCCTGTCTGGACACCCTGCTCCATCAGATCACAAAGTGCATCCTCCAACAATCCGATATGCCGTGTCACCACTTTTTCAACCATAGGATCAACCCGTGCCCGTTCCATTGCTGCATTAATTAGGAGACAGCCTCTTCGCCCTGATTCCGAGAAATCTTCCTGTACACCCCACTCCAGCAGGCCGCGTAATCTTTCTTTCAACGGTAAGGGGCTCTGTAAAATCTCGCTTTGCTCCCGTATTCCTTCCTCATGGTAACGCTGGAGTACCTTTTCATATAAATCATGTTTGCTACCAAACGCATTATATAAACTGCCCTTCCCGAGACCGGTCTGTTTACATAGATCCTCAGTAGAGCACCCTTCGTATCCGTTCAACCAAAAGGCATCCATGGCTGCGTCAATCACAGCCGTATCCTTAAATTCTCGTGGTCTTCCACCTCTGGTCACTTCATTTCCTCCCTTCTCAACGAAATAATAAATCTTAGTATAGGTAATTTGTAACGTTCAGTCAAGAAGTTGTTTACAGCTCTATTGTTCTCTGTTACAGTGAAGATGTCATACCATATTAAATCGGGAAAGGAAGTCGGAATAAATGAAAATCGCAATTATTGGAACGGGAAATATCGGTGGCAATCTCACCCGTCGTCTCACCAAACTTGGTCATGATGTCTCGATTGCTAACTCGCGCGGTCCTCATACCTTGACGGATCTAGCTGAAGAGACAGGCGCAAAACCGCTTGAAGTAACGGACGTCGCCCATGGAGCCGAGCTGGTCATTGTAACGATTCCACAAAAGAATATTCCGGATCTCCCTGATGGTATCTTAGACCAAACTGCACCTGGTGCTGCCATTATTGACACCGGGAACTATTACCCCCGTCAGCGTGACGGCTTTATTGCCGAGATCGAGGGTGGCTTACCTGAAAGCCGCTGGGTCGAGCAATTCTTGAAACATCCTGTCAACAAAGCCTTTAATGGGATTTCCGCTGTTAATCTGCTTGAACGTGGACTGCCTGCCGGCTCACCGGATCGACTTGCTCTCCCGGTAGCTGGTGATGATCCGGATACAAAGAAAATTGTACTTCAACTTGTCGAAGAGTTGGGATTTGACGCCATAGACGCCGGCGGTTTGGACGAATCGTGGCGCCAACAACCGGGGACTCCTAGTTACCAGGAGCATGGAGCGGATAGTCTTCGGCAGGCCTTATCGAATGCTAGTCCTGTACGAAGCGAGGACTTTAAAGCTTGAGCATTTGAAATTTCAGGACATTGAATACGTCATCATCCACCGCCCTTTCGGGCGGTTTTTCGTTTGATCATGTCTATTCCATGAAATACAACTGATGCTTCTTGCGGTACTCTCCAGGCGTAAGGGAGGTTTGACGTTTGAACAACCGAGTAAAATAGTTATGGTCCTGCAGTCCACACAACTCGCCGATACGCTTCAGCGGAAGCTCCGAATGTGCCAATAACCGCTTGGCCTTCTCCATTTGCAGGTGATGCCTGTATTGCAGCGGGCTCATCCCCGTACACTGCTTCAGGCAGCGGGCCAGGTAATCAAAATGATAAAGCAGATCACGCACCATCTGTCCGGAATCAAACGGCTGATCTAGACGTTGACCAAGATAAGTCGCCACCTTCTCGCTTAGAAAATAGGAACGAGCCTGCGGGCTGTTCTGTCTCATTCCCTTCTGTAACTGCAGCAGGAATTGGCCCAACAGAACATGCAGCTCGAAGGAGCGCTGACGGGTGAGTACATGGTGCAGATCAAGCATTTCTTTCATTATCGGCTCCAGGTTACGTAAATCCACCCCGGCGAATTTGGGAATTTCAATGACTCCTGGGGGTGCCTCAATATCCTGGTCTGTTTGTTGAAGTAAAGGCTGCTCCCAAGTCGTCTTTTCTTTCAAAATCATCTTTTGCACAGAGGGAAGCTGGAAATGAATCCAGTATACTTCCGTCTGCACATCCGTTGGTCTATAGCCACGGTGGTCTTTGCCAGGTTCAAGAACCAGCATCATACCTTCCGCAATCTCGTAACGGAGGCCATCTTCCTCCATGTACAGCTCTCCTTTGGCGCAAATAATAAGATCAAACACATCAAAGCTACGCTGGGCATGCTGCATGCCCGGCTGCCATTCGGTGTGCCCAATGGCTGCTAATAGCGGAAACGGCGGAACTTGAAGTTCAAGTACAAGCATGAGATCCCTCCTTTGTTTAAAATGTAGATAATGTGCTATATATAGTCGTGATTGTCAGCTGTATCGGAGCTGATGATCGATTAGAGTGGTAGATATAATATGATTCTATCATTTAATGACCAGGGGGATGCAAGCATGAAATTTCGTCAAGTTCATCTCGATTTTCATACGTCAGAAGCCATTGAAGGCATTGGCCGTGATTTTTCGAAGCAGCAATTTCAGGAGATGCTTAAGACTGGATACGTCGATTCCATCACCATTTTCTCCAAGTGCCATCATGGCTGGGCCTATCACCCGACAACCGCCAATCAAATGCATCCACATCTGAATTTCGATCTTCTGGGTGCCCAGATTGAAGCTGCTCATGAGATAGGCGTGAAGACACCGGTCTATCTCTCTGCTGGCCTGGATGAGCGACTCGCCCGCAAGCATCCTCAGTGGCTCATCCGCAATCAGCAGGAGCAAATCAGTTGGACAGCCGACTTCATGACACCGGGATATCATCAATTTTGCATGAACACCCCTTATCTTGACGTGCTCACTCTACAGGTCGAGGAAGTCGTAAAGAATTATGATGCGGACGGCATCTTCCTCGATATCGTTGGTGTTAGGGAATGTTATTGTCAATATTGTGTTGCCGAGATTCGCTCACAGGGCTCCGATCCACGAAACATTCAAGATATGAAAAAACTGTGGGAACAGACGTATGCTCGTTATGCTAATCGAATGAATGAGACTGTGCATGCAGTGAAACCCGGATTACCAGTGTTCCACAACAGCAGTCACGTCGACCGAGGGCGGCGGGATCTCGCCCATGTAAATACCCATTTAGAGTTGGAATCGCTACCAACGGGCGGCTGGGGGTACGACCACTTCCCACTCTCTGCACGTTATGCGCAAACACTGGGCATGGATTTCCTCGGCATGACCGGAAAATTCCATACCTCTTGGGGCGAATTCGGTGGATACAAGCACCCCAACGCGCTGCGTTATGAAACTGCACTGAGCCTTGCGAACGGGGCACGCTGCTCCATTGGAGATCAGCTGCATCCAGGTGGTCAGATGGACCTTGCCACGTATTCGTTGATCGGGGAAGCTTACCGCGAGGTAGAAGCAAAGGAAGAATGGTGCCGAGATACTACCGCTATGGCCGATATCGCGTTGCTGTCAGTGGAAGCAGCCTTATGGGAATCCGGAGGCGATCCTCATAACCAGCACAAACACCACGATACCGGTGCTGTAAGAGTTTTGCTGGAAGGCCACTATCTCTTCGATGTAGTAGATCTGCAGGCTGATCTATCCAAATATAAAGTTGTTATTTTGCCGGATGCCATTAGCATTACAGAGTCAATTAAAACCAAACTGACAGCCTTTCTTGCCGGGGGCGGCAAAATTCTCGCCACTGGCCGTTCCGGACTCTCACCGGATGGTACGGGCTTTGAATTCGATTTGGGTGTAGAATATCAGGATGTTTCCCCATTCCGTCCCTCCTATTTCCGTCCGAATTTCGAGCTTCCTTCGCTGCGTACAGCCTCTTTCGTCATGTACACCGAAGGACAGAACACAGTGCCCACGACAGACGGCATCGTACTTGGCAGTAAGGAAAATTCATATTTTAACCGTGACTTGTTCACGTTCTGCTCTCACCAGCATACCCCTTCTGATCTGCAGGAATCGGGAACTGGCATGGCTGAAGGTCAGGATGGAATCTATATCGCGTGGAATGTTTTTGAAGATTATGCGACGAAGGGGAGCTTGGCTGTCAAGGAAATCATCTGTTACGCATTGGACCGTTTACTGAGTAACAACAAGTCGCTGATAACCAACCTACCTGCCCAAGGGGTTACCACGCTGCAGATTCAGAAGAACTCGAACCGTTGGGTGAATCATCTACTGTATGCCTCTCCAGTACGTAGAGGACAAGGTGTGGAAGTTATCGAGGATATCCCTCCACTTATCAATACAGAGGTGACGGTTGCGGCTGCCGAACAAGTACAAGATGTGTATCTGGCGCCACAGAACCTTAGTCTCCCATTCAGTCAGGTGAACGGCCTTGTGACCTACACGATACCGGAGTGGTCCTGTCATCAAATGGTCGTGATTCAATTTTAGAAGTACATTCATGGAACATTTAGCAGTAAACAAAAAAAGAAGTCGCCATTAACATGGCGACTTCTTCTTTGGCGTTTTACTCCGCCGATGTACTATCTTTAGGGATTAATGATTACACACAAGCTTTCAATTTGTTCAGAGCATGGGAAATATCACGAATCAGTGAGTCCACATTTTCCCGCTGGGTTGCCCAACTGGTACAAAAACGAACGACGCTGTGTTTATCGGACACCTTTTCCCAGAATGTGAACGAGTAACGGCTGCGTAAATCCTGAAGCAGATCATCTGGCAGAATCGGAAATTGCTGATTGGTTGGTGAATCATATAGGAAAGTAATACCTTGCTCCACAAGCGAATCATGAATCAACATGGCCATGTCCACCGCATGCTGGGAAATTTCAAGATACAGACCATCTTCAAACAGCGTTTCAAACTGAATGCCCAGCAATCTGCCTTTGGCAAGCAGGCCGCCTTTTTGTTTGATCATATAACGAAAATCTGGCTTAAGCTTGTCATTCAGGATGACTACCGCTTCTCCCATCAATGCTCCGATCTTGGTTCCGCCAATATAGAATACATCACATAGGCGGGCGAGATCAGCGAGAGTCGTATCACAATTCCGGGAAGCAAGAGCATACCCAAGACGTGCCCCATCAATAAAGAACGGGAGACCACACTGTTGGCTCACATTAAATAATGCTTGCAGCTCTGCCTTGCTGTACATCGTACCGTTCTCAGTAGGCTGGGATATGTAAACCATTCCGGGCTGGACACAATGTTCAGGTGCTGCATCATTCCAATGGGCATCATAGACCGCTTTGACCTGATCTGACGTGATCTTCCCATCTTCGCTTGGTACCGTGATCACTTTGTGACCTGTGGCTTCGATCGCTCCCGTCTCATGGACCGCGATGTGGCCCGAAGTCGCTGCAATCACGCCTTGGTATGGACGCAAAATGGAGGCAATAACCGTTGTATTTGTCTGTGTACCACCAACCAAAAAATGCACATCCGCCTGTTCATTTTCACAAGCTTGTCGAATAAGGCTTCTCGCCCGATCACAATGGGCATCTTTACCGTAACCGCTCGTTTGTTCCATGTTCGTTGAAATCAGTCTTTGCAAAATGCGCTCATGCGCGCCTTCGTTGTAATCACATTCGAATCGTATCATCGTCTTGTCTCTCCTGCTCTTTTGTTCAACTTATCCTGAATATTCATCATTGAAGCGTAAACTTCTCTGATCTCTTCCTCATCCAAACCTTGCATTAACTTCACAATCTGCTGATCTGAACGTTCATTCAACTCACCGTAAAGCTCCTGCCCTTTTTCAGTCAGGCGAATCAAACTAACGCGGCTGTCAGCAGCTGAATCCACTTTCATCAGCAGCCCTTCTCGGGTCAGTTTACTTACAATTCGGCTCATGTAGCTGCGATCAATGGTCAGTGTATCCACC
Organism: Paenibacillus sp. O199; assembly: GCF_001636635.1. NCBI lineage: Bacteria > Bacillati > Bacillota > Bacilli > Caryophanales > Paenibacillaceae > Paenibacillus > Paenibacillus sp. O199. The sequence goes on from NZ_LGRP01000007.1 coordinate 290,739, forward strand.
AGATTGTTCGCAATGCTCTCCCCTTGAATGCCAATTTCAATAATGACCCTTGCTTCAGCGAAGGAGTATCCCGTTCCCAGGATATGTTTATCGAGTACACCGAGTATATTGGTATAAAAACGGTTAAAACGCCGCATTTCAGTCAACATATCTGCATTTATTTGCTGAGAGTCGATGTGAAACCCTCCCTTTTAGTGGACATTGTCAACATTATAATAATCAGTTTAGTGGACGTTGTCAACAATATATAATATTGATGAACTTTATTGTTCAAATGAATGTCACTTTATTGAAAAACAAAAAAAACAAAAAAACAAACCGCGCAAATGCACGGTTTGTTTTTTGGCTATTAAGAATGGCTGTATTGCACCTGGTGAAGTCTGCTGTATATGCCTCCGGCAGCGACCAGTTCCTCATGGTTACCCTGCTCTGCGATGCCATCCGCATTGACTACAAGGATGCGATCTGCATTCTTGATCGTTGTCAGTCGGTGTGCAATAACAAGGGTTGTTCTGCCCACTGACAGTTCCGCCAAGGACTTCTGGATTAATGCTTCGGTTTCGGTATCCAGAGCGGACGTTGCTTCGTCCAGAATGAGAATCGGTGGATTTTTCAGGAACATCCGAGCAATGGACAGGCGCTGTTTCTGACCTCCGGAAAGTTTGACACCACGCTCACCAATGATCGTATCAATCCCTTCTGGCAAAGTAAGAAGCAACTCTTCCAAAGATGCACGACGGGCTGCATCCCAGATTTGCTCGTCTGTTGCCGTTAAATCGCCATAAGCGATATTTTCCTTAATTGTGCCTGAGAAGAGAAATACATCCTGTTGAACAATACCGATATGTTTGCGCAAAGATTCCAGCTGAACCTCACGAATATCAACTCCATCAACGGTAATCCGACCTTCCTCTACTTCATAGAACCGTGGAAGCAGACTGCAAATGGTCGTTTTACCTGCACCGGAAGGACCCACAAAAGCAACGGTTTCGCCTGGATTGATGGACAAACTGATATTATTCAGAATACGTCGATTTTCCTCATAACCGAACGAGACATTTTCGAAACGAATATCTCCACGGACGCTTTTTAGCTCAACGGCATTTTTCGCATCAGCGATTTCCGGCTCGGTATCAATGATTTCCAGATAACGCTTGAATCCTGCAATACCCTTAGGATAACTTTCGATTACGGCGTTAATTTTCTCAATCGGACGGAAGAAGATGTTGGATAACAGCAGGAATGCCATGAAATCACCCATATCAATTCTGCCATCGATAAAGAACCAGGCACCGCTAATCATAACGAACACAGTAACCAGACGCATCATCATGTAGCTGACCGATATACTCTTCGCCATCGTTTTGTAAGCAAGCAGCTTTGTTTTACGGAAGTTCTCGTTATCTACGGAAAATAGTTTTTTCTCATGCTCTTCGTTAGCGAACGATTGAACGACACGAATTCCGCCTACGTTGTCTTCGATACGGGAATTGAAATTCCCCACATCTCCGAAGAGGCGCCGATAGGTCTTCGTCATGCGACCACCAAACACGATAATGACCCAGGCCATGATAGGAATAATGACAAAGGTGATCAGTGCAAGCTCTAAATTAATGTTCGCCATAAGCCAGAAAGATCCAATTAGAGTCATAATCGCGATGAATACATCCTCAGGTCCATGGTGAGCAACCTCTCCAATATCGTTGAGATCATTGGTAAGGTGACCGATCAGATGACCCGTCTTGCGATTATCGAAAAACCGGAAGGATAGCTTTTGTAAATGAGCAAACATCTTCGAACGCATGTTGGTTTCAATGTTAATGCCAAGCATATGTCCCCAGTAGGTCACGACATAATTCAAGACGGTATTCAGCGCATAGATCGACAGCAAGACAATACATGCGAGGATAATAAGTGGCCAATCTTGACCTGGCAGCAACTCATTAATGAATTTGCTTACAGCAAGTGGAAATGCCAGCTCTAGCAGACCAGCTAGTACTGCACAACCAAAATCAATTAAAAATAGTTTTTTGTAAGGACGATAATACGAGAAAAAACGACGAACCATTCTTATTCACTCTCCAGATCCTGATTAGGGCTTTCTTCTTCATTTTGTAATTCAAAAAGTTGGATGTATTCATCAATGACCTGATCAATGGCTTTCAGTTCACCACTTATCATCTGATGAATATTCCGGAACTCCTCCTGACCAAGCTGTCTGGCCAACGTAGCTCTTCGATTCTGCATTTGTTCCAAAAAGACTAAAATTCTTCCACGGCGAAACGTTTGTGCCCCATTGCCCCGTTTTCCGTGATGCTCTCCATGCCCTCTCCCACGTCTTGAACCTTCACCTTGTCGCTCTTCTTCCCCACGCCCCCGTCTGGACCGCTCTCCATGGCGATCAGGTTGTTCGTTCACATTTATATGTCTTTCTCTCATTTTTGAAGCACCTCCATCTTCGTATACATTTGTATACAAATTGTTTATGTATACGATTGTATACGTAAGGAATTTTTCTGTCAACCCGTATTTTTCCATTTTATTCTGGCCCAATTCATATTCAGTTCACCGTCCTAGAGTACACTAACTTACGTACCACCACAGAGATACCTAATCTACAGATAAGACAGGAGAAGATGAGATTGACACTAAAAAAACGAACTTCATTCGCCGCTGTAACCCTGGTGTTAACCATGTTAGCCCCAATGAATGCTCTCGCCGCACCGGCAAACAGTAACACCAGTAACCTCACGTATAATATGACCCAAAAAGCGGTGATGGAGAAGGCCAAGCTCCTTACCGAAACATACGGTACAACAAGTGTGCAGTACGCACTCATGGATGAGGGAGAGATCGTGATCTCCGGACAAGTAGGCAAAAACGACCCGGAGGGCCGTATCCCCCTTTCTTCTAATACAATGTATGGCATCGGTTCAACCAGTAAAATGGTGCTCACAGCCGCTGTGATGAAGCTGGTTGACGAAGACAAGATCGATCTGGATGTGCCGGTTGTGAACTATATCCCTGACTTTAAAATGAA